>CAZGKP010000104.1:0-12840 GCA_964526215.1 uncultured Candidatus Sumerlaeota bacterium
CAGCCTGCACATTAGACAATTTACTCCTCACAACAACCCTGACAAAGCAGTAGTAATCATCACCTTGCGTTTCTCATCTCCGGGGTATCAGCGCCCCCGTTTTTCAACTGCGACTTCGGTCTCCTTGCACCCGTTCAAAAACTCCTTGCAAAGGCTCTTTGATTTTCTTAAATAGATTTCTCTACTTGTGATAGAAAGGGGGCAATACCTGTATCAGAAACGAAAGATTCTGTATGCCGCCTGGGTAATACGGGCAAGCCCGCAGAACAAGTGAGCCAGTGCGGGGATTTTGCGCCCTTTATCTGCGCGGGAGACCTCTGAAAGGGGAAAATCCGATGGAGAGATATGAGGAGCGGATTGCCGTTGCACACGGCGAAGAGCCTGCCGACCTGGTTCTGAAAAATGCACGCGTTGTCAATGTCTTTGCTGGCGACATTCACGAGACCAGTGTTGCGATCTTTGATGGCAGGATAGTGGGGCTGGGTGATTATGATGCCAGGACCGTGATTGACCTCGGCGGGAGGTATCTGTGTCCGGGATTCATAGATGGTCATGTGCATCTTGAAAGTTCAATGGTTGTGCCCGGCGAATTTGCCCGCGCAGTCGTCCCGCTCGGAACCACATCGGTGGTTGCTGACCCGCACGAGATTGCAAACGTCCTGGGGCTGGACGGCATACGCTTTATGATGGAGGCGAGCCGGGGGTTACCTCTCTCGGTATACATAATGATTCCCTCCTGTGTCCCCGCCACAGATATGGAGACATCCGGCGCAAAACTTTACTCGCCCGACCTTGAGATGTTACTCAATCAGGAACAGGTTCTTGGCATCGCCGAGATGATGAATTTCCCCGGTGTTATCCACCGCGATAAAGGCACACTTGAAAAAATCAAAATCGCTAAATGGAAACGTGTTGACGGACACGCCCCGCTCCTTTCGGGCAAAGACCTCGCCGCATACATAACCGCCGGTGTGAAGAGCGACCACGAGTGCACACGCCTCGCCGAGGCTCGTGAAAAACTCCGCAACGGTATGTATGTTATGATACGCGAGGGCACCACTGCCAAAAACCTCAAAGAACTACTCCCCCTCGTCAACGACCACAATGCACAGAAATGTATGTTTGTAACCGACGACCGCCACCCTGCCGACCTCCTCGATAACGGGCACATAAACGCTATCGTAAAACAGGCTATCTCCCTGGGGCTCGACCCCATACGTGCCATACAACTCGCCACCATAAACACTGCGGAGTATTTCCAGCTAAAACACCTGGGCGCCCTCTCTCCGGGCTATATTGCCGACTTACTCGTCCTCGAGGACCTGGATACAGTATCGGTGCATCAGGTTTACAAGGGTGGAGTTCTCGCCGCTGAAGACGGACATCTGATTGGCTGGGAAATCCCTGAAAATCCCCCCTTCATCCGCAGCACAATGAACATCAACTGGATGGGGATGAGCGATGTCAGCATTGATGCGGCGGGGAAACGCATTCGCGTCATCGGCGTAATCCCGCATCAGATTATCACAGAGAGCCTCATAGAGGATGCGAGGATTGAAGATGGCAAGGTGGTATCTGACCCGGAGCGCGACATTGCGAAGGTGGTTGTTGCGGAGCGACATCGGGC
Organism: uncultured Candidatus Sumerlaeota bacterium; assembly: GCA_964526215.1. Classification (GTDB taxonomy): domain Bacteria; phylum Sumerlaeota; class Sumerlaeia; order MWCT01; family MWCT01; genus CAZGKP01. Next base: position 1,628 of record CAZGKP010000104.1, read on the forward strand.
ATCCGGCAACATCGGCAAGGGCTTTGTGAAGGGCTTCGGGCTGAAAGCCGGTGCGCTCGCATCCAGCGTCGCTCACGATTCACACAACATCGTTGTCGTGGGTGTGAGCGACGATGACATCCTGACGGCAATCATCGAGATAGTAAAGATGCAAGGTGGGCAGGTGGTTGTGCGGGATGGCAAAATTCTCGAATCGCTGGCGCTGCCGATTGCGGGGCTTATGAGCGATAAGCCGCTCGAATTTGTCCGCAAAAAGGTTGATAGTTTAAGTGCCTCGGCTAAAGAGTGCGGTTGCATCCTCGACGATCCATTTATGCAGATGTCATTCCTTGCATTACCCGTCATCCCCGCCCTGAAGATAACCGACAAGGGGCTTGTAGATGTTGAGAAATTCCAATTCACCGACCTCTTCGTATCCTGATCCCCCGCCAATGCTTTTCCCCATAAACCTGTTGACAGGTTATCACCCTCCCTCGCATATAAGGATGCAATTTCTTGACTTTTGTGTTACACATCAATTTTGGGCAAGGTGATATTTTGTTATGAAAGGCAGAGAACTGCGTAAGCTCTTTATAGATTTTTTTGTTGCACGGGGGCATAAGCACGTGCCGAGTGCACCCCTCATCCCGCCGGATGACCCGACGCTCCTGTTCACCACTGCCGGGATGGTTCAATTCAAACGCCTCTATTCTGGCGAGGTTGACCCGCTTCCTTACCGGCGCGCCACAACGGCGCAGAAATGCCTGCGCGCCGGAGGCAAAGGCTCCGACCTCGAAAATGTCGGGCGCACTCTCAGACATCACACCTTCTTCGAGATGCTCGGGAATTTTTCATTCGGCGATTACTTCAAACGTGAGGCAATCGCCTGGGCGTGGGAATTCGTAACGCAGGTGATGCGCCTACCGGATGAACGCCTCTGGGTCTCGGTTTACGAAAAAGACCCCGAAGCTGCCGAAATCTGGGAGCGGGAACAGGGGGTTGGGCGCTCACGCATCATCTGTCTCGATGAAAAGGAGAACTTCTGGGGTCCCGCCGGAGATACGGGTGCCTGCGGTCCCTGCTCTGAAATCCTGTTTTTTACGGGCACGGATACCGAACTTGAAGCGGCGAAAGAACAAAGCCCCGAAGAAATCGCCCGCCGCGTCGTCAAGGAGGGCGACATATTCTTCGAGATATGGAATATGGTCTTCCCCCAGTTCAATCAACAAAGAGACGGCTCACGCCCGCCACTAAAGAATCACGGCATTGATACCGGGGCGGGTCTTGAGCGTATGACAACCGCCATAAACTTCATCGAGACCGGTGGGAAAATCGGTAGCCCCTACGAGACCGACCTCCTGTGGGACATCGTGAAGCGTGCGGCGGAACTCACCGGACTCGAATACGTAAAACGCTATGAACCACTTGCCGGGCACGACCCTGGGAAAACCGCCAGAGTCCGCCTTGGTCTTAACGCAATCGCAGACCACACACGCGCCCTCGTCTTTGCACTCGCAGAAGGAATTATGCCATCAAACGAGGGACGAGGATATGTCCTGCGCCGCATCCAGAGGCGCGCCTTGCGCTTTGCCCACCTCCTCGGCATTGACTATCCTTTTATGTATCGGCTGGTTGAACCTGTGATTGATACAATGGGCGAGGCTTACCCTGAACTAAAAGAACATCCCGACCACATAAAAAAAGTTATTCGCATCGAAGAAGAACATTTCCTCAAAACGCTCTCGCAGGGCGAGGTGATACTTTCGGACTTGCTTGAAAGGGCGAAGGCAAAAGGCAGAAAAATTCTCTCCGGTGCAGACGTCTTCAAACTCCACGCAACTTATGGTTTCCCGGTTGATTTGACAGATGAGATAGCCAGAGACCGCGGTCTTGAAATTGACCGCAGAGGCTTTGACGATGCGATGAAGGCGCACCGTGAAGAGGCGCGGAAATCGTGGAAGGGCGCAGCACTCGCCACAGAAGCCGAACTCCTCGCCGACATCTTTGAAAAATACGGAGCCACAGCATTCCTGCGTGAAGATGAAAACCGCCACCCGATTTTTGAGTGCGAATCACCCGTCCTCGCCATTCTAAAAAACGGAGGGCGCGTGGGGACGGCATCGGCTGGCGACTCGGTTACACTCGTTTTAGAGCAGACCTGCTTTTACGGTGAAGCGGGCGGGCAGGTCGGAGACGTAGGGACAATCACGGTTATAGAGAGGGGGCGAGCCGGCTCGCCTGGACTAATTGAAATTACCGATACTCAAAAGACGCCCAGCGGACTGCACCTCCATAAAGGGATGGTAAAATCAGGCGAGGTGCGTGTTGGTGACATAGTCCACGCCGCCATTGATAGCGAGCGGCGTCTTGCCATTATGCGCAATCACACCGCAACGCATCTCTTACAGGGCGCCCTGAAACGCATTATCGGCAAGCACATCAGGCAATCGGGTTCATCGGTTACGCCGGACGGTTTCCGTTTCGATTTCACGAATCCAGAGCCGCTCACGCCTGAGCAAATTCACAAAGCGGAACGTATGGTTCAGAAACAAATCCTTAAAGATATAGAGGTAACGACGCGCGAGATGTCGCTTGAGGAGGCGAGGGAGTTGGGTGCAATTGCGCCATTTGGTGAAAAGTATGGTGCGGTTGTGCGAGTGGTGCAGATAGGTGATTTCAGTTTAGAGTTTTGCGGCGGCACGCACTGCGCATGCACCGGACAAATCGGGATGCTTGTGATTTTATCGGAGTCATCAATCGCATCGGGAGTGCGGCGCATCGAGGCGCAGACAGGGATTACAGCATTCGAGCGGACAAGTGCGGCTCGGCACGCTGTGGTGGAATTGAGCGAGATGCTCTCGGTTATGCCGGATGATGTCCCGGCGCGAGTGCAAAAGGCGCTTTCGGAGTTAAAAGACCTGCGGAAAGAGATTCAAAAGTTGCGCAAGGAAAAAGCGAGCGGAAGCTCGGGAGATATTGTCAGCGCCGCAAAAGAAATTCAAGGAATAAAATACCTTACCCACAAAACCGAGGGGCTTGCCGCAAATGAATTGCGCAACCTTGCCGATACTCTTCGTGCCCGCCTGAAAGAGGGCGTGGTTGTAATTGGAAATATTGATGGGGAGAAGGTAAATCTGGTCTGCGCCGTTACGGACAGCGTCAAAGAGAAAGTTCCGGCGGATAAAGTCATAAGAGAAGTTGCGAAGATAGTAGGCGGGAGCGGTGGCGGCAGGGCAGATATGGCGCAGGCGGGTGGCAGACTTCCTGAAAAACTCTCCGAAGCCCTCGATTCCGTCGGGGCTATTATCAAATCGCTTCTTACACAGGCAAACACGCCGCTACTCTGAAATGCAAAGAAAGGTCACTTTTCCCAAGACTTCTCCGCCTGCGGCGGATAAAAAAAGAATGTAAAACTAAAAACTGACAGTTAAAAATTATGAATGTCTGTTCGGAAATTAATTTTCAATTGTCAGTTTCTAATTTTAGCTTGATGGTAACTCAACATCTACAAAATGTTGTAGATGTGAGCGTCTTAATCGCCTAATAAGATATGACACCGGGGACTTTGGATGGTTTTGGCGGGAGGGTTTTCAAGTATTGCAGAATGCCGATAGCCAGCCCTTCAGCCATTTTCTGGCGGAATTCGGGCGTTGATACGAGATAGTCGTCATCGGAGTTTTGCATATGAAGCATCTCGGGGAGTATGGCGGGAACATCTGCCCAGTTGAAACCGGAAATGTCTGAACGTGGAATAAGCCCGGCATCGGGGATGCCTGTGTATGCGGCGTATGCGTGCTGGACAATCCCCGCGGCTTTCAGGCTCTCGTCATATATGTCATCCGTCCAGCCAACTATACGTGCGGGATAAAGCGTGAAGCAGTTGTGCTGGGAACCGGCATCACAATGCAGGCGGATGAAGAGGTCGGCGTGGGCACGGTTGGCGATTGCGGCGCGTTCGCTGTTGCACAAATGCACATCCGCGGTGGTGCGCGTCATTACAACGGTTATGCCCTCCGAAGTAAGTATGTCGCGAAGTCGCAATCCAATATCGAGCACAACGGTGTGTTCGGGTCCTGCTATCTTCCCGCTCGTGCCGCTTGACACGCACGCTTTTGTCTGTGATGTACCGGGACCAATCGGTTCCGGGGTACTATCTGCGTGGAGTTGATGCCCGGGGTCAATGCACACAATCCATCCGGTCGCACTGGCTCCGGGGCATTGCGCTTGAAGCCCAGGAAATATAAGAAACAGCGCAATTATCAGATGAATCACGACAAGATTTCCGGCTCTCATCCCTCTGGTAAAGATAGAATTATCCATTTGTGCATAAATTCCCCCGCGAATAAATATACTTTATTATGTCCCGATAGCGGAACGTGTCAAGCCCATTAAATTTTTTTAATTTGACGCTGCAAAATTTCCCTATATTTTAGATGTATAATAAGAAAAAGGGGGGGTCATTATGAAGAAAACAATTAAACGGATGTGGGTTATGGTGATTTCCAGTTGTACGCTGCTCATTTTCGTGGCGATTGGCTTTCCTGCACAAAAGCAGGCTGCCCAGAAACCGCTCGGCAAATGGGCAAGGCATTATTACAATCGAGTGAAAATTTTCAAACAGGAAAATGCCCACCTGAAAAATATCGTCCTGCTCGGCGATTCCCTCACGGAGGGCTTTAGTGTGGAAAAATACTTCCCCGGAATGCATGTGCTGAATCGCGGAATTATCGCCGACCACGTGGGAATCGGCGAACGCGGCGTGCTGAAGCGCCTCGATTGCTCCGTATTCGATTGCAACCCTTCCAGCGTCTTTTTGATGATTGGCGTGAATGACCTCGGTGATTATAATTCCACACAAGCCGTTGAACGAGTGGCAAAGTGCTATCGCAATATTTGCATAACCATAATCAAAAAAATGCCAGACGTAAAACTCTATTTAGAATCCTGTCTGCCGACGGGGAAAAAATATACACGCCTCAATCCGGCAATTCTGGCACTCAATACACGCATAAAGAAAATCGCCGATGAACTTGGGCTTACATATATTGACCTGCACTCGCTGATGAAAGACGAAAAGGGTGGATTAAAATCGGAATTCACGCGGGAGGGTTTGCATCTCACTCCTGCCGGATACAAGGTGTGGCGAAAGGCGCTTGAGCACTATTTGCCACCCGTCATAGGGACAAAACGCACCGGAATGACCTCTTCGCGCTGAACACCACCAGACTCCTTTTTTACGAGATATAAGACCTGATAATGGACGCCAACGGGGATGACGAGTCGCCCACCTACTTTGAGCTCCTCAATCAAGACCGGCGGAATTTCAGGCGGCGCAGCCGTTACCATCACCTTATCAAACGGTGCCTCCTCCTTCCACCCATCATAACCATTACCATAACGCACAGTAATATTTTTGTAACCGAGTTTCTCAAGTAATTCTTCTGCGCGTTCGGCAAGGAGGGGTATTACTTCAATCGTATACACGTGGCTGACGAGCTCGGCAAGGACGGCTGCCTGATAACCGCTGCCCGCACCTATCTCCAGGACTCTGTCGGTGGGTTGAGGGTCAAGCAACTCGGTCATCAAGGCGACGATATATGGTTGGGAAATCGTCTGTCCCTCGCCAATGGGTTGAGGTTCATCGGCGTAGGCAAACTCCCGGAACTGTTCAGGGAGGAACAGGTGTCGTTCAATTTCAAGCATCGCATCAAGGATGCGTTTATTCTTCACGCCCCGAGATTTGATTTGCCGTTCCACCATCTGCTTGCATTGTGCCTCGAGAGTCATTGTATGCCTCCACCACATTCGCATTAAGTTTACTCCGAAAATAAGCCGCAGTCAGTTGTCCGTTGCCCGTTGAGCCCGTTTGCCCGTTGAGCCCGTTCAAAGTTTCTGCCTGAGGCGGCAACGGATGTAATGTCATTCGCGACTATCGGTGTTTGCCTTGTGTGGATTTGTGTGTTATTTTCGTCCTTAATCTTTTTTTTGCAATATAGCGATAGCCTTCAGTGCGGCTTGCCGAATGCGTTCATTGGCATCTTCCCGTAAGGTGAGGATGGCAGGCAGTGCCTTCGGGTCGCCCTGTTTCCCAAGCGCCTCCACTGCACCTAAACGCACCCGCCAATCGGGGTGTTTCAGCGCGCCTATAAGTGCGCCAACCACCTCTTGCGCCTCTATGTTGCCCAGAGCAGTCGCCGACTGTGTAGCCGTGATTGGGTCGGGATGTTTGAGCGCCCCGATAAGTGCAGGAGCGGTCTCGGGAATGCGCATCTGCCCGAGTGCGGTTATGACGTGTGTGCGCATCATTTCGTCGGGGTGATTTATCTCCTTTGCCAGGGCAAGCGCAGCGAGTTTTCCCATTTCAATAAGGCGCTTCTTCGCCTCGTTTGCCACGTTCCAGTCCTCGCTCTCCAGCAGGAGCATAAGTTTGGTGATTTGCTCCTCGCGGGTGCCGGTAACGGAAAAAGGAGTGGGAGATGGGGTGGGTGTTGAAGTCGGGGGCGGAATGGGTTGTGATGAAACTATGGGAGCCCGGCGTTTTGCCATCCCCTTTGATACATCGCGGAGTTCAATAACTCCCTCCTTGGTGACATTGTAAATCTCGCTAAACACTAAGAAAACCACTATAATAAAGACATAAGCACTGGTGATGGATATAAGGGCGGTGGTGGAAGGGGTGGGCCAGGTGCGGTGAAAGGGGAAGGATTCAATCCAGGGTTTGGGAGATGGCAGGGGTGCCACTGGCTGGGGAACGAGTTGCTCTGGGGTTTCATCGGCAGATTTTTCGACACTTTCCACGGAGGGCACTCCGGGGATTTCCTCTGAAGGTTTCTCGGGAGGTGCAGGCAGTGGCTTCTTACAAAATTCACAGAACCTTGCGCCGATGCGATTCAAAACACTGCAGCTCGGGCACTTGACGAATTTCTTTCGCGCGAATGCCTCCTCCATCGCTTTGATGAGCTGCTCGCGCTTCTTATTTATGAAATGCACCGCCACGAGATATACGTAAAAAAGACCCCCCAATATTACAAAGATGGCAAATAAAACTTCTATAAACGTCATCTGCCGAACCTATTTTCCCAATTTTTTCTTCAGGGCGGTAAGAATTTTCTCCGGTGTGGCGGGGAGGTCGAAAATCCGCACACCGACAGCATCATATATGGCGTTCAGAACCGCCGGTCCCGCAGCCACCATTGGCGGCTCTGCCATCCCCTTCGCCCCGAATGGATGCGTATCTTCAAACGATTCCACTATGACGGTAGGCGTCCGCCGCGGCACATCTAACGCCGTCGGGATGATATATGTGGAAAAGTTCTTTGTGAGAAATTCCCCCTTCTCGATGATGCAGTCCTCGTAGAGGGCATAACCGATGCCCTGCGCCAGCCCTCCCTCGCATTGCCCCTCCACCCCCTGCGGATTTACGGCGCGCCCGCAATCGGGTATAGAGAGTATCTCCCCGACCCGCACCTCACCCGTTTCTGCATCCACGACCACCGATGCGACCTGCGTAATAAATGCATACAGGCAATGTGGCAGACCGTCCCCATAATCCCTGTCCGATACCGGATGTGCAAAAAATCCCTCACCGACCAGTTTCAGATTTTTCTCCATAAGTTTCTGCGCCACTTCCTCGAGGGTTAAAACCTTGCCGTTTGATGAAAATTCTCCGCCTTTGTATTTATATGGCTGCGCAAATTCCTCGCTGACAAAAGCCCCGAGTTTAGCTACGAGGTCTTTTGCGGCGCGATAGATGGCATTCCCCACAAGGTAAATTGACTTCGAGGCTGTGACGGAGCCTGAATCGGGTCCGGCACCGGTGTCGCCGTGTGTTAATTCGATGAGTGAAGGGGAACATTGCAGGCACTCTGCCGCCATCTGAACAAAACATTCGAGGTTGCCCTGTCCAATCTCTATCGCTCCCTGACGCACGAGGAACTTGCCTTCCGGCGTAAGCTCAATTGCGCTGTTTGCATAATCGGGGATGCCCTTGCCAAGCCCCAGTGGCTGCATAGCAGAAGCCACGCCGACACCGTAATATTCTGGCGGAGAGAAATCTCTTTTTCGCTCCTTACGCGTCTGCCACAACTCCGATGAACGTGCAATCTTCAATGTCTCTTCGATGCCAATGCTCGTAAATATCTCGTGGTCAATGCCGGAGAGGTCGTGGCGATGAAGGACATTTGCCAGGCGCAAATCTATCGGGTCAATGCCGAGTTTTCCGGCGAGAACGTCGAGATTTGTCTCTAACGCAAAGGCGGCTTGAGGTCCCCCGAACCCCCTGAATGCACCATTGAAACCGCTATTGGTGTAAACCTGACGTCCAAAGAGATGTGTGTGTGGGATAACGTAAGGCCCGGGTGCACATTCTAAGGCAACATTCAGAACCGGACCGCCAAGTGACGCATAAGCACCAGTATCCGAGAGGATGTCCACATCGAGCGCCCTGAGTTTGCCATCCGTTGTTGCGCCGAGCTTGAAGTGGAGTTTCATCGGATGGCGCTTAACGTGTGTCTGTGTGGATTCTTCGCGCGAGAGCACAATCTTTACCGGACGCTTTGTGTGGTATGCAAGTAGCGCAAGATATATCTGAATTGTGATTTCATCCTTTGCACCGAATGCCCCACCCACCGGTGATGCCACTACGCGGATTTTCTCCTCATCCCACTCTATCGCACGCGCAATCTGTACCCTGTCGCGGAATGCGTATTGCGCACCGCAATAGACCGTGATTATGCCCTCTGCTTCATCGTATAGACCTATGCCACCTTCGGTTTCTAAAAATGCGTGTTCCTGTGGTTGGGTGATGTAAGTCTGCTCAACAATAATATCGGATTCATCAAGTCCCTTTTTAATATCTCCTTTACAGAGTTCATTTTGCAAAAGGAGGTTTCCGTCTTTATGAAGCATAGGGGCATCGGGTTCGAGTGCACATTCGGGGCTGTCCACAACCGGGAGCGGTTCATAACTCACCCTGATGGCGGAAAGGGCTTCTTCTGCGATGCGCTCTGACTCTGCGGCAACCAAAGCGACAGCATCGCCCACATATCCCACGCGGTCTTCGCAGAGAACGGGCTGGTCCTGCACAGCTATCCCGAAGCGATTTGTGCCTTTCACATCCTTATGTGTAAGGACGCAAACGACTCCCGGCATTGCCTCTGCATCAGATGTATCAATGCCCAGAATGCGGGCGTGGGGATACTTTGCCCGAAGCACCCGCCCCCATAGCATATTGGCAAATACGAGGTCAGACATATACTTTGTGCGCCCCTGCGCCTTATCGAGCGCATCAATGCGCGCTATGGGCTTGCCAACATAAAAAGTGTCCCGCTTCATCTCTACACCTTATGGTTTTTCCGCCCGCTTTACGGGGGATGATTTCTTTCCCACTCCGGGATATGGATAGAGCTGTCTCTCTAAAAACAAAACAATTGTAACTACTATAAAGAAGAGCAAAATTGCAATCGGGAAAAGGATAAATTGTCCCGTTGTTTCCTTTCTGCGCGCAATGACAGTTCCCGCCGCAAATATAAAACCCACCACCTTATTGCCCGATTTCCCGTATAGAATCTTCTTTTGAAAGAGCTGGTAAGGAATAAAACCACCCGCAGCACCGCCAAGTATCGCAAAAAATAAGGGCACAAAGACTTCCCCCTTACCCGACGTTATGTTAAGATAGAAATAGATGAGAGATACAATCATTATTATGGCGCTCGCAAGTCCTTCAAGAAAATCCAGGAGCTCCACAATGCTTACCACTAAAAGCACCCAGATGACCAGCACCGGCAGTCCCCACGAGTGCAAATCTACATAGCCTAAAAAAGGGATATTGAGTTCGCCAAACCTTATGTCGAAAAAATAAAGCAGCACCGAACTCGCCATAATATAAAGCCATTCAAAATTCCCTGCGTCATTGCGCACATCAGAGTATGTGGCGGAAATGGTGAGAAATAAAGACGCCAGAAAAAGCCCGATGCTGAATCGCTGCATCTCTGCCAGTGAGTAATAACCGTCATCCGAAAGCAACCTGAACCCGAAAATGATGGCGAGAGGTAAAAAGAAACCCACGAAGAGCACCAGGTGCCCGAGTAACGGTTTTCGTGATGTGTAAAATCGAACCTCTTTCGGGTCGGAAAGCAGGCCTCTGGCTTCAGCCATTTTGCACACGAGGGGCGCAAGCACGCAGGATGACACAAATGCCACAATCGCTGAAGAAACAGGCAATGTCCATAAGGATTTCATTATAGCTGCTCCGAGAATTAGTCCGCGAATGTTCGCGAATGTCCGCTAATAAATATTCGCGTTCATTAGCGTAATTGGCGGATTACGTTCATCCTTAACAGGATGACCACGATTAAGCGTTGTTCTATCGAACCTGCACTCCACCGGTCAAGTTTTTAACATAATATCTACCGAAATTCCGCTTCCATTAGTAAATTTCCCTTGCACTGAAAAAGAGAAATAAGAAATACTTACAAAGGTTTATAAATCAAATCTCAATAAAGGGAGGGGGATTTGAAAATGAAATTTTCAATCTGTTTCAAAATCTCACTACTCGTTCTTTTCCTGCCCCTTGTATCTTTTTCCGCCGTGATAAGGGTTCCGGGAGATTATGCGAAAATTCGGGGGGCAATAGATGCCGCCACTGATTACGATGAAATCATCGTCTCCCCCGATACCTATCGGGAGAACATTAGCTTCAATGGCAAAAACATCATCCTGCGCTCCACAGAACCTACCAGCGCAACCGTTGTTGCTACCACCGTTATTGATGGGAGCACTTCTGGTTCTGTCGTAACATTCGCCGGGACAGAGCTCACCACCTGCGTCCTTTCCGGTTTCACTATTACCAATGGCCATGCTCAAAAAGGGGGGTGGCATCTCTGGAAACGGCACACTGGCTACCATTCAAAACAACAATATAAGCAATAATACTTTCTATTCCCGTTATCCTGATTATGGTTTCGGGGGCGGGATTTGTGGGTGCAATGGCATCATCCAGAACAATACAATTTCGGCTAATATCGGCGATATAGAGGGTGGAGGGATTTACGGCTGCACCGGCACCATTGATAACAACACTATCTACAGTAACTCGGCTACTCGGTATGGCGGTGGATTATCCAATTGCTATACCACCATACAAAACAATACCATCTATGGCAATTCAGCATATCGGGAGGGCGGCGGACTTTTGGGCTGTAATGAGACCATTCAGAACAATCTCGTTTACGGTA
>CAZGKP010000105.1:0-12816 GCA_964526215.1 uncultured Candidatus Sumerlaeota bacterium
TAGCACCACTACGACTTCTCTTCAATCCGCAATCCGCAATCCGCATTCCGTAATAAATGCCCTTCTTGCCGAAAAGAAAGATGCGATTGACATCGTTGACAAAATGATAGCACTCCACAATTTATCCAGAGAAGATATTATTACTCGACAGCGGATTTATCTACCCTGGGGAACAAAATCTGCCGCAAGTGAAGTTGGCACTTTGCATATTCCTGATTCATCAACATCAGACCCCCTCTATATCTCAGGGCGAGACCTGTTTGATTTCACAGAAACCTCTCTCCAATACGAAAGGGCACTGGCAGTCGTGCTTTATCATTACTGTGGGGCATATTTTTACGCCCAGGTTTATCGCCGTTCACTCGACCCAAAAGATAAGGCGTTTGCACAATCCCACTTAAAAAAGTGGGAGGCGGCGTGGAAATATTACAACGCCGAAATCCCCAAACTCAAATTCTGCCCATCGCTTTTCAGAGATGACGGAATGGTGGCGACACTAAAGCGAGCACGATATTATCTCGACAATCCCGCCATACTCGACCTCGAATGGCGCATCATCGGTCCCTTCGCCAATCCTCATAAAAAGGGCTTTGACATTGTTTATCCGCCAGAGCGCGAGCTCGATTTCTCAAAGGAATATGACGGACTTAACCAGAAGGTGCGCTGGCGCCCACTCCCCGAAGACCATCACATTGACGACCTCGTTGACCTCACAAAGGTCTTTAGCCCCGACGACTGGATTACGATGTATGCATACAGCGAGGTATATTCGCCACGAGATGAAGAAGTCGTAATGCAGGTAGGCAGCGATGATGCGATAAAGATATGGATAAATGGCAAGCTCGTTCACGCACACAACATATACCGGGCAGCAAAGCCCGGACAGGACACGGTGCGGGTGAATCTCAAAAAGGGCAGGAACAAAATCCTGGTAAAGTTAATGGAGGGCATATTCGGGTGTGGTTTTTACCTGCAATTCACAACGCCGGAAGGCAAGCCCGTCCCCGGCTTACGAGGGTTAAAATATAACCGATAGGCACGATTTAACAGAAACTAAATCTATAAGGAAACCAGGGGAAATATCTCTCTATTAAGAAATATTAAGCCTTTGAAGCAATCGAACTCCCACGACAATTCAGGATATATAGCCACCGATACACACCGATGGACACAGATATATCTATACTACCAACCGTCAAAGTTTGGAAATTTTATTAAGCAAAATCATGCGCTATCTCCATAAGTCACCCGACTCGATACAAGTGAATTTCGCCGTATAAGTGCTCAACATAATTCACACGACCAAACACTTTATACCATCAAGACAAATCCCCATATCGTTGTCCGTTGAATGGGGGAAAATACCGTTTGCTTGCACAAGGTCTGTATAAAAGAAAAAACAACGGACTATCGACCAACTGCGTCAATGCCGAATCGGTGTACCATTCCACCTGATACGCCCCGACCTGTTCCTGGGAGTCCCAATCAACAAGAATTGACCCCGGGTCATTCCAGCCGACAATCTTTTGAATAATAGATGCCACGAGCGGAGGCGGAGGCGTGCTTTCTTCGGGATGAGGCGGGATGTCGTAATTATTCTTCCGCGGGTTGATTGGACCATAGAGGATGTCCGTAACCTGGTCAATGCGTTTCATATTTTTTATGAATGATTAACGATGTCGCGCAGTGCGGCGCGGGCTGTGAGAGTTGAGCCTTACGTGTTTCCACCAGATTGATGGCGCTGGCGATTTGATTGCCGATATTTTGAACATACGCCTGAGTAGGAGCGGTTGCGGGTCCAATTCGCCTCGGCGCCGATACCGCTTGCCGCACGATAAAGTTGGTCTCTCAATTCCGAAGTCTTCTTGGGAATCCGTCTTTTAGCCATACTTACCTCCTTTTTCTACGCAAATTTTCATATTGCCGATTTACCATAACTCCCAACCGCCCCCAGCGAAATCAAAATCCATCCCTCGCACTGAAGCACTGTTCTATACCGCCGCACTGCGTGCTAATACTCAGGGTGAGGCACACGGCTATAACGCGTCGCCTTTGACCATTGGTTGGTTTGCGCTATCAATTTATTTCTGGTTGAGGAGATTCAGTGTTTCCTTAATAAAATAAGCCGGCACAACGATTGCGAGTTTAAGTCTTTCACGTTTTTTAATAATCTCTAACCTAAAACTCTCACGCGAGCGCTCCAACTTGGTCGAACTCCGAACTCCATACTTCTGCTCGGTGATTATTCCAACGACAAACTGAATCTTTTCTCCTATGTTGATATTCCCACCATAGGACCGCCCTTCTTCCACAAAATAGACTGGGCCTCCGCTGTTACCGTTGAAAACTTCAAAATCAAACAGAAAGGACTTTATGTCTTTAGCCGGAGTCAGAGGGTAGGAAGCTATTGTTCCGCTTCGCAGAATGGGAAACCCTGACTGGTTGGCTTCTACTCCGAGAGGGTAGCCCAAACAGAATAGTCGATCCCCTGGATGTATTTCAAATTTCTCCATGGTTTTATCATCTGCCAATAGGTTTATTGAGAGCATTGGTATCTTTTCCGTTTGCTTCGAGACGAAAAGTGGCAGGGCAACTTTCATAACGGCTACATCAGCGATAGGATGGCGAACCCAAAGGGGCTTGTTACCCTTGCGGATTCGCAGTTCGCGGGGAACTTTCACAAACTTGCCTTTGGAAATCTTCCGGCGCAGATAGATCTTGGCCTTCTCACCTGAAATCTTTTCAAGGACATGTGCTGCAGTTATAAGAACAAACAGGCCTTTGCCAGGTCTGCTTGGATACGGAATCCCCATGATAAATCCCGTACCGTAGGTCACCTCGTTTGGCTTTCCCGATGGTCCCTCTATCCGGTACGTGTCGTTCATCAACGTCGTGTTGATCTCGACACCAGCCATTACTGTCCCTGTCAATAATCCCATTACCAGAATGCTGAGCATCAATCGTGTTCTCATAAGTTTTTCCTCCGTATGCAAGCTCACTATGGTATATATGGTTTCTTGATAAAACCCTTATCTTGCGATTTTGCTGTTCTCCACAGGCGAATGTTACATATAAGGCCCCGATATTTTTTATCGGTTACAGGCCATCAGACAGACTACAATCCTCTTTTCTTCTATAGTTCAGGATTTGCGCATATAATGGGGTAGCGCAAATTCAAATATACTTAACGTTGGGTAATAAACATATAGGAATAGAGTATGTCAAATGTTTTCCCGGATAATCCGATTTTCTGACCGGTATGAATCAGAGAATATGGTGAATGGGGCAAAATGCGCAGATTTGCCCGGTTTGTTTATTCCTTTTATCATTGCTTTACTGTTACAAGAACTCCTATGCACACGTAGTAGTCCGACCTCAAGAAAATGCCGAAGGCGCACCATCGGTGGGATGACTAAAGTCTTTCTAATATTTTCGGACATACTGTGTCGTAACTTGAATTAAGAATAGAACGCGGATGACACGGATAGCACGGATATGCGCGGATAAACAAAATCAGTGTGAATCCGTCAAATCCGCTGACCCGGATGCTTGCATCCACGTCATCCGTGTGCTATTTCGCTCAGGTATTCACGGTCATAACCTGAATATGAATAACTATAGATAAATAAATGACACATCCTACCGATGGCGCGCCTTCGGCATTATTGGGCGATTGATCTAGTAGGGGGGCTGTTTATGTCGTATGGGTGCATCTCCAGAATTCGGGAGATGCACCTTTTACCGGAAAACAATATCTTATGTGACTGTGCCCTTTCTGAAAAACGGAGTCGGTTTTTGCAGCTTTCGGGTAAATCATAAATCATTCCCCCCAATCATTTCTTGAAAAAGTGTTTGCAAAACCTCACCGTAACACGGGATAAACAAGGACATTCTTGATACTTCTGCCGATAATGATTTATTGCGAAAATGCAAACCTCTACAAAAAAGGTCGTCCTGAAATATTGCGCGGCGCTCGCAGTTGCCATTGCTTTACTCCTCATCGAGCTATATGTTGTGCTGCCTGTGGTATCTTATTATTTTGCCTGGCGCCTGCCGGAGAATTACGAATTTATTGCAGATGCGCTTGTCGAGCGGGGCAAGATTGCAAGGGCGGAGAAAATTGTGCGCACCGCTACGAAAAGACGCCCCTGGGATTTTCGTCCCCAACAAAATCTCGGTGAACTTCTACTTAAAGATAACAAACGCTCCATAGCCATCGCGCACCTTACAATAGCAGCCGAACTCGCATTTAAGGCAGCCGTCTACCCCGATATGCTCTCCCCTTATCACCGCAAACGGCTCGGTTCGCTATACTTCACACTCGCAAAGGAATTGAACGCGGCACAATCCGCCAGACCTGAAGTTTTTTATTTCACATACGCAGCGATTTTGAATCCCACTCTCAAAAAGAAATGCAATGCTGTAATTCGCTCTATGGTAAAACAGGGCAATCTCTCCATTGCCAAACGTTACGTCGTATTCAGACATTTCTCCATCCTGGGCGGAGAAAAACTCGTTCCTGAATTCACAACCCCGACGCTTTCCCCGATACTTGCAACTCAATCGGATGGACAGCTTACAACCGGCGCCCTTGAAGGCTTCCTCCCATTCATAAACCGGAACCTGATTATTGAAAATCAGAATGCGACCCCTCGAAATGGCATATATATCTTCTTTCGTACAGGCGAGATAAAATATCAATTGACACAAGGGCAAGCCACCGATACAACACTCTGGATTTTAGCGCGTGGGACTCCTGCATTCGGGATTTATCCAATTGTGGATTTGTGGCTGGATGGGCACCGAATCGCCTTCATCTATGCAGATAGCACCCAATGGCGCTTTTATCCCATCCAAATCACTGTCCCTCAAGGAGGGCACACTTTTTCGCTGAAATACTTAAATGATGGTGGCTTTCCAGCCTTTGGCGAGGATGGGAAAATCGTAAGACTTATTGAAGACCGCAACCTGTTCTATGCAGGGATATATGTGCGTATTTCAAGAAAGGGAGGATGACGACATTGGAACTCCCCACATTTTCATTTGCCGAATTCGTGCGAGTGTTATTGAAAAACAAAAAAACCATCATCGCCTCAACACTCATCGTAATGATAGTCACAGCTGGCGTGAGCTTCATTCTGCCAAAGACGTATAAGGCGTCCGTTACGCTCCTTATCTCCGAATCCAAGATGGGCGTTGACGGCGTTCTATCGAGCTATTTCAACCCGCGTTTTTACTACACGTTTGAGGGGTTTGTGAAAAACAAAGACCTCGCCCGGCGGGCGCTCAAAAAATTCGGGCTTGATAAACCGCCTTATGTATTGAAGGTAGAGACCTTTCTTGAAAACATCCGCGTCCAATTAGTTCGCAATACGCGCCTGATTGATTTATCGGTGGCGTTCAGCGACCCCAGAATCGCAGCCGACCTTGCAAATTACATAGCGCAGGAATCCGTCGCACTGAATCAAAAAGAGAACAGGAAAGATAGCACCGAGGCTACCACATTTATGAAAAGACAGGTCGAAGCCATAGCTGCCAGTATGGCGCAAAACGAGAAAATCTTGAAAGAATATAAAGAAAAGGCGAAAATAAAGGAACTGGAAACAGATGTGGAGACGCTCCTTTATACAAAGGCAGACCTCACCCTCAGACGTCTCGATGCGCGAGTCAAAAAAGGTGAACTACTTGCCACCGGCAAGATTACGTCCGCCTCTGGCGAAACGCAATCCAAAAGCGCTTCCTCCACTTCCCTCAAAGACCTCGATGCGCTGATTTCATCGCTGGATAAGATGATTGCCGATGTGGAGAAGAAACTGGATGTAAAACAAAGACTCCTCGCTGAGCGTGAGACCAGAATCGAGGCACTCACAACAAAATTCGATGCTGACCAGAAATCATACCGCCGCATAAAGACCCGCTATGATGAAAATGCCACAAGGGTTTCCGAAAAATTTCAGGAGATTCGCATAATTGACCCCGCCATCGTTCCTTACTATGCCGAGTGGCCCCGCAAAAAGCTCCTCACGCTCATCGCCGGGGCACTGGCTTTCTTAATCTCCTGCGGATATGTCCTTTTGCGCGAGCAGCTCCGTAGCACACAGGCTAAACAATAAAACCTCCTTCCTCCAGGTTCTATATGCAACCCGGTTTTCCCGCACATAATAAGACACCGAGTGATGGACTCCTGAAGCGCACACTTCGTGGCCTCCAGATTACGACTTCCGTAACTGCTCTGAAAACGATCGTTGACTTTGCCTGTCAGCTACTGCTCGTCCGACTCCTCGTCCCCCAGGCATTTGGTGCGCTCGCCTTCCTCTATTCCACTGCCGGATTCTTCTCCTGTCTCGCCAACTGGGGTGGGGCGAAATATATTATTCAGAAAAGAAAGCTGCACCCAAACGATGTAAATACAATATTCACCACTGAGCTGTTGGTCGGCGTCTTACTTGCGGTCTTATGGAACACGGGTGCGCTCTCTTTCCTGCGCATCTTCGGAAAGGAATACCTGGGCGCCTACGTATCGCTGTTCACGTTCTGGTTTATTCTGGAGCGGTTGCAGATTCCTCGCGCTATCCTTGAAAAAGATATGGCTTTTGGCAAATCGAACACGGCGACCTTCCTCGGCGCTTTTGCCGGTGCAGTGTTATCGGTAATTCTTGCCTGGCGCGGCTGCGGGGTTTATAGTCTCATCATAGGACTCCTCTTCCGCAGCTTTGCATCGGCTGTTTTTCTATGGATACTTTCCCCGGTCCGCCCCCAATTGCGATTTGATTCGCACTCCATCCCTCCGTTTTTTAAATTCGGTCTCCCCTTAACATTGACCAGTGTTTTCACCTTTTATTATTGGAACGTGGACTATGTGATAGTGGGGAGATGGCTGGGAGATACGCAGCTCGGTTTCTATTACATCGCCTTCAAGTTCCCCCATTACCTGCTACAGTTACAGGCACTGGTTTCAACGGTTGTTTATCCGGCTTTTTCCAGAGCAAAAGATGATGGGCAGTTAAAGCGAGGTTTCACACTCGCCACAAAATATTCCGGGGTAATTGCGCTATTACCCTGCGTGGTCGTATTGATTTTTGGAGAAGGATTGGTGCGATACGGACTTGGGGCAAAGTGGCTGCCTGCCCTCAGACCATTCCAGATATTCACCTGCCTCGCCACATTCAGGATGATAACGGTTCATTGGTATGATGTTTACTTAAGCAAGGGTAAGACACTTATTATGCCGCTTCTCACAGGCATAAACGCAGTGGGCGTGACTCTGGGGGCATACCTCGGTGCGCGTTATTGGGGGCTGGTGGGCGTTGCAGCCGGAGTAACCGCCGTCAACGTTTCTGTCATACTATTCGCGGTTAATTATTATCTAAAAAAAATCCTTCCCGTCTGCTATTTTAGCATTCTAAAGTTACCCATTATTGTTGCCATCGCAACTTTCGGGTTTTCACTCTTGATAAAAAATATAATTCGATTACCGATAGCGCCGCTGGATTTTGCCATCAAATTGACAGCGAGCATTCTTTTCTACAGCGCGCTATATATCATCATTGACCGCGCATCATTACGTGAATTGCTCCGAAAATCAAGATGAAATGTTGACTTGACTCACGCAAAGAAACATTGCTCTATTTCTGTAATTCCTTCTTGGGGAAATAAATTATGAGAAATCTATTTTCAAGATTTGCACCTATTTTTGTCCTTGCCTGCATTTCACTGCTTGCAGGATGCGCCGGACACCGCGCACGCGTATTGCTCGCCGAGACGGAAGCCTGTATTAAACAGGCGGAATCTTACGATGCCCGCATACACGCCCCCGATTATGTGGAGCGCGCAAGGGGAAATATAAAATCGGCAAAGCATATGCTTCGGATGGGTCGCGCAAAGGTGGCGCTCTATAACGCCATTGCTGCACATCGCGAGGCAACAGAGGCACTTCGCCTCTCACGCTCATCAAAAACCGCCCTGACACTTAAATCCGCCAGAGATGCCCTCAAACTCGTTGATGCAAATCGTGCCGGGGATGATAATCCTGCACTCTATCAACAGCTCACCTCCGAGGTGAAATCCGCTGAACGCGCGTATGTCGCAGATAAACTCGAGCAGAGTCTGAAGTTTTCTCAGGATGCCGCATTCCACGCAAACCTCCTGCTCGAACCATTAAAAAAAGAATGCGATATCCGAAAGAAGAAAATCACTGACAGGCTCGACCATATCGAAAAACAGGGTAAAAAACTTTCTGACATTCGTGCCCTCATAAATGAAGCCACAAAAATGACAAAAAATAAACAATACCGCAGGGTAATAAAGAAATGGGAAAAGATTGAGGCACGGCTAAATGAGGTCTCTACGAATCCGTAAACCCGTTTGCCCGCCTGTCCGCCGCAGGCGGATTGAGCCGGTTCAAAGTTTCCGCCGAGGCGGATTCGATGTTCAACACTCATTCACACTTTAGCTATCATAAAGGGAGGAAGTAAGTGGCGCGTAAAGGTGAAGATAAAGAATTTGTGAAAGAACTCACGTCGAAATCCAAAGATTTCTCCCAGTGGTATGTTGACGTCATTCGCAAGACCGATATGGCGGATTACACCACCATCAAGGGATGTATGGTTATTAAGCCCTATGGTTATGCGTTGTGGGAGAATATCCGCGATGCCCTTGACCGCCGCATAAAGGCAACCGGGCATCAGAACGCCTATTTTCCCCTCTTCGTGCCTGAAAGCCTCCTGAAACTCGAAGCTGAACACGTAAAGGGCTTTGCGCCTGAAGTCGCCTGGGTAACTCACGGCGGTGATGAACCGCTCGAGGAACGCCTCGCCATACGCCCCACGTCCGAGGCAATTATCTGCTCCATTTACGCAAAGTGGGTGCAGTCTTATCGCGACTTGCCAATCCTCATAAACCAATGGGCAAACGTTGTGCGCTGGGAAAAGGTAACGCGCCTGTTTCTTCGCACCACTGAATTTCTCTGGCAGGAGGGACACACCTGCCATCGCACATACGAAGAGGCACAGGAAGAGACCCTGCGGATGCTGGGGGTCTATCGCAATTTCGCCGAGACAGATTTAGCAATGCCCGTAATCTACGGCAGCAAAACGGAAAGCGAGAAATTCGCCGGAGCACAAAAAACATATACAATCGAAGCTCTAATGGCAGATGGTCGCGCCCTCCAGATGGGCACCTCGCACAATCTCGGACAGCACTTTGCAAGGGTCTTCGGGATAAAATTCCTAGACGAAGACCAGAGCGAGAAATATGTCTGGCAGACCTCCTGGGGCGTATCCACGCGACTTGTGGGCGGCATCGTAATGATGCACGGGGATGATGCTGGTCTCATCCTCCCGCCCCGTATTGCACCCATACAGGCAGTATTTGTCCCCATTTACTTCAGCGATACAAAGGAGCGCGTGATCGCAAAAGTAAAGGGACTGGGTGCACGTCTCTCGGACTTCCGCGTAGAGCTCGATTTGCGCGACACGCAGAAGCCCGGCTGGAAATTCAACGAATGGGAGATGAAGGGCGTGCCCTTGCGCATCGAGGTGGGACCAAAAGATATACAGAAAAAGCAGGTCGTTATCGTGAGGCGCGATACACGTGAAAAGCTCTTTGTCCACGAGGGGCAACTTGTGGAAACGGTCTCTGGGCTTCTGACAGAAATCCAGACGGGTCTCTTCAAACGCGCCCTGAAGTTCCGTGAGGAACACACCGTCCGCACCGATGATTATGAGGAGTTCAAGGAGGTTCTGGAGAAGCGTCGCGGATTCCTTGTAAGCGGCTGGTGTGGAGAGGCTGCCTGCGAGGAAAAGGTCAAATCCGACACAAAGGCTACAATCCGCTGTATCCCGCTGGAAGGAAGCGACCCGGCAGGCGCACCCTGCATTGCCTGTGGCAGACCCGCCAGATACAAAGTCTACTTCGCACGCTCATATTAGCGACCGGGAAAAACTGTGCCGAAGGTTAGTCCGCAAATGTGCGCTAATAAATATTCGCGTTCATTAGTGTAATTAGCGGATAATTTTTGCCCTCCTGGAGGCGATAGCCTCATTCTGATGCAATGCGAATCCCACTTTGTCCCTCTCCTCAATTCTCATAGATTGACAATGGTAACTCCGCCGCCGCCTTCCTCGGGTGTGCCATAGCGATAATTCTTCACCAACGGATGCGTTTTGAGACAATCTTGCAATGCCCTCCGTAGCGCCCCCGTCCCAATCCCGTGCACAAGCCTGACGTAAGGTAAGTCCGCCAGTGCGGCATCATTGAGGTATCTCTCGACCGCCGTAAGCATCTCCTCCACCCGCATCCCGTGGAGGTCGAGTTCCAGGCTCACATCGCTTTTGCGCTGGTATGATACACGGGGCGGGATTTGCACCGGAGTTTCACCTGCCGCCGGTATCTTCAATCTTAAAAGCGGCGTTGTAACTTCCATTCCCTTCAATACTAAGAGTGCGGTAGATTTTTCACGCTTAATCTTTTTTATCTCAGCATATTCATTTATGTCGGTGATGTAGACCGTCTGCCCGACATAGAATTTATCGAGGTCAACGGGGTGGATGAATTCCTCTCTTATTCGCCTCTTTTGTTTCTGGACGGATTGAATTTCTCTTGTGATTTCCTTTCGCGCCTGCACGACCGCTTCCCTGGACGGGAGATGGGCGATTTGCTTTTCGATGAATTGCCGCGCCTCGGTTAAAAGCGCCTCTTTGGCGGAAAGCATATCTTCGGTTAGCGTGCGCTCCTTCTGTTTAAGATATTCCTGGAGCTCCCGGACTCTATAACGGAGTTTCTTGTGTTCCTTGAGGAGAGTTGCAATTTCACGTTTGTTTTCCTCAATCTCCTTTTCCTTTTTCTGAAGCGATTGAATAAGGGCGGAGAGGTCAACCTCGCCTTTAGGGAGCAGTTCGGATGCGCGCCGGAGGATTTCTGGCGGCAAACCCTCGCATTCCGCGATAAGCAATGCCTCGCTTGCCCCCGGGACATCGAGCATAATCTGAAAGGAGGGCTTGTGCGTTACCTCATCGAGACGAAATGATGCATTGCGTGCACCGGGGAATTCGTGCGCCCAGGCTTTCAGCGGAGATAGGTGCGATGTTACGATGGTGAGTGCCGTGCGCCCTGCGAGCCTCTCGAGTATACTGACGGCGAGCGGTCCGCCTTCGGTCGGGTCTGTCGCGGTGCCCAACTCGTCAAGTAGAACAAGGCTTTTCTCATCTGCCTCCCTCAGGATATGTGCGATGTTGCGGATGTGTGCGGAGAAAGTGCTCACGCCCTCTGTTACATCCTGTTCATCACCGATGTCGGCAAACCATTCGGTAAATACCGGCAGGCGGCTATCGGGAAAAGCCGGGATGGCGAGACCCGACTGCACCATCATTGAAACAAGTCCGATGGTCTTCAGTGCGGTGGTTTTTCCGCCGGCATTGGGTCCGCTTATGACGAGCACCCTGTCTTCCTCATTGAAGCGAATTGTGAGCGGGACGGATGCGTCTTTATCCTTGAGGTATAAAAGCGGGTGGTGCGCTTGGAGGAGTTTGAGAGTGCCTCCGGGCATAATATCAGCAATGGCGAAGTTATTTGCAAATGCGAAGCGCGCCTTTGCATAGAGGAAATCAAATTGTGCGGCGAGCGCAGTGTCTGTACGGAGCGTTGGAAGTTCTGCGCGTGCGGCATCACTAATCTCGATAAGGATGCGACGCACCTCCTCGCGAATCTCCAGACGGATAGTGGCGAGGTTATTAGAGAGTTCGACCACCTCTATCGGCTCTATGAAGAACGTCTCGCCACTGTGGGAGACATCGTGGACAATCCCGCGGACGCGCCCCTTTGCGCCTGCACGAACAGGTAGAACAAATCTCTCCCCTCGCAACGTGTGATACGATTCCTGGAGAATGTTCTGCGAACCCAGTATTCGTATAAGGCGTCGGAGTTCGCCGTGGATATGCGCCTCTGCTTCATCCGCCCTGCGCTTGAGCTTTTTAAGCGCAGGCGATGCATCATCCTTCACACAACCCTCATCGTCAATTTTGGAACGGATGAGTTTTGTTATGTCGGGCAGTGATGTGAAGGCGCCAAATACCTCGGAGAGCAGAGGTGCACTCTTGCAATGGTGCACCACAAAACCCTTTAATCTTTTCACGATGTTCAGGAATGAAGCGAGGGCAAGCAGTTCTTTGCTTTGTAGAAAGGCGCCGACCGAGTCGAGTTTTTCAAGCAATGGGCGTGGGTCGAACAAACCATCAATCGGGACATTCTCACCCCTATTGCGCAAATCGAGCATCTCACCAAGAAGGGAGAGTTCTTTTGAGATGGTATGATAGGAGGTTTTTGGTTGGAGGGCGAAAAACAGTTCCTCCCCCGGTGGAGAAGTGGCATATTTTGCCCCCGCACTTTTAACTTTATCAAATTCCAGTAATGTCTCGGTGGTGCGATGAATAGGTCAAATCCCGAAAAGAAATATCTATTTATTAGCCACTTAAGGCGCATAGATCTACAACATTTTGTAGATGTTAAGTCCCCATCAATATAAAACTGACAACTGACAATTGAAAACGGATAACGCGTGTTTTAGACACAACGTTTTAAATAATGTCTTATATTCGGAAGGAAATCTCGAATATATTCTCCCATAAAATCTTCGTCTTCATCTTCATTTTAGACTTTACTTGCGCAACAAATATGTCCTTTTCGCATGAAAGACTCAAGGTTTACAAACGGGCAATTGAATTCGTCGCGTGGCGCAGGAAAAAGCAAGATGCGGAGATGAAGAGGGAGATGAAGATGAAGAGTGAAGAAGATATGCACACAACTTATGACGCCGAAGGC
>CAZGKP010000106.1:0-12603 GCA_964526215.1 uncultured Candidatus Sumerlaeota bacterium
CATCCGGGTCAGTGGATGCAAGCATCCGGGTCAGTGGATGCAAGCATCCGGGTCAACGGATTCTCGCTGATTATGTGTCTGTAGGGCATCTGTAAGACAGACATTATGTTTATCCGTGTATATCCGTAGCATCGGTGTTATCCGTGTTCCATTCTTAATTTCAGTCGTTACAGTTATTTATGTTATGACGGGGGATGATGGTGTAGTGAAAAGCCCTGATTGATTTGGTAGCTTTGCAAAGATGCGCCCGGCGATTTTTCCTCTTGACTTTTCCTCATTCTCTTATAGGGAAAAAATCATAAAATCAGTGCACAATTGACGTAGATGTAAAAAAACTATCAGGATTTATTCCGGCAGAAGTGGGGTGGTAGCTCAGCTGGGAGAGCACGGCGTTCGCAACGCCGGGGTCGGGAGTTCGAATCTCCTCCACTCCACCAGAATTATTTTACCAAACTCCCCTAATATTAAAGGATGAAAGAGGAGGACTGGATATAAAACCAGTCCCCCTTATTTTTGCCATAGGCTTCCGTTTTCGGGCATTTTGTGACACCCTTGGTTATATGTTGGTTACACGCCGGGAATTTTTTTTCTGAAGTATGGCGAGTA
This sequence comes from uncultured Candidatus Sumerlaeota bacterium, assembly GCA_964526215.1. GTDB lineage: Bacteria > Sumerlaeota > Sumerlaeia > MWCT01 > MWCT01 > CAZGKP01. Next base: position 607 of record CAZGKP010000106.1, read on the forward strand.
TCTGCTCATTCGCATTTTCAACTGATAAGTGGGTTAAAAAATCGGCTTTACCCTGAAAATTATGGTTTGTGAATATGGCTGCGGTAGATGTAAAAGAAAAGATTAAACAAGTGCTCCGCACCGAAGAAGAGGCAAAGGCACTGGTGGAAGAGGCACGAAGCCACAGTGAGCATATCTTGAACACAGCTAGGGAAAAGGGTGAAGAGTTGCTAAACTCTACCACCAAGGAAGCAGAAGAAAGCATTGGCAAAGAAAAGCATCGAATTGATGCTGAGATTGCCGGGGAAATTGAGGCGATAAACAGTCGCACGGAAGAAGAACTTAAGGTGCTTAAATCTGCCGGTGAAAAAAATATCCCCTCTGCCGTTTCTCTCATACTTGAAAAAATTATGGAGTGATACCGCAAGGGTTTTTTATCTCTCCCAAAAGTATGAAAAAGAAGATGTTTACTCATTTCGCACCATACGGGGACGGGGAAGAGACATAGGCTCGGGAAACAACCCAACGACATAAAACCCAACACCCAACGAAATTTTTTAGAGCACTTCTTGGTAAGTTATGGCGGTTGAAAAAATCAAGAAATTACTGGTGATTGCATATAGCGACCACCGTGAGGCACTTTTGGAATCGCTGCATAAGCTGGGTGTGGTGCAGATTGAAGATATCCGCGGGAACAACACGTCATCCGTATCTGCGAAATCAAGTAATGAATCGGCAAACGTGTCTCCCGAAAAGGATGCCGATGATTTCGACTGGGAGAAGCTGAAGCCCCCTCTCCTCCCTGAACGTCGCACCATTGAAAAGGCTTATGAGACAATCCTTTCAGCTATTGAGTTCCTTCACCAATATATTCCGAAACGTTCCGGATTTGAACTCCTTCGTGAGGGACCCGAAACCGTAACCGCAGAGGAGGAAAAGCACATACTTGAAGGGTTCAATTACGAAAAGATTGTGGAGGGGGTTAAGGAGCTGGAGGGGCACATAAAGAGTTTTCACGCAAAGAGATTGACGCTTCATACACGCCGTGGGTATCTATTGCCTTGGGTCGGCATCGGTGTGCCGATGGACAAGTTCCGCCAGACCGAGCACACCCGGATTCTGGCTCTCTCGATTCCCATAACGTGCGTTGATGCCTGTCGTAAAGCTGCGGAAGAGGCTATTAGCGAATTATACACTGTGAAGGTAGGTGAGACAAAACATAGCAAGAACATAGTCATTATCTATCACAGGGATTCAGAGGAAGCGGTTCAGGAGATAATGGAGGATTTTGAGGTGCATCCTGCCGTTTTTCCGCACGTCAATCTAACACCCGCCGAGATGATTGGAAAAATCGAGGCAGAGATTTCAGCCATTACAGAAAAGACCCGCCGCATTGAGGCGCGCCTGAAGGAGATGCGGGACGCATTGTTGAAACTAAAAGTTGTGGCGGATCACCTGGATAATCGTCTTGAGCGAAAGAGGGCGCAGGAATTGTGCGGCGAGACACACTCTACTTTCATATTGCGCGGCTGGGTGCCGGAAAAGAAGATACAACACCTGCAGAAAACCCTTCAACGGATTGCACCCGAGGTTGATATTACTCTGACTGACCCGGAGCCGGACGAGGAGGTGCCCGTAATACTTCAGAATCGCCGCATCATTCGTCCATTTGAAACTGTGGTGGATATTTACGGGAAGCCGGATTATCGAGAATTTGACCCGACTCCAAGTGTGGCGCTCTTTTTCTTTATAGGGTTTGGTTACTGTCTGACAGATGCGGGTTACGGCGCAGTGCTGGCGCTTTTATTCGGGTTTGCGGCGCTGAAGCTGAAGCTTGCGCCAGGGGTGAAGAAGTTCTGCACACTGATGGCGTTAGCGGGGCTTTCGGCAATTGTCCTGGGTTCGCTCACAGGCGGGTGGTTCGGTAATTTGTTTACGGATAAAACTTTCCCCACGTATAAGCTGGGCATTGCACCTGTGATAAAGAAGGTGCAAAGAGTTGACCCGCTCGGTAGCGGGATTATGGTATTTTTAGGAGCAGCATTGGCAATAGGTCTTTTTCAGCTGGTGTGGGGAGTATGTATAAAGTTTATGGGGAATATTGTAAAGGGTAGAGTACTTGATGCATTATGCGGGCAATTCCCGTGGCTGCTTTTTGTGGCGGGGATAGTGGTGGTGGTATTCTCGCGGGAAGTTGGTATGGTTATGTGCATAGCGGGTCTGGCGCTTATGTTGTTTTTTTCGGGGCGAGGCAACAAAAATATTATTATGCGTCTCACCTCGGGTTTATGGACTATCTACGGGGCACTGACGGGGCTTTTGTCGGACGTTTTATCTTATTCGCGTTTATTTGCTCTAGGGCTTGCCACGGGGATTATGGCAACTGTGATAAATATCATCGCATTTATATTATGGCCGATACCGGTTGTGGGGTGGCTGCTCACCATAATAATGCTCGTTGTTGCGCACCCGCTAAATATAGCCATAAATACGCTGGGTGCGTTCATTCATACGGCGAGACTTCAGTTTGTGGAATTTTTCCCGAAGTTTTACGAAGACGGCGGGCATAAATTTGAACCATTTGCAATACGACATAAATTCGTGGCAGTCAAAGAGACAAAGGCATAATAAGAATAATCGCAGATTTTATATCATCCTTTTTAAGGAGGAATAGGGAATGGGACCAGAAACAGCGGCTGTAGCCACAGTGGCGGGGTCGGCGTTCGGGCTTGCGCTGGCGCTTTTGGGAGCAGGTTTTGCACTTGCGTTCGGAGGTGCAGGGTCAAGCATAGGCGTGGGGCTTGCCGGTATGACGGCATCGGGTGTAGTGACTGAAGACCCGAATAAATTCGGCAGGCTCATACCTTTTGTTGCACTGCCCGGCACCCAGGGCATTTATGGGTTTGTTATCTTCTTCATTATCACAGTGGTGAAGTTGACAATGCTTGCCAAACCAACATTGCCCACAATCAATCAGGGATATGAATTACTCTTCATCGGTTTTTGTTCCGGATTGGTCTTACTGGCATCGGGGATTTATCAGGGAAAGGTATCGGCAGCCGCAATCGGCATTATCGCCAAGAAGCCCGAACAGGCAGGCAAGGGTCTGATTTTGCCGGCATTCGTCGAGACCTATGCCGTTATTGCGCTTGTGGCGGCACTGCTCGTGATTCTCAAGATGGAGATAGGTTGAGGTGGGAAAATGGCACTCCAGAAGATAATAGATAAGATTCTGGCAGAGAGCAAGACAGAGGCGGATGCAATAGTTGCCGATGCCCACCAGAAAGCCGAACAGATACTCTCTGATGCCCGGAGTCGCGCAGAGGCAGAAAAGGAGAGGCGTATAAAAGAGGCAGCCGGGAAATTTGAGGATGCCAGACGCAGACAAATTGCCCTTGCGAAATTAGAGGCGCGTAAGAAAATCCTCCAGGCGCGCTGCGACCTCATTGATGTCGCATTTTCCAGAGCCTCTGATGCCGTCAATCAAATCCCGACTGAGACCCAACGCAAACTGGTCGAAAATCTGCTGGGTGATTTTAAGCCTGATGCACCTTGCGAGGTTATTGTCTATGCGCCAGAACTGGATAAATATACCCTTTTGCTCTCTACAATCTGGGGCGTGGCTTTTACCAAATTTTGCCGGGTGACACTGCTGAAAAAATCAATCGGTGGTGGTTTCATACTTCGCACTCGCCGCATAGAATACGACTGCACATATGCACGCCTCATTAGTGAAAAACGCCAAGCCCTGGAGCTGGAGGTGGCAAAGATACTCTCCCCCGAACCGCGCACCGAAAAGAAATGACTGCAGGCGCTTATGGCGCCAACAACCACAACATTTTATAGATGTTACGAAGCCAGCAATCTAAAACTGACAACTGACAATTTAAAATTAATCCATCTCGGAGGACAATACTTTTAACCTTTACCCTTTTACTTTTTACTTCTTTTTTCAAGCGAAGTCTTGAAAAAAGCGTAGATTCTTACGCAATCGCTTTTGAGAATTTATCTCTCACAATATACATAAATACCTGGTTTTGAACGAGTCATATGAATATCTGTCTCGCGCAGAGGACACGGAGCTTTTCTTAATTCTATTTCTATGCTATCTCACAATATTGCATCTCTGGAGTTAATTTTCAAAGTAGCCGTTATGAGGCTATCGCCGCTCCTAAAAGGATAAAGATTAGCCACCGATGAACGCTGATGTTCCCCGATACATCTGTGTGAAAAGGATAAAAACAATTTGCTAATTATGCCCATAAGCCCGGATATTCATCAGTGAAAATTCGAGGACATCAGGGAGTCAATAGATAAATGACGATTAGGGCGAGTTATTTTTTTAGCGTTATCATCCCTACCTATAACCGGCTTGCACTTTTAGCAGAGGCGATTGAAAGTGTCCTTAATCAAACCTATCGAGATTTTGAGCTTATTGTGGTGGATGATGGTTCAACGGATGAGACCTCCGAGATGATTCGCTCCGTTGCCCCCCGGGATTTCAAATACCTCCGCCAGGAACACCTCGGCGTGTCTGCCGCAAGGAATAATGGCGCACGTGCGGCGAAAGGCAACTACCTTGCATTTCTCGATTCCGATGACCTGTGGTTCCCTGAAAAGTTGGAGAAACAGGCAGATTTTTTCAGCGAACATCCTGATTCTCAGGTCTGCCATACCGGGGAAATCTGGATTCGGAACGGCAGGCGGATTTATCCCAAGAAGAAGCACCAGAAATCGGGTGGATTCATTTTCAATCGTGCGGTAGAACTCTGCATAGTGAGTCCTTCCTCGATTGCAATTAAAAAGGAGATTTTTTCTTCTGTTGGCGGCTTTGATAAAAAACTGCCTGCCGCCGAAGATTACGATTTGTGGTTAAGGCTCCTCTCCCGTTATCCCATAGGCTTCATTAAAGAACCGCTTGTGGTGAAACGAGCCGGCGACTGGCAGCAACTCTCGACTGCCACTGAAGCAATTGACCGCTATCGCATAAAGGCGCTTTGTAAAATCTTAGAGAGTGGCGAACTGACTCCAGAGCAAAGTGAGCTCGCCCGACAGGCGCTCAAAAAGAAGTGCAACATTTACATAAAGGGCTGTGAAAAACGAGGTAAGCGCGCCGAGGCAAATCACTTCCGCAAATTGCTCACAGATACAATGGATTCTCACTGATTCTCTTTATCCGTGCAAATCCGCATCATCCGCGTCATCAGTGTTCTATTCTTTCTCCCATCGGCGATTGGACAAGATGATGCACATTCAGCGTTTGTGGAAAAAAATCACTTGATTTTACAGAAAAATCCCGGGTAAAGGATATAACGATATTAGATATGGTGGACGGAGGGCATTCTAATTTGTTTTTTACATAAAGGAGAGATATAATGTCGGGGCATTCAAAGTGGCACTCAATCAGGTTTAAGAAAGCGGTAGTTGATGCCAAACGCGGCAAGAGGTTTACAAAGATTATAAAGGAGATAATTGTCGCTGCGAGGATGGGCGGGGGTGATATAGACAGTAACTCTCGCCTGCGCACTGCGGTGCGTGCCGCTAAAGACGCCAATATGCCAAAGGATAATATCGAGAGGGCTATCAAAAGGGGCACAGGCGAATTGCCCGGCATCTCTTATGAGGACTTCATTTATGAAGGATATGGTCCGGGTGGCGTCGCTATTTACGTCGAGGGTTCTACGGATAATAAGAATCGAACTGCGCCCGAAATCCGATATATATTTTCAAAGTACGGCGGCAATCTTGGCGAATCGGGCTGTGTCGGCTGGATGTTTACAAAAAAGGGACTCATCACAATCAGCGCCGATGCCACCGATGAAGACACACTCACCGAGATTGCCATCGAGGCAGGCGCCGAAGACCTCTCCAACGATGGCGATACATTCACCATCACAACCGAAGCCAACGACCTTGAGAGCGTCCGTGCCGTTATCGAAGAAAGAGGCATTAAGGTATTGAATTCAGAAATCTCAATGATTCCCAACAGCACCGTGAAGCTCGAAGGGAAACAAGCAGAGACCCTGATGAAGTTATTAAGTGCCCTTGAGGAGTACGATGACGTCCAGAAGGTCTCTGCGAATTTCGACATCCCCGACGAAGTAATGGAGCGCCTCGCCTTGTGATTCGCCCCAGGAGAACTTCCCCTCCACCGGTCGCGCTACTCTGGCATATCAAAAAAATACCCCCGGCACATAGTCGGGGGAGACATCATCCAGCCAAAGTATTTTATTGAACCGGATTATTCGTATAACTGCCAGTTCTGTGCATTGAGTACAACGGGGAATTCGGTGCGATAGAAGGCTGCGCCGCCCATTCCGCGCGGTTGGTTCATTGATTCCGAAGCGGTAGACCAGGTGATAGTCCCGGAGGAATCAATGCGACCAAGATAGACAACGTCGGTGGCAGTGGTGTGATTGCCACCCGTTGTGCCACCAAGGGCAACAATAAGGTCATCCGCCCCCACGGCAGTCATATGTCTCTGTGCGCCGCCCGGATAGGCGTTTGTGGTGGACCAGGCTCCGGGGACGCCGCCGGAGACCTCGGCGACATTCACAGTGTCAACAATGACGTAACTGGGCAGGGTATTACCGCCCATAATGACGGCAAAGGTTTTGCCCCCAGCGGTAGCATTGGTCATCCCGAAGTCCCAGCGGTTCTCAGCAGTTGAATCATACGTGCCACCGTCCTGCCAGGAACCAAGAGTGCCATCTGAGGGATTAGCGGTGGCATAATGGATGTGGCGGTCGCTGCCGGTGTTTAAGTGTCCAGTGGCGTGAATGATAGTATTACCGACAACAGTTGCCCTGTTAAACCAGTCTACGCTGGGCAAAGCAGTAGTTGTGGACCAGGATCCCAGGGAGCCATCGGGGTTGATTTTGGCATAAGCCACCCGGTCAAGCCCGGAATAGGTCCCGCCGAGTTCATAAAGATAAGCATTGCCACCACCAAAATCAACAATGCCTGCGGCGCAAATTGCCTGGTCGTCGGTATCATTGACAATGGGGTTGGAATAAGACCAGGAGCCGAGGCTGCCGTTGGAATTGATTTCAGCCCAGGCTACGACGTCAGCAGTGGCGCGAGTGCCGTCGTTGTTCCAGTCCCCGGGTCCCACATAAAGATAGCCGTTGTAAGCGTGGACAGTATTTTCAAGGAACATCCAGCTATATCCGCTTGGGTCATCATGACCGGACAATTTATTCGATGTGCCGGTGGCATAGCGCCAGTTAGTAACAGTTCCGGCTGTGATGTCAACATTAGCCACCAGGACGCTGAAGACTCCGTTATCGCCGGTGAGTGTCCCGTCCAGATTCGTATTGGCATCACCCGGGTCTGGCACGCCGCCTCCCGCATAGTAAAGATAACCCGTTGTCTGCGCCCCGACGTGACTGAACATCAAAATCATCGTGAGTGCTAAGAACATCAAAATTTTGTTCTTCATAACATTTCTCCTTTCCACAAAGTTTTTTGAATTTTAGCGGGAGAGCCTAAATATCTACCCTTCACATTTTTCTCCCCTATTTCCCCCTTCTTGACCCATTTCAAATCGCCTCTCCTATCACCTCCTTTCGCTAATAACAATGATACTCTTAAGAAAAACCTTTGGTGGTGTCAATGCTTTTTTCAATAAAGCGAGTTAAATCTCTGTCCTTCATTCTTTGAAGGACGTGTGGTCGCCCTCTTGAATATCCTTACTCGGTTGCAAATGTGAGGGTTCTTTTGGACAAACTTGGTCTGCTTTTCTCTGGACTAAAGTAGCGCAGCCACAAGTAGATGCGGGGACCGCCTTTAAGAGATTTATGCTGCATGCGGGTTTTAGGATTGGAGATGTTACAGGAAACCTTACCTAAAAGAAGGTTTCCCTTTAATTGAAAAAAGCGGAGCAAATAAGCCCCGCTTTTTACCCACAAAATTCAAGAATTTCATGTCAAAGATGTTATTGATACATCTGCCATAACGGATTGGCGCGTAGGAATGTGACACGCCCTAAGTATTTTCCGGCGCCGCTAAGATTTGTATCACCAGACCCTTTCCCGCCATATAATGAACTGTCAACAGCGTAAAAATTGGCGCTGAATGGGTCATTTGCATCAACAAATATCGGGTCAATATTAATTACATCACTTTCAACAGGACTTGGGGCTCCGGCAATAAGATTAAAGCCGTTTCCGCTCAGTTTCTTGGGACCATTTAGAACAATCGCGCTATAATTGAATTCAAGAGCCGGGAAATTATCTTTTTGAACATTAAACGTATTGTCGCCTGCGGATGCAGCAGAACCTTTTCCGGCGAGAACACAATCATTAAAAATCATTTTGCCGGTAGGGGTAACTGTAAAGGCAGTATCCACGATTGAAAGGGGACCGGTGATATCTCTTGTAGGAGCTTCAGGAACCAGGCCATTATTAGCAATTGTGCAATTGGTGAATGTCCAGTCTCTCAAGAATTCTGACACTCCGCCTCCACCACCGGCAAGTTCGCCACTTACGTAAATTGCTGCACCGTCATTATTGCAGATAAAGCAATGATTGGCATTTAGCTTCGGGAGCGATGCATCGCTATCGGTATATCCTGTGTGTATTCCGATTTCATAATTGGCAACAATGTAGACATAATTCAAATTAACGATGCATTCTGGGCGATTTTCATCATCATTCCAGACCCCTAAAGCGCCCTGGTGATTACCCCAAACGCCCGGGTCGGTGTTTTTGTAAATCCAGATTGGGTTTTCAGCAGTTCCATTAAAATCAACCGGAGTTCCATCTGAATATACATACAGACCGTTTCTTCCGTTGTATGAAAAAACGCAACCCGGTCCCACTGTAACCGTATTGAACAATGTTCTGCCTGAATAGTTATCCGGGGTTAGAACACAACCGTCTATGGTGCTCCAGGAGGAGATGATACCACCCGTAAGAGTAAGGTCATTGAGATGCCCGGATAAATAGATGCCTCTGCCACCAAAACGTTTAATATCTCCAGGGGCAGTGTCCGGAGTAAAACCATCTGTTGTTACAGGTTGGTCGGCGTCATCGTTTGCCGTAACCACAAGGTTTTCAAGCGTAATACTCATTGTTGCGGTGACACTCAAACCCGTTGAATCAGTGTTGGCACGAATCCCATGAGAAGACGGTGGACTTGTTTTGTCCGGTATAAGGATAAAATTTTTCAAAGTAACATCAATATGTGTATCCGCTGGTGCTGTGCTTAGAACAAAGATATAGATTCCATTGCTCTTATTGGAAGATGAAACACCCGGTGTATCTGTTGGTCCGCAAATAATAAGCGGTTTATATCCGTCGCCATAAAGCTCGACGGAAAAGTCAATTTCAATACCGGCTGCTTCGGTGTATGGTCCACCGCCAGTGATTCTAACGATTCTTGGTTCAGCCTGACCCTTTACATAAGTGAGAGCAGCTCCGATTGTCTGGTAATTTGAACCCGGAACTTCGGACTGCGTGCTGTTAACTGTTACGTCTACAGCAAAAGACATACTTGCAATGAAGATTGCCACCAATGTTAAAATGGATAATCTCTTCATAGTCTCAATCCTTCCTTTCAATAAATTGGGTTTCAGAAAGTGACTCTACACATCTCACACACAGAAAAATGAAATGGCATTATCCTTCCTTTTATTCACCTCCTTTCTTCAAGATTCTTTTGCCCTCAAAATCAGGATATTTTTCTCACCTCCTTTTCTCCCGAATTTTTAATATAAAGAATTCTCTTTACGGGCATCCTGTCAAGTCTTTTGTGAAATTTTTTCAACGGCGCCTAAATCCTTCAGTTGCTACCTCGTGCAGAGCACGCGGAGGCAGCAAGAGACGGTATGATATTGTGAAGACTTCATCTATGAGGGATATGGTCCGGGCGGCGTCGCTATTTACGTCGAGGGTTCTACGGATAATAAGAATCGAACCGCGTTTGAAATCCGGTATATATTTTCCAAATACGGTGGGAATCTTGGCGAATCGGGCTGTGTTGGCTGGATGTTTACAAAAAAGGGGATTATTACAATCAGCGCAGACGCCACCGATGAAGACACCCTTACCGAGATTGCCATCGAGGCTGGCGCCGAAGACCTCTCAAACGATGGCGATACATTTACCATTACGACCGAGGCAAACGACCTCGAAAGTGTCCGAGCAGCTGTCGAGGAAAGGGGCATAAATGTATTGAATTCAGAAATCTCAATGATTCCAAACAGCACCGTCAAGCTTGAAGGAAAGCAAGCAGAGACGCTGATGAAGTTATTAAGTGCCCTCGAAGAACAAGATGACGTCTCGAATGTATCTGCGAATTTCGACATCCCCGACGAAGTAATGGACCGCCTCGCCCTGTGATTCCTTCCGGGAGATTTCCACCTTCTCAGATTTACCCCCCCTCCCTGGCATAAAAAAAGGTCCCTTTCTCTTTACCTGAAAGGGACCTTTTTAATGTTACTTAATAAGTTGGTGGAGCACTATTCGTATAGGGCCCATCTACTATCAGAAGCCAAAACGTATGTGCCACCAGTCAGTATCAGGTTAGTCTCCGTGGTAAATGAGTTTGCCTCATCGGGAGGCGAATAAATGCGCAACCTTTCATTAGCATTATCTATAATATAGACATTACCAGCTCCATCTACGGCAATACCTTTACCACTTGAACCGGTCCATTCAACGTTTGTAACTTGCGCATCTAAATTTCCAACTGGAAGGGGAAGCGGAGTAACAACAAAACCGTACACTGCACTCGAACACGTAAACAACCTATCTCTTGCCTCATCGAGAGTCGCCCCCCCAACATTATTTCGCAATGGGTCAGGAGATACGCCGCCGCTTGTAAGGGAGTCCCATTCTACGGTTTTCCCATCTGAACCATATACCATAAGCGAACCAACATCAGTCCCATCATAGCGATATTGAGAGACATAGAATTTACCTGAGCTGTCACGTGCAATTGCTCCACCACCACAATTCACCAGATCGCTACCAACACCCGCATGGTCTATGAAAGCCGTGGGAGCACCTGTCCACGGGAAAGGACCATTTCCGATTTCATACTTCCAGATACTTATAGCCGTGGGAAGATCCTCATCCATAGTGTAGATGACCGTACTTGCCCCGGTGCCCTCGACAGAAACAGCTGAAATACTACCATGAAGTCCGGCAACCAAACCACTGCCGTCACGCCCCGTATTATCCAGGATTTCGGTAAAACTACCGGTACAAGTGGGGGTCGCCCTCCATAATCCCGAATGACTATCAGACCAATCGGCGAGCCATAGACTATCATCCGATCCAACAGAACAATGATATGGACTATTACTTCCTCCCCATGAAACTCCACCGGCATGAGCCGTATTTCCCTGACCTGTGGGGTCGGAAAGGTCGGGATACAGGATATAAACACCGTTGCCGGTTACCCGTGTCGCACCTCCCTCCGAACATGTCCCACCAACAGGTTCCACCACATAAACCATTCCCCAATATGGACTGCCGTTATTGGTATTCACAGCCAACCCACGAGGACTGTAAAAATGTGTTATGGGATTGGAATCGTCTGAAATGACATCATAGGAAGAGTGGCCAACAGAATCCGTTGCAGTTATTTTAAAACCATAGGTTTGACCTGCTACGGAACCTGATCCGCTCCAGCTAACCGTATTAAGCCCTTTCCCTGTAGTTCCTGAAAATGTGCTAATAACAGTTGTTGCCGGGAGTGGGCCGAAGACTTCAATCTCCACCGATGTGGCAGGCTCGTTTAAGCGATACGAAATTTGGGGAACACCCAATGATGTATCAACAGAAATGTCAAAGGCAAACACATTGGCAAATACGCCTTGCACTCCCAACAGAGTAACCAGAATTACACCTAATAAACAAATGGTTCTTTTCATATTTCCTTTCCTTTCTTTCATAGATTTAGTTTCAGGGAATAATTACGTATATCTCCCTGACCGAGCACTAAAGCCGAGACCTACCTCCTTTCTTCAAGATTCTTTTGCCCTCAAAATCAGGATATTTTTCTCACCTC
>CAZGKP010000107.1:0-12591 GCA_964526215.1 uncultured Candidatus Sumerlaeota bacterium
TGTTGGTCTCCTGCACGACCTCGATTTCGATGAGACAAAAAACGATATGACAAGGCACACACTCGTTGCCAGCGAAATTTTGCGAGCTCACGGCGTTCCCGAAGAATACGTCACAGCCATCATCAGCCACAATGAGCAAATCCCCGACTGGACGCCCCGCACAACGCCGCTCCAGCACGCACTCGCAGCCGGAGAGGCAATTACGGGTCTTGTCGTCGCCACCGCACTTGTTATGCCCGATAAGAAACTTGCAAGCGTCAAACCTAAATCCGTCCGAAAACGTGTGAACCAGACGGCGTTTGCCCGAAACGTTGACCGCAGTGCCATTCGCGAGTGCGAAATGGTGGGTATCCCACTCGAAGAATTCTGCACACTTGCCGTTGAGGCAATGCGCGAAATCAGCGATGAACTCGGTCTTTGATGAAAGGAGAAGAGATGACAGAACGAACCCTGGTCCTTCTAAAACCTGACGCCGTCAGGCGCAAACTCGTCGGTGAAATTATCTCGCGGTTTGAGAAAAAGGGATTCGACATTGTAGCACTGCGCATCCTCACATTTGATGAAGAGCTGGCAAACAAACATTACGAGGAGCACATAAGGAAGGAATTTTTCCCGCGCCTTAAAAAATTCATAATGAGTGGTCCGGTGGTCGCTGTGGTGATTGAAGGAGAAGATATCATAAACTCGGTTCGCAAAATGGTGGGGGCAACAGACCCCAGGGATGCATCTCCCGGCACGATACGCGGCGACCTTGCGACGGAAATGCCGCAGAATCTCGTCCACGCGGCAGACAGTCCCGTCCGTGCACAAAGAGAGCTGGTGCTCTTCTTCCCCGAATTGCAAAAAGAAAAATGACCCCCGGATGTGCCTTTTGAAGGGAATAATCTTGCATCCATTCGCCGGAGCAACATATAAAAAGGCATCACTTGTTTATAAGCCACTTTTACATTTTGCCCTATGAAACACCATACACACTGAGAAATAGGAGGTAAGAATATGGGCGTTTTTCACATTGATATAGAGATTTCCAAGCCAGGTCGGCGAATGAAGTCTGCGAAAGTCAGGCACGTTATGGTGGATACAGGTTCCGAGGCGACCTGGATTCCCGAGGATGTCCTGAAGAAGATTGGCATCGCTGTCCGCAAGAAAGATCAGCCGTTTGTGATGGCAAACGGTCAACAAATCACGCGTGATGTTGGCTATGCCATAATCTGCAGTGGTGAATTTGAGACTATTGACGAAGTAGTATTTGCCCGGAAAGGCGATTATGTGTTACTTGGTGCCCGGACACTCGAAGGCTTCAACGTCAGAGTAGATTCCAGAAGAAAGAAGCTTGTTTTTGCCGGACCCGTTCCCGCAGCAGGTAATATCAAAGTGAGAATGCTTCAGTAGCAAGACCAGCGCCGCTGCAAGGTGAAATAAAGAAAACTGGAGTCTGCTATGGATACATCTCGCAATATTCCATTCAAAGACCTCTCGAAAGGTGAGAAATATACCGAGGATGAGGTCAAGTTTCTCAAGGAGCGCTGGTCAACCAATGACACTAAAGCAACAGCGGAGTGGATTGATAGAGGGGTAAATGACAAGAATGCCCCTGACTGTATCCGTGAGCAAGGCAGGGCTTATCGCCAAAGAGAATACGATCTTCGTGGAATAGACCTGCAAGACTATTTACAGAACCCTCGTAATAAAACATCGCCTAAAATTCAACTGACAAAAGCTCACCTCGAATATGCGAATCTTAGCAATACCCATCTCGAATATTCAGATATGCATTTTGCTCATTTTGAATACGTAAAACTCTCTTGTTCCCACCTTGAACATTCCGATCTTTGGAAGGCAAGCTTTTATCACGCTTATCTCGATAGTATTCACCTAAGAACATGCACATCTCAGAGCTGCCATCCTTGAATATGCAGAATTAACCGATGCACACATCACAAATACAAATTTCCTGAATGTATTCCTGTCGGAAACGATATTTCGAGACGTCCACTGGCGAAACAAGCGTGACACTTATCCAAATCCTAAGAATTACATTGGTTTCGATGTTCGTGGCATCAGATATAGCGATTCACTCTTTGATAGATTTGTTCGACAATCAGAATTTATACGCCGCTGCCAGGAGACATGGCCGCGATGGCTATTCTGGTTATGGAAGGTCACGTGTAACTGTGGTCGAAGTATCAAGCGGTGGGCGGTGTGGTGCGTCGGATTCGCACTCGTTTTCGGATTTATATTCGGGGGCACTGGTATTGTATCCCTGAATCCAGGTATGAACAGGGAGCCTGACGTTCTGACCTGGTTCTATTTTTCCGTTGTTACATTTACCACATTGGGCTTCGGTGATGTAACACCCATTGGCTGGGTGGGGGAACTGGTAGTAATGATTGAAGTAATCCTGGGTTACATCGGTCTGGGTGGTCTTATCACAATCTTCGCCACAAAGATTATTCCGCCCCGTTGAGCTTGTCAAAACGGCACACTTCGCGCGTAAACAAACAGGAGGTGTGAGAGAATGGTCATCACCGATACAATAGAAGGAATTGTGGACCAAACACTCTGGTTTCATTATGACATCACTAATGATGTGCTCTATATTCACTCGCTTGACCGCAAAGATGAACAAACCTATGGCGAAGAAACACCGGAAGGTTTCATCTTGCTGCGCACTCTCGGGGATGATGCGGTTGCCGGGATTAAGGTGGTTGACTGGTGGAGGCGCTTTGGGGAGGGCTCGCTCCGTTCCATTACCTTCTCTGCCTTAGAAACACGCATCGAGGAATGGGCACGGCGATTAGCAGCATAAGGGATGAATAAGGCGGAAAAAACCTGAATGGCACTTAAATCTGATGAGGGGTTTGTTATTTCGACTTCGGATTACAGAGAATCCTCACGCATTGCCCGCTGTTTCACAAAGGAATTCGGCAAACTCGGCATCATAGCTAAAGGCATCCGCCGCCCCAAAAGCCGCATCGGCGCTTCGCTCGAAACTTTCGCACATCTTAAGTTTGTTTTTTATCTGAAGCCGGGCGCTAATCTTTCAACACTCAAAGAAGCCGAGGCGCTCGATTACTTTCCTAACCTCCGCACTGACCTGAAACGTTTCGCAATCGCTTCATTCTTTTTTGAGATACTTGACCGCGGATTGCCCGCACGTCAGAAAAATCCCCGCATCTTTCGCCTCACCGGTGGTTTTCTGCGACACATCAACACGCCTGATTCCGCGCCTGATTCCGCCTCGCCTTATCTTTTGCATCTTATTGCCGCGCTCGGTTTTTCTCCACGCCTGGAGCGTTGTGCCGTGTGCGACTCTGAAACAAAACTTGCCTTTTTCGACCCCGCCGATGGACGCATCGTATGTGAACGTTGCCGCACAAAGAGAAGCGGACTCATTGAGCTCCCTGATAAATTGCGCACAGAGATGATAAAGGCTCTATCTCTTGCGCCGAAAGATGCTACGCAAGAATCGTGGCTTCCCAATGACGTCTCGACATTTTTCCGGATTATCAGGCGCCTCGTCGAATATCATTTCGAGACGCATCTCAAGTCGGCAGAATTCCTTCTCAAATTACTCGTCGCACCTTAAGAGATACGATACGGCTCGATTGCATCGGGAGCGATGATTTCGGGGACTATCCTTGCGGCTTTCATTGAGCCGCCGTGCCGTATGCGCACCGCCGCATTTGCGTTCTGCCTTGCGCGACTGTATCTTCGCGTGATGGCAGCGGCAAGCCTGATAAGGGTATCTGTCGCCTCACCTCGCAGGATTGAGAGCGGACTCCCGCCACCCTCCGCTTCTAAAAGGACATCGCTTTCGAGTGCAAGATTCGCCAGCACCCTGTTATCACGCTGGTGGCGCCCAACAATGAGTCGGGCGCGGGGACCAAGCCGGAAATGTCGCCCCACCTTTAGCGTGTGGATGCTATTTATGTCAGAGACATTATGCGCGAAGAGGTCTTTCAGGCGTGCAGAAAAACCCGGGTCGGTGAGCAGACAGCCACCTGCGGGCGTATGGAAATTCTTGATCCCGAATTCCGCAGCAAGGGCGATTTGTATCTTTCGCGAACGCCCCACGAGTCCGAGTAATCTTTCTCTATCAACCCATCCCATCTTTTCAGGTATAGTCGGTTCCAATTTCAGCGCGGAGAGTGGACGCAGGAGATACCCCTCAAATCCGCATCGTTTCTCAATCATACGGAGGGTGTTGCGTTGCTGGGACATAGGGCGTTGCCCGATTACGTCGCCGGTGAAGACAAAGTATGCCTCGGTTTCCCGCATAACCTCGCCAGCCTTTTTCAGAAAATAGATGTGGCAGTCAATACAGGGATTCATACAGGTGCCGTAACCCCAGTGCGGGTTTTTCACAAGTTCCACATATTCATCACCGAGATATAGAGGGCGATATTTGATGCCGAGTTCGCGTGCCTGTTTCCCGGCGACATTCTCATACCCGCTGGCATCAGTCGCACTGGATGTGAAGGGTGTTATGATATGTAGACCGATTATGTCTATTCCCTGGTCAGCGATAATTTTAGCTGCAAGTACGCTATCAAGCCCGCCCGACAGCATCCCTATCGCCTTTATGTGTTCATCCTTTTTCATATAGGCTAATTCGTGTAATTAGTGAAATTCATGGTCAACATTATTTGCGCTTGATGAAATATCCGAACCTGCGCAGCTCTTGTTCTTTCTTCGTCCAGTTCTTGCGCACCTTTACCCAGAGGTCGAGATAGACCGTATGACCCACGAGTGATTCAATCTCAGGGCGAGCCAGTGTGCCGATTTTCTTCAACATCCTGCCGCCTTGCCCGATTATAATCCCTTTCTGGGATTCCCGCTCAACATATATGACTGCCCGGATGTAATATTTGCCCTCTGTGCGCTCCTTGAATTCGTCCACCTGCACCGCCACAGAGTATGGCAGTTCCTTCCCCAGGAGTTCAAACATCTTTTCGCGCACAATCTCTGCAGATAGAAAGCGCAGATTGCGGTCAGAGATTTGTTCCGGGTCGTAATAGAGGGGACCTTCGGGCAGTCGCTCTATTGTGCGTTCGAGCAGATGTGGGACGTTCTCGCCCGTGAGCGCCGAAATCCCGAATACTTCTTCATAACCGGAAAGGTCGGGGAGATTCGGACACTCCGACGGTGCAAATGGCGCTCCAAGGCGGTCTATCTTGTTTGCGAGCAGGAACTTCGGCGCACGCGCGACTTTGAGTAACTCCAAGACCTCATCGGTCACAGGGGTAGGATTGGTAACGTCAATTATGTGATATATGATATTCACATCGCGGATTGCCAGAAAGGCGGCATTAAGCAAGCAGCGGTTCAATAAATTGTTCGGCTGGATTATGCCCGGTGTATCAACGAACACAATCTGGTAATTTTCCTTTGTGAGAATACCCAGGATAGTGTCGCGCGTAGTCTGGGGTTTGCGCGAAACAAT
This sequence comes from uncultured Candidatus Sumerlaeota bacterium, assembly GCA_964526215.1. Classification (GTDB taxonomy): domain Bacteria; phylum Sumerlaeota; class Sumerlaeia; order MWCT01; family MWCT01; genus CAZGKP01. Next base: position 5,447 of record CAZGKP010000107.1, read on the forward strand.
CGCTACCTTTCCGCCGACGAGACGATTCATAAGCGTGGATTTCCCCGCATTGGGTCTACCCAGTATGGCGACAAAGCCGGACTTGAAGTTGGGCGTTGGGCGTTGGGGCATCGGTTTGTTGGGTGTTGGGGTCATTGGGTTATTGAGTGCCGGGGTAGATTTGTCCGGGCAAAAATGACAGAGTTACAGACAGGCGTGCATCTGACAATTTCATCATTCACAGTTCACAATTCCCTATTCATCGTTTTCAAAAAGACCTTCTTTTAGAAAGCGGCGTAGCCAGCGATTTTGCTCTGCGAACATCTGCCGACGCTCCTGGGGTTTTTCATCGTCATAGTGCAAAAGGTGCAAAAAACCGTGTATGAGCAGGAGAGTTATCTCCTTTTTGATAGAGTGTTGGGCGTGTGCTGCCTGTCGTTGCGCCATTTCGAGCGAGATTACGACATCGCCCAGTGGAGTCGGTTCATCAGAGTGGCGCACAGACTCGCCTGCATCCCACATCGGGAAGGCAAGAACGTCCGTTGTATAGTCAACGTTGCGAAACTGGCGATTGAGTTTGCGCATTCGCCCATCATCCACAAACAGGATGCTGACCTGCGGATTATTGAAATCCCGCCCCTTCAGGAGAGATTCAATAACATACTTTGTTAATTTGCGAATCTCCCTTGCGGGGAATGTCTTTTTTCGAGATAAGTTGCGGATAAGGACGTCCATTTTCCCTGAATCCTAAGTGTCGGCGATGAGCGTCAAATAACATCCCTCAATCAAACTGATGCCGAATGAGAATCTCTCGATTCTTTTTGAGGAAAAATCACCCCGTACAAGAATCAAATATTTCCCGCATTGTTCCACAGCGTCAACGGATAAATTACCATTGGCTTCCGGTTTTCCAGTCTGGCAAAAACGCCTCGCAATATGGCTCTCTGTAACAAATGAAATGGTCGTAGATTGTGCCTTTCTGCTGCTGCATAGAATTTTGTATAAAGGAAACCAGGAATGGAGGAAATAATTCACATCAGGCGGATAAGATTCCTGCTTTCCCTGCTTCCTTTTTGGTTGCACCGCGTATGTTGATTGCTATAGGTAAGCCAGTTTTTTATCTGGGGGGATAAATGATTGATTCATCTGACGCACAAAGCACACTTATAGAGAGCGTTAAGAAGAAACAGTGGTATCGAGTTGAAGAACAGTGGCTTGACTTAATCGAGCGCCCGTCTGAAGACCTTGAATTTTACAACCTCCTCGCAGGGACAATTGCCAGAAATGGCGGCACCCATCGTCTCCCGGATTTGTGGGAACTGCTCCTGGGCTATTTCATAGAACAAAAGAAATATCCACTCGTCCTTGAACTGGCTCGTATCGCACTGAAGTATGCCCCCGATGTACCTAACCTGCATCCGGCGGTTCTGGAGGTTTTCAAGGATGTCCACAAGGATTGCCAGAACCTGGAGCGTTATATCCGCGAATCGGGACTTCGGGAAAAATTTAACCTCGCCGATTCCCTTGCGAGATGCGAGGAGTTTCTTTACTTCGATGAAGGCGAGATTTTCCAGCACGTAACCTGGGGCATAGGGAAGGTGGTCGCTCTCGACTCTATCCAGAATCGGCTCACCATAAAGTTCGGGAATACGAGACATAAATCATTCACATTTGAGGGGGCGCATCAATTCTTAACAAAACTCCCCCATAACCATTTTCTGGCATTTCAGGAGACAGACCTGGGAGGGCTTAAGGAAAAAGCTGCCACTGACCCTGTGGCTCTGGTAAAACTTATCCTTAAGAGCTACAATGGTCGCATCACCCTCCCCGAACTCAAATTGCTGCTTACCGAAAAAGTTATGACCGAAAAGGAGTTTGCGAAGTGGTGGAACAAGATTAAGAAGGGTCTGCGTAATGACCCCTGGATTGAGATTGGTGCGGGTGCCAGACCCCGGATACGTTTGCGCTCCGAGCCGAAGAGCTATTTAGAGGAATTGCTTGAACGCTTCGAGAAAGCCGCCACAGTGGCTAAGAAGCGCTTGATAGTAAAAGAGATGGCGCAACATCAAAAGGGTAAGCCGCTCGAAACCGCACAAGGTGCCCCGTTTGACTCCCGCATAAGGAAGTGGCACAGCGCCTGTGAGGTAAATGACCTCGTCAGACGCCTCCAGTTGGTTTATATGATAGAGGAGTTTGGCAACTTGATGAACTCCCCTCCCGCACCATTAGAAGATACAGAAGACTCTATTTTGAGGGAGGTTCAGAATCCCGTCTCATTTTTAAGCGCACTTGAGATATTCGATTATGAGTGCCGTGCCCTCGAACGCCTTCTCGTGTTACAACCAACCGACTCCACCAAACTCCTGAAAAGCCTTTACCTCGATGCGCCCACAAAACTTGGACAATATGCCTTTGAAAAATTACTGGGGCGAAAAGAGTTCGATGCCGCCAGCAAGGCTATCCGTATTCTGTTAGAGCAATTCGCACGCAATCCCGAGACATACGTATGGACGGTTCGGCAGATTCTCAAAGAGCGAGGGGGCAATGTAGACCCCGGCTGTTCGGAACTGTCTCTATTGGTAGATAGCCTTCATCACCTCGAAGCCATCCGCCACGGTTATGACACTACTTCGGCGGATGCCGAGACCAATCGGCAGTTGCAGTCCCGGCTCCGTGCCCTGTTCACGGGAGAAAAATGTGCCCTCCTGGCATCCGTGCTAAAAGAACTACCAGCCGCCGATGCAAGACGTCTGCATAACTCCCTGTTCACCAGCCCGGCTTTTATTGCATCTGCAAAGGAATCTATGGATAACGTCTTTCGAAAGGTGAGACGAGATATATTCGAGCAGGAAGAAGAGGCAGAAACGACACCCAGGGTGCATTACTGCACTGCTGAAGAGCTGAAGAAAAAACAGGATGAATTGCGCCACATAAGGAGTGTGGAGATACCACGCATCACGAGGGAGATTGAAACGGCGCGTGCACATGGCGACATCTCCGAAAATGCGGAGTATGACGCCGCGAAGGAACATCAGGCACTCCTCTTTCAGCGTATGGAGGAATTGCAAAACCTGATTGCGCGTGCCCGTATCATCAATCTCGACTCCATTCAAACTGCCCAGATAAGCATCGGGACACGCTTCAAAGTTAGAAAAATCCCCACCGGTGAGGTGGAAACATATACCCTGCTGGGGACGTGGGAGGCAAATCCCGAAGAGGACATACTCTCGTATCTATCGCCATTTGGAAGCCAATTCCTGGGGAAAAAGATAGGAGAAACATTAAAGGTGGAACATCCCGGCGGAGGGAATACGCGCTATGAAATCCTCTCCATAGAGAATGCACAGGCGAATACAAAAGAAGAGTTGGAATAAATATCCTCGACCTCAAAAATCAAATGTGTGGGAAATTAATCCACCTGTAACAATTCAGCTATTAAAAACAGGTGAGATTTTAGCTGTTTGAAAATGAACTTAATTTTTATTAGGACTCCGGGAATCCATGAAATCATATATGTATTCCCTCCTGGTTTCCTGGCTTCCTTATGGAATCGTTGTTGCCTATGTGGGGGGCGTCTTGATATGTATTTCTTTGTATTGTAATTCATCCTGGTATGTCATCATTATTTTGCGGAAATGATGTTAGTTTCAGTCCGTTGATTTGCCGGTCTATTTTCCCCTTTGAGAAGTAAGGGGGAAAATCATGAACCCGAGAGTAAAACGTGTAACTCCAAATCCTGATTATACGATAACGCTGCTTTTTGGTAACGGAACAAAAAGTTTTTCGATATGAAGCCCTATCTGGATAAGGGCGTGCTTAAGGAATTAAAAGATAGACGTTTATTCAATTCCGTCCGTCCTTTCCCGGGCAGCATCCAAATGGAGAGGAATGAACTATGACTACGAAAACTGCTTATCCTCATATCCTGCTGGCCGAAGAGGGGCTGGCGATTATTGAAGGAACCACCACGAAGGTCATCGAACTTGTGGAAGAGAAAAACGCATACGGTGTTAGCCCCGAGGAACTCCACCTATGGCATCCCTATCTCTCCCTGTCCCAGATTCATGCCGCGTTCGCTTATTACGGGGACCACAAGGAAGAACTCGACCGGGAGATTGAGCGTTCCGAAAAGGAACTGAAGGAGTGGATGTGCCAGCGGGAAGAGGAACATAAGATGTTTGAGTCCCGGATTATGGCGAAGGCGAGGGCAAAAGGTGTAATCTGATAGCGGTTGCTTCCTATATGGACGTTCATATCCCCAGACCCATCACATCTGCTTTGCGCCTGCACAGTATTGACGTTCTCACTGCCCAGGAAGATGGTGCGGCTGGTTTCTCCGACCCTCAATTGCTGGACCGCTCTGCTGAATTAGGACGTGTCTTGGTAACAGCCGACAAGCACTTTCTCTCCGAGGCTGTATGTCGGCAGAAAGAGGGAATTCCCTTTCCGGGTGTTGTCTTTGTTCATCTTTCCGAAACTTCGATTGGCAGATGTATTCGAAACCTGGAAATTTATGCCCTGGCGGGAGACCCTGCTGACTTTGCAAACCGGTTGGAATACCTGGAGTCCTGAAACAGCTATACTTAGTGCAGATTAGATCTGGCGATGAGCTATGTCTGGTGATTGAATTGCGAAGATCGGGATTGCGGAGGGAAACATAATGAAAATGGTTTATGGTGGGATATCCATTGTCGCCCCACCTGCGGCGGGCAAGCCCGAATCCGAGGATGTCTCAGGGTAAGTAAAGCGCATAAATACCGATGAGAAAAACCAGAGCAAAAAGAGAACACGGTGTCCTCTCTTACGGTCTGGGTTCACCGCTGATGCCGGAAGGCACAAGATTTTGTATTGCCTCATCTCTACTTTCGGCTGACTTCACCTCGCTAAAGACCGAAATCCACAAAGCTGAACGTGCCGGTTGCAACTGGTTCCACCTCGATGTAATGGATGGGCATTTTGTGCCTAATATCACCTTTGGACCTCCCCTTGTGAGAAGCATCAGGGCGCTATCTTCAAAACTCTTCCTCGATGCACACCTGATGATTGAAGACCCGCTTAAATATATAAAGCCCTTTGCAGATGCTGGGTCGAACCTGATTACGGTTCACGCCGAGGTATGCGAAGATGTGCGGGAGATGGTGAAATTTATCCACAATATCGGTGTTTATGCTGGACTCTCCATCAACCCCAAAACCTCAATCAGGGCTCTGAAGCCAGCAATGGAATTGGTGGATTTGATTCTTGTAATGACCGTGGAGCCAGGCTTCGGCGGGCAGGAAATTATACCCTCCACATTAAACAAGGTGCGCAGACTCTGCCTTGCAAAAAAGAAAGAGGGATTCCATTACGTCATACAGGTAGATGGCGGCATAAATACAAAGACCGCACCGATAGCACTTGCCGCAGGGGCAGAGGTCTTTGTGGCTGGCTCGGCTGTATTCAAGGACGGCAGCATCGCCGGAAACATCGCTGCCCTGCGCAGGAGCCTGAAAAATGCCCCATAAATCCCTAAGGCATTATGTCAATTCACATAAAGCATTCCGTCTGGAACTGCTCGCCATACTCTTTTTTCTATTCTGGGCACTGGCTGCAGGGAGCACCCGCTTTCCCAGAGAGATTCAGGCAGGTTTTACAGGGTTATGTGCAGCGGGACTAATATTTATCCTGGGTCCGTTTGTGGGTTTCGGATTTTACTTCCCGACCACATTTTTCCGGTCTATACCTCTACCAGGGTTTCTCTTTTCCCTGAACCAGGTAGTGGGCGTAATGTTTGTTTTATCGTGGGCGAACTGGCTGGTGAGAGGGAAACTGAGGCTTCCCCGCGGCAGACTTACCCTCCTGATGTCGCTTCTCTTCATTTATTTCCTCGTAAATTGCCTCCTGGCGCAAGATTTTAGTGAGGGGCTTTATCACGGGCGCTACTTAAGCATCTATTTCTTCATAGCGCTTGCGCTAGCCTCTATTATGCGCACCAGGACACACTGTCGGGCATTTTTCTGGATTATACTTCTTGCATCAGCAGTGTCGGCGTCTATGGGGGCTTTTGAGCTTATTACGGGGATTGACATCCTCACCAAATCAAAGGCGGTCTGGATGGGGCGTGTGCGCATAAATGGTGCCGCCCCGAACTCTATCGTGTTTGCATATCAGTTACTGTATGCCTTTCCGCTGGGTTACTACCTGTTCAGCGAGGAGGAAAATTTTACCCTTCGCTTTCTGGCATTGGGGCTATCCATCTTTATTACCATAATCGCCCTTTTTACGTTTAACAGGCAAACAATCCTGCTCGTGGGGTTTACGTATATACTTGCGGCGATGCTTTACAGAAATCGCTACTCCAGGATTTTTATGGGAATAGTGATTATGGCGATGCTGCTCTCCGGTCCTTATGTTTTACACCTTATCTGGAGCAGACTTGAGACGGTGGGACAGCTCCACAGAGACCGGTCTCTGACCGCGCGCATTGACGGCTTGAAAGTAGGGGCTAACATAATCCGCCGCCACCCCTTTATGGGACTCGGATTGGGGTGTTATCATATTATGTGGTGGAACTATCTGCCGGAGGGAAAAACACGCTTCCTTAAATATGAGAAGGTGAAACCCCACTACCCGGATATGGGATACAACCAGCTTTTAGCCGAGGGGGGCATAATCGGTCTTGGGTTGGCGCTATGGTTCTTTATCGCACTTGTGCGTGCATTATGGCGATACAGGAAGCAATCAGCAAGAAGGTCATTGCGGGGACCAAATAACCTGTATAGTGCACTCTTCACAATGATGCTTATTTTCCTATTATCTTCCGTTATTCAGGATACCTTTCTATATGTTCGGACGTGGATAATGTTCGGACTGATTCTTGCCTCCCTCCAGAAAACCTTCTGGGCAAAAATGGCAATTAAAGAGGTTACAAAGGACGTATGACATTACGTTTTCCCCCATGGAACGTTCGCCTGTGGAGAACTAAGCACAAACATTTAAATCAATCACAATACGCCCTGAATTTGAAGAGTTGTAAGACTTTAGCTGTTTGAAAATGAATGTGATTTTTATTAGGAACCCAGGAATCTATGAGAATCATATATGTATTCCCTCCTGGTTTCCTGGCTTCCTTATTGATTTTTTTCAATCAGCTAAAATGTTACGAAAAGTTTAATACTGGACGGGTT
>CAZGKP010000108.1:0-12548 GCA_964526215.1 uncultured Candidatus Sumerlaeota bacterium
CGTGTATTTCCCACCTCTTCGATCACGACCTTCTTCAGCATTTGTCTGATGATACATTCGATATGTTTATCATTAATATTGACACCCTGCAGGCGATAAACTTCCTGGATTTCCCCAAGGAGGAATTCCTGCACCGCCTTTTCTCCCTTGACGTGAAGGATATCGTGAGGGCTGATAGAGCCATCCGTAATGCGGTCGCCAGCCTTGACGTGTTCTCCGTCTCGAACAATGACGTGGCGCAACAGCGGGATGGTATATGAGTGTTCTTCTCCGGTCTCTGCCTGTATATAGACCTTACGTGCCCCTTTAGAAATACCCTTGAAGTGGAAGGTGCCATCAATATCGGCGATAAAGGCACAGTCTTTGGGTTTGCGTCCCTCGAATAATTCATCCACCCGGGGTAACCCACCTGTTATGTCGTGTGTCCTTACTTTGAGGCGCGGCAGGCGTGCCAGAACCTGACCCGCCTTTACGGGTGCCCCCTCCTCCATAATCTCACGGCTAATAATTGCTCCAGCAGAAAGGGCGTATTGCGCCTTCATCTTTTTCTTGTTGCAGACCTGTATCATAGGATGGAGCTCTTCGCGATGCTCGATGATGAGCATCTGGGCAATACCTGTGACCGGGTCAACCTCCTCCTTCATAGTGATGCCCTGAATGATGTCCACAAAACGAACCTTCCCGTCCACATCCGTAATAATGGGGGCATAATGCGGGTCCCATTCAACAAAGTGTTCACTGGATGTAACCTTATCCCCATCATGCTTGGAAACCCGTGCTCCATAGGGGATATTGGGCAGCACCTGGACTTTTGCGCCTCCCTCTTCCTCCACGTGGATAGCACCTGTGCGGTTTGTAATGACAAGGGTTCTATCATCCTGTTCGACGTATTGCAGATTCTTGAATCTTACATGACCGTCAAAGGCAGCCTGATACCACCCCTCCAGTTCCCGGCTGGCAGTTCCACCGATATGGAAGGTTCGCAAGGTGAGCTGTGTCCCGGGTTCTCCGATGGATTGGGCGGCGATAATGCCCACAGCCTCACCGACCTCCACGAGTCTGGATGTAGCCATATTCCTACCATAACAGTGGATGCAGACCCCCCTTCGGGACTCACAGGTGAACACGGAGCGTATTTCCAGTGAGGCAAAGCCTGCCGCCTCGATAGCATACGCAATCTCTTCGGTGATTTCCTGGTCACGCCTGCATATAACCTTACGCTTTTTCGGGTGGACCACATCCTCAACGGGGAAACGTCCCATTATACGGTCTCGAAGTGGTTCGAGTTCCCGTTCTCCCTGGACGTCAACCTCGGTTATTGCAGTCACCGTAATCCCGTTATGCGTGCCACAATCCTCTTCAGCCACTATAAGGTCCTGGGAGACGTCAACGAGTCGCCTTGTAAGGTAACCGGCATCCGAGGTTTTTAGAGCCGTATCAGCAAGCCCCTTACGCGCCCCGTGAGTAGAGATAAAGTATTCCAGGACAGACAGACCCTCGCGGAAGTTAGACTGAATAGGCGATTCAATAATTTCGCCGATAGCACCAATGACCTTTTTAGTAGGTCTTTGCATCAGACCCCGCATACCCGCCAATTGTCTTATTTGCCCCTCCGAGCCACGTGCACCCGAATTAGCCATCACATAGACCGGATTCAGACCATCAGCATCCCGACGAAGCGTCTCAATCAAATCCCTCGCCACCAGATCTGTCGCATCCGTCCAAATATCAATCACTTTATGATAGCGTTCAGAATCAGTCAAGACCCCCTTCTCATACTGCCGTTTAACCTTCCCAACACGCGCCGCCGCATCAGCCAATATTTTCCCCTTATTACGCGGCACAACCATATCCCTCATAGCAATCGAAAAACCCGCCCTACGTGCATACTCAAAACCCAACTCCTTAATCTTATCCAGCACACCCGCACACACAGACGCACCACACAGCTTATGAGCAAACGCCACCACCAGAGTCAAAAACCTCTTCGACAACACCCTTTGTGCATAAGGCAATTCATCATCAAAGTAAGAAATTACACCCGGCAGCACCGAATCAAACAACACCCTACCCGGAGACGTCTCAATAATACGCCCACCAATCCTCACCCGCACACGCGCCTGCAAGGCAACCACGCCATAATTCAGCGCCATAAAGACCTCCGAAGGAGACGCAAAGCACATACCCTCACCACGCGCACCATCAGTAATTTTCGTCAAATAAAAACAACCCAGCACAATATCCTGCGAAGGGACAGCAATCGGACGCCCATTAGCAGGCGACAAGATATTATTATGCGCCATCATAAGGAGACGCGCCTCCGTCATACCCTCAGTCGAGAGAGGCACATGGACAGCCATCTGATCACCATCAAAATCCGCATTAAAAGCCGCACACGCTAAGGGATGCAAGCGAATCGCCTTCCCCTCGGTAAGACGCGGCAAAAACGCCTGGATACCCAAACGATGAAGAGTCGGCGCCCGATTAAGAAGCACAGGATGTGCCCTCGTAATCTTCGAGAGACAATCGAAGACCACCGGCTCACGAGCACCCTTCGCAGCATCAATCATCCGCTTGGCGCCCTTAATCGTATTAGCCACGCCCATCCTCTGGAGCTCACGAATAATAAAAGGCTCGAACAGTTCCAACGCCATCTGTTTAGGAAGCCCACACTCATCGAAAGCCAATTCAGGGCCCACGACGATAACCGAGCGCCCGGAATAATCCACACGCTTACCCAGGAGATTCTGTCTGAAGCGCCCCTGTTTCCCCTTTAGCATATCCGCCAGCGACTTCAATGGACGCCCGGAATGCCCGCGCGTTGGACGCGCCCTCTTTGAATTATCAAACAACGCATCTACCGCCTCCTGAAGCATTCGCTTCTCATTACGCAAGATAACATCTGGCGCCTTCAGGGCAATCAAGCGCCGCAAGCGATTATTTCGATTCAGCACTCGACGATAGAGGTCATTAAGGTCTGATGTAGCAAACCTACCGGCATCCAGATGAACCAGGGGGCGCAAGTCTGGAGGGATAACGGGCACCACCGACAGCACCATCCAGTGAGGGCGATTATGTGACACCCTGAACGCCTCGACGACCTTCAGCCTCTTAATAATCTTATTACGCTTAAGTTGAGAAGACGCCTGGCGCATCTTAAGAGCAAGGTCAGAAGAGAGTGCAGCCACATCTAACTCCGACAACAAAGCCCCAATCGCCTCCGCGCCAATCATAATCTTCAGCGACTCCCCATAGAGTTCGGAATATTTAAGCGCCTCTTCAGCAGAGAGGAGTTGCAAACGTTTCAGCGGCGAATCCCCGGCATCAACCACGCAGAAGTTCTGGAAATAGATAATGCGCCCCAGGTCTCTCACGGACATATCGAGGAGATTAGCGACAGGAGAAGACGCACCCTTATAGAACCAGATATGACAGACCGGCGCCGCGAGTTTAATATGCCCCATACGGACACGGCGCACAGACGACTCACAGACCTCGACCCCGCACCTATCACAAATAATGCCCTTATACTTAATCCTCTTATATTTCCCACAAGCACACTCCCAATCCTTAACCGGACCAAAGATACGCTCACAAAACAGCCCATCACGTTCCGGCTTAAAGGTGCGATAATTGATAGTCTCCGGCTTCTTAACCTCACCGAAGGGACATAGCACCTGCTCCGAAGACGACTTACCACACTTACACACGCCCCTTCTATCGGTCTGGCGACAATGCCGCCGAGACCACTGCAGAATCTTCTCTGGAGAAGCGATAGAGAGATGAGCCACCGCATTGAGATTATGCAAGTCAACCTCATCGAACGCCCTATCCATTCCCAGCAATACAGAACCCCCACCGGCAACAGACCTCGCAAAGTTAGACATAGCAGAACGCCTCCCTTTGGAATTTACATCCGCCTTGGCGGAAACATTCGCCCGTGGAGAAGCGCAACTATTTTTCAGCGCCCCTCCAGCGAATTCCCAGCACCACCAGCCTCCCCCGACTCCTCCTCATCCTCGCCCATAAGGTCAATCGGCTCCTCCTCTTCATCGGCAACACCTTCATCCGCCTTGGCGGAAACTTCCAGCTCGGCAAGAAGTTCCATATTGAGACCCAGCCCCTGGAGCTCCTTAACCAGCACATTGAACGATTCGGGGATACCGGGTGAAAGTGAATTCTGTCCCTTAACAATAGACTCATAAATCCTTGTGCGCCCCGTAACATCATCAGACTTCACTGTGAGCAATTCCTGGAGAGTATAGGCGGCGCCATATGCCTCAAGTGCCCACACCTCCATCTCCCCGAAGCGTTGTCCACCAAACTGTGCCTTGCCTCCGAGTGGCTGTTGGGTAACCAGAGAATAGGGTCCGATTGCCCTTGCATGCATCTTGTCATCCACCAGGTGTGCCAACTTCATTATATAGATGTAACCCACCGTAACGGGTCGCTCAAAAGGTTCTCCTGTGAGACCGTCGTATAAAGTTGTCTGTCCGGTCTCGTCTACGTGCGCCTCTCTTAGTAATTTCCTGATCTGCCGTTCTGTTGCCCCGTCAAAAACCGGCGTGGCTACTTTGAGTCCCAGTGCCTTGACGGCAAGTCCGAGGTGTGTCTCGAGAATCTGCCCGATATTCATCCTCGATGGCACACCCAGTGGATTGAGGACAATGTCAATAGGGGTCCCGTCCTCAAGAAACGGCATATCCTCTACTGGCAAAATCTTTGCTATTACGCCCTTATTCCCGTGGCGTCCGGCTATCTTGTCCCCGACAGAAATCTTTCGCTTCACTGCGATATAAACCTTGACAACCTTGATTACGCCGGGGGAGAGTTCATCACCGGTTTTAATTCGGGCAATACGGTTCGCCGCGCTATCCGTAATCTCGTTCACCTTTGCCCGGGTCTGATGAAAGAGCGACTTAATGCAGGCACCGGCACGCCCATCCACCGGCAACATACCAGTCTTCAGGCTGTGGCGGATATATCCGATTACGCCGGAAGTGATTCGACCACCAGGTCTATATTCTACCTTTCCCGTCTCAAAATTTACAATCTTGGGGCGGTAAGTGCGAATAATCCGGGCAAGCTCCTCGTCGAACCCTGCCCACACGTCGGCGAGACGCGTATCCCTTTCTTTTTCCACACGGGAAATTGCCGCCTTGTCCTCTTTGTCCGACGATCTGCCACGCTCTTTTCTTGAGAAAACCTTTACGTCTATCACTATCCCCAAAGACCCCGGTGGGGCTTTCAAAGAGGCATCACGGACATCCCCCGCCTTTTCACCGAAAATGGCTCGGAGCAGCTTTTCCTCCGATGTTAGGTCGGTCTCCGCCTTTGGTGTAACCTTTCCCACAAGGATATCTCCCGGATTAACCTCCGAGCCTACACGAATTATACCATTCTCATCCAGATTCCGAAGTGCCTCTTCTCCCACATTCGGTATATCGCGGGTGATTTCCTCCCTGCCCATCTTCGTATCACGGGCATCAATCTCGAACTCCATTATGTGTATAGAAGTATAAGTATCGTTGTGAACCAATCTCTGGGAAATGAGAATTGCGTCCTCAAAGTTGTAACCGCCCCAGGACATAAGTGCGCAAAGGATATTGCGACCCAGCGCAAGCTCTTTATTATCGGTAGCGGGACCATCGGCTATAACTTGACCCGCTTTTACAGCCTCGCCTTCACTAACAATAGGGCGCTGATTCAAGCAAGTGTTCTGATTAGACCGCTTAAACTTTGTCAGGGGATAATAGACCATCTCACCCTTTTTATTTTTTACGACAATCTCACAGGCGCTAACGCGCTCAACGACTCCCTCTTGAGTCGCAACAACGCAGACACCAGAGTCAAGCGCCACCTTATGCTCAATGCCCGTCCCCACAATAGGTGCCCGTGGGAAAAGAAGCGGCACCGCCTGCCTCTGCATATTTGACCCCATAAGTGCCCTGTTTGCATCATCGTGCTCAAGGAAAGGAATCAAAGCCGCACTTACACTCACAAGCTGCTTGGGCGAGATGTCCATATACTCCACCTCACTAGGATGCACGCGAGGGAAATCGTCGCGATAGCGACAGAAAATGGAGTCAGACGTAAACCTGCCATTTTTGTCTACGGGTGCATTCGCCTGGGCTATAAAGTAATCATCCTCAACGTCCGCCGTCAGATATTCTATCTGGTTTGTAACCACACCTTTGTTGACCTTGCGGTAGGGGGTTTCGATGAAGCCGAACTCATTGATGCGCGCGTATGTGGAAAGGGATGAAATCAGTCCGATATTAGGACCCTCGGGCGTCTCGATTGGACATATCCGCCCATAATGGGTGAAATGCACATCCCTGACCTCAAACCCGGCGCGCTCCCTTGATAGCCCACCAGGACCAAGCGCCGAAAGCCTGCGCTTATGCGTCAATTCCGCCAGTGGATTAGTCTGATCCATAAACTGCGACAATTGACTGCGCCCGAAGAAATCCTTAACCGCAATAACAACCGGCTTGGCATTTATGAGGTTCTGTGGCAGGAGATTCTCCAAATCAACAATCGCCATTCGCTCTCGCGCCGTCTTCTCGAGCTCGGTCAGTCCAATCCGAACCTGATTCTCTAAAAGCTCCCCCACTGAACGCACACGCCTGTTTCCAAGGTGGTCTATATCATCCACACTGACCTGCTGCTTCTGAAGCAGAACCAGGTATTTCATCACCTGGACAATATCAGATTTATTAAGTGTGCGGTTCTGATTGGAGGAATCGAGCTTGAAGCGTGTATTGATTTTATGACGTCCCACTGCGCCAAGGTCGTAGCGCCTCTCATTGTAGAATATATCTTCAACGAGCCGGCGCCCGGCAGCGACAGAAACGGGATTCCCCGGACGGAGCTTCTTGAAGAATTCCACCAGACTCTCTTCGTAAGTTCTCCCCTTCTCCTTTTCAAGGGTGTTAAGTACGACGTTGCTTTCCTCCGGTGGAACCTCAAGGACCTCAATCTTCCTGATAGATGCATCAGCACAACGCCGCAAGAATGATGTAGTAACGCGTTCCCAGCACTCACCAAGGATTTCACCCGTTTGAGTATCCACCACATCCCGTGCGAGGATACGTCCAATTATCTTCTCATATCCCTCGGCAACCGTGAGGCTCACCGACCTCACTTTGTATGATTTCAGAATCTCGATTGCCTTTTTAGTAACGCGGGCGCCCCGCTTTACGAGGACGTTTTTTGTCTTGGGGTCAATTACAGGCTCGATGAATTCCTCACCGAGATACCTTTCCAGGTCCTTTACTTTTGTTTTTCCCTTCTTAAAATCATCAAGTCCCACCTTTTCAATTGCAAAGAACTCCCGTGCTATCTCTTCTTCACTTTCATAACCCAGTGCGCGCAGAAAGGTCGTGGATGGCAGTCTGCGCTTGCGGTCTATCATTACATACATCACATTATAGATGTCTATCTCGAATTCAATCCACGCCCCTCGATAGGGAATAATCCGCGCACTGTAAGTGGTTTTCCCATTCGGGTGGATTGACGAAGAGAAGGAGACTCCCGGAGAGCGGTGGAGCTGGCTCACTATTACGCGTTCGGCTCCGTTGATGATGAATGTCCCATGCTCGGTCATCAGGGGAATTTCCCCCATATAGGTGTCCTGCTCTTTTATATCCTTAATCTCAATCTGACGCGTCTCGGGGTTCTCTTCACGTATAATGAGCTGGAGCTTAACCTTGAGGGGCGCAGCATAAGTCATCCCCCGGTCTATACATTCGGTCACGGTGTATTTTGGCATACCGAAGGAATACTCAACAAATTCCAGCGTGGAAGGATTGTTTGGTGCACGGATGGGGAAGACGCTCCTGAACGCTCCCTGTAGACCGAGGTCGGCACGAAGGTCCGGCTGCACATCACGCTGGAGAAAATGGGAGTATGACTTCTTCTGCGTCTCCAGCAGATATGGTATATCCATAATTTCAGGCATACGCCGGAAAGTTATGCGCCCAGTCTCGGCATCCTTTATCAACTTTTCTACCATTGAAACCCCCCGATAGGAAATTTACTGTTCCATTTGTAAATTTTGAAGGCGCGCCTTGAGTGGGCGCCGGGGTGGAAAAGGCGAATCTTCAATGTGCCAAACCCTTACACACGAACTGAATTCCATCATTCACAATTCACTATTCCTAAATCCCAGTTCAGATGCATCGGTAAAAAGTATTAAAGCCGCAGATGGGACATTCACCCGTGGTGAATTGCGCAGATTCCACAGATTTTTAAATCAAGTAATATCAATAATCTGTTCGCCGCGGCGGGCGAAATCTGTGGATCTTGAAAAACGACTTTTTACATAGGCGTCAGTTCAGGGATATTTACTTTATTTCCACTACTGCTCCGACGGCTTCCAGCTTCTTCTTCACCTCTTCCGCCTCCGCCTTTGGGACGTCTTTTACCACTTCCACAGGCGCGGATTCCACAAGCGCCTTTGCCTCTTTGAGTCCTAAACTCGTGATGGCTCTAACTTCTTTGATGACCTTTATCTTCTCTTTGCCGAACTCGGTTAGCATCACCGTAAATTCGGTCTTCTCTTCCACCAGCTCGGCAGCCCCAGCCTGTGCCCCCGCCGTTGCAACCGCTACCGGTGCAGCCGAGACACCAAATGTCTCTTCAATCATTTCAACCAGCTCGCTAATCTCTAAAAGAGTCTTTTTCTTTAACGACTCTACAATCTCTTCGTTCGTAAGGACATTTTTTGACATTTTGTTCCTACCTCCGTTTTGAAAATTCACTATATGAGAAAAGAATTAACTATGAACTTGCCTTCAATCTGAACTAACCTTATACGCTCAAGTGGATTTTGCCTCTCCCTTTTCCGCCGCAGCCCTCAAGGCGCGGACCAGATTTGAGGCAACCTGTTTGAGCGATATCGCAATCATCGTTGCGGGACTCTGCAATGAACCGACCAATCGCCCTAAAAGGACTTCCCTGCTGGGGAGTCTGGAGAGCCGCCCGAGAGTCTCCAGGTCTATCTTCTTACCCTCGAGTAAACCTCCTTTAGGTTTAAGGCGTTCATTTTTCTTTGCAAACTCAAAGATGACTCTTGCGGGAGTGGCAGGGTCTTCATACCCGAAGGCGAAGGCGGTTGGACCCGTAAGTATCTCGTCAAGGGAATCACAGCCAGCCTTTTTGAGCGCCAGCTTTGCCAGCCGATTCTTTACAACCAGGCACTCAACCTTCTCCTCGCGCAGCTTTTTCCGCAGGGCGGTCATATCTCCCACCGTGAGCCCGCGAAAGTCAGTCAGGACAACCACCCCGGCTCTTTCCAGCTTCTCGGCTATACTCGCCACAGCCAGAACTTTGCTCTGTTTTACCATCCAATCACCTCCTTTTTTGCCAGAACTGCCCTGACCTCGACAGCTCCTCCAGAAGGATCCGGGGTTATGCCGAAGGCTCGCTATCGGTGGGCCGCAGGCGCGCCCCTGGTGGGCAGAGCAAATCACCCAACCTTAACTTAAGCCGGGACGGTGTACTCCCTCCATAAGCCTTACACCATCTCCACCCGTCTCGGTAGGCGTCATTGCATTACCCCCTCAATTGAGGACCTACTGTCTCGGACAGGTTTAAATAACCTCCCTTTGAAAATAGAAGTCAGAAATAAAAAGTAAGAAAAAAGATTTGTAACAGTCATTATGAGGCTTTCGCCTCTCCCGAAAGTGGGGGGTTGATAATTAACCGCAAAGATGCAAAGAAGTCCGTTTTTTTGAGAGAATTTACACAATTTACGGGATTTAATACACAGCCTCTGTGGGACTTTATTCACGCCGTCTTAAGCCTTGAGGTTTCAACGCGCACTCCGGGGCTCATCGTGGAGCTTATGGTAACACTCCCGATATATTGTCCGCTAACCGTAGCGGGTCTGGCTCTCAAGAGGGCATCAAGGAGTACACCGGCATTTTCGACGAGTTGTTCATCTGTAAAAGACATCCTGCCGATTAAACAGTGGACAATCCCATAGCGGTCGAGGCGATACTCGACCTTACCGGCTTTTGCCTCATGAATTGCTCGGGCGAGATCAAAGGTCACGGTGCCGGTTTTGGGATTAGGCATAAGTCCTCGTGGACCGAGGATTTTCCCAAGTTTTCCCACAGACCTCATCATATCGGGCGTTGCTATGGCAGCATCGAACTCCATCCAACCGCCCTTAATTTTTCCCACCAGGTCTTCAGCACCGACAAAATCGGCTCCTGCATCAGTTGCCTCGTGAGCCTTTTCGCCCTTGACAAAGACCGCCACACGGACATTCTTGCCGGTGCCGTGTGGCAACACCACCGTCCCGCGCACCTGCTGGTCTCCGCGGCGGGGATCCACGTTCAACCTCACATCCAGAGTTACCCCCTCATCAAAGTTCGCATACTTTACATCCCTCAGGAGTTTAACCGCTTCAGAAAGGGTAAGGGTCTTTGTTTTATCAACCTTGGTGGCAACTGCGCGATATTGTTTCCCATGCTTCACTTTTCACTCCTCGTTTTCGGTCCGCCGTGGCGGATTTTATAGTTTCTCAAAAGCCAACTCTCCTGGGAAAAAAACAATGGATGGCACTATAACTCCAATTTGCAATTCCCAATTCCCCATTTACAATTCCCAATTTGCAATTTGCAATTTCTAATTTACGATTCACTCCCCTACCCAACAACCTCAATCCCCATACTGCGCGCCGTCCCCTCAATCATTCTCATTGCCGCCTCGATAGAGGCGGCATTAAGGTCTTTTTGTTTTAATTTAGCAATCTCTTCGACCTGTTCGCGAGTAACTTTCCCCACCTTTTCCTTATTAGGGACGGCAGAGCCTTTGGCAAGTTGTGCCGAGCGTTTCAATAAGATAGCAGCGGGCGGTGTCTTAAGCACAAAGGTGAAAGAATGGTCCTGGTAAATAGTTACAACCGCCGGTATGATCAGACCCTGCTGGTCTTTGGTCTTTGCATTGAATTGTTTACAGAAATCCATTATATTTATGCCATACTGCCCGAGGGCGGGTCCCACAGGTGGGGCGGGATTTGCCTGTCCCGCAGGACATTGAATCTTTACAATTGCCAGCACCTTCTTTGCCATAATTTATTCCCCTTCTAACGCAGCGTTACCCATTAAAAATTCACGGTTCCCAACTTGCAACTTACAATTTACTATTTGCAGTTCTCTATTCCCCGTTCTCAATTCTCAATTTGCAATTTCCCATTCTCCCCACCGATGGCGCGCCTTCGGCACTCACCATCCAATATCGTCCCATTGAAGCCGAAGGCACGCCATCGGTGGGTGCACCTAAAGGGACTCAACCTGCATAACATCGAGCTCGACCGGCGTGGGACGCCCGAAGATTGAGACCATCATCTTAAGCCTCGCCTTTTCTTCATCTATCTCATTTACAGTGCCTGTGAAGTTGGCAAAAGGTCCCTCAATGACCCTCACCTGCTCACCAGGGTGATACCTGATTTTGGGTTTCGGCTTTTCGTGTTTCTCCTCGATGAGGTCCATAACGTTGTGAATCTCTTCATCCGTAAGCGGGATTGGGAGCGTCCCGTCCCCCACAAAGCCCGAAACACCACTAATCCCTCTCACAAGGTTAAAGAATTCCTCATTGGGTTCCATCTCAATAAGAACATAGCCAGGCATCAGATTTCTCGTCACCGTTCGCTTCTTGCCGTCTTTTATCTCCATAACGTTCTCGGAGGGGATAATAACCTGCTTCAGGACATCCTTGAACCCCTCAATAACGGCGCGATGCTCTATGTTTTGCTTCACCTTTGCCTCGAACCCCGAATATGTGTGAAGCACATACCATCTGGTTTCCATAGCAATCTATCTCTCTGGTTCAAAAAAATTTCGAGACCCCGCAGTTAGATATGGAGAAATAACCGAAGAAAAAGCCCCATAACCCTGTCCACAATCCCGATATATACCGCCATAATAAGCACAACAATAAGCACAACCACCGTATAGGTGGTCAAATCATCACGATTGGGCCAGGTTACCTTCTTCATCTCAATCTTTACCTCTTTAAGGAAGGTCCTGACCTTCTCATACCACTTGCGGATTTTGTCCATAAGATCTCCCCGCTCTTATATCGGTAAAGGCCGAAGGCGCGCCATCGGTGGATAGACATTTTTTTCTACCTGTCAGGCTTTAATCCAGAATTATGAGTGGCAGGCCAGGAGGGGATCGAACCCCCAACCCCCGGTTTTGGAGACCGGTGCTCTAGCCAATTGAGCTACTGGCCTGCAGATGCCGAAGGCGCACCATCGGTGGGCTGGCTTCTATTTGACTTCCTTATGCAGGGTATGTCTCCTGCAAAATCGGCAATATTTCTTGAACCCCAGCTTCGGTCCCTGCTTTTTCTTATTGCGTGTGCCGGTATAATTCCTCTGCCCGCACTCCGAACATGCCAGAATTACAATATCTCGCATTATGTCTTAATCCTCATCCCTCCGAGATTGCCGCCCTGCCTCAACCAAACCAACCGCCTAAACCGCCCCAACCGACTAAACCGACCCTATTCTATAATCTCCGTAACCACTCCCG
>CAZGKP010000109.1:0-12521 GCA_964526215.1 uncultured Candidatus Sumerlaeota bacterium
GATGTGTCTTACAGATGCCCTACAGACACATAATCAGCGAGAATCCGTTAAATCCGTTGACCCGGATGCTTGCATCCACGTCATCCGTGTGCTATTTTATTCAGAATGTAGTTTCAGAAATTTTTGAGCCTCTATCGAGAAAGACTTGGGGTCAGACTACCGAAAGCGTTGAAAACTCCCTTGACATAAATCTTTATATTTTGGTGTATGTTTATTCTATGACACGACCAAAACGTATAAATCTCCCTTTTTCCCTCTATCACGTAATGTCACGAACGAATTCCGGGGAACTGGCTTTTTTGGGAGCATTACAGACAACTGAAAGTTAATTCGCCTCAAAGCGGTGCCGTAATAAATTCGGGGAGCTGTTTTTCAAATTACCTCGGTGCCGGAATGGGAAATGTAATTTCCACATGGAGGTTTTTGTAATTGTCCGAATCTGTGTGCCCGGTTTTCCCTGTAGCCGTGCTGGGTTTCGGGCTCTCAAGCCTCTCTGTGGGAATCTTTGCACTGAACTTGCGATACGAACGAGGCGATACGGTGACATAGTTCGGGGACGTTGCATCGGGGATTTCAATGCGCACAGGTCTGTTCCCGGTATTGTGAAAATTGAAGTCAACCTGTGTATTATCTTTTTGCTGACGCACGCCCAGAACCGAGATAGTTACACCGCGCTCCTGAGATTTCATGCGACCACGGACATAGTAAGTCAATCGGCTTCTGCGGGGGTCATTAGATTCCACGATCATTTTCTCGGATATGGGACCGGTTTTTGCGCCGGGGGTGTATGTGAGTTTGACCTTTGATTCTCCGCCGGGTGGGATGGTTTTTTGTCCGAGTAATTCTGCCTTGAGGGCATCGCCAGAGGTGGTTATTGACTTTATGTCCAGCGGTTTTTCACCCCCGTTCTTAATTGATGCCGTCATACTGGAGGTTTTTCCGCGTTCAATCTCCTGCATATACCACGAGGGCGGGCTAATGGTGATTCTGGGTGCGGGTATTCTCTGAATCTCCCCGGTGAATTTAAGATTGAGCATAGCATTTTTGGGGTCATTGGAGTGAACATAGACATATTTCGTTTGTTTTCCGCTGTAACCGTCAGAATTAAACGTAACCTTAATCTCTGCCTCTTCACCGGGTTTGAGCGATTTTTTAACGGGTGCGACGGCAGTGCAGCCGCAGGAGGCGCGCACCTTTTTTATCTCCAGCATCTCGTCGCCGGCATTTTTAATCTTGAAGATGTGGGATATTTTCTCCCCCTCCTTTATTTTTTTGAAATCCCACGTGGGGTTCTCGGATTCGATTCGGGGAGCCGCATTTGCGAACCCAAACGCAGACACGGTCAGTAATGCGATACAAACGTGGACGATTCCGCGAAATTTTTTCATTTTGCACCCTCCTTATTTCAGAGATTTATTTTTTAGACATTCACCTATTTTGACTCGATTGGTGAGTCAAGTGAAATCCACAGATAAAATTTGTCCTTAATCCTTCATAATTTCAACACAAAGCACACCGAAGAACCCGGAGAATAATGGAGTTAAACTATATTTTGTGGGTCACCTTAATGGTGACTGAATCAGGTCTATATATGAGATTGGAGGTTGTGTAAATCTTTACTTTTGAGATTCGTATGACTTTTCGTTTTACTTAGTGTTCTCCATATCCTCGTATGTGAGTAAACTACTTAAAACCGAAAATTTTTGCTCTTCGAAATCCGGTTTATTTTCTCCTCGGCGCCGGGCATTTTTTACATTGTCCGTTTGGGGTTAGACGCCGTCCGTGCCTTGAGGTCTTTGCATCTCTTCGTGGAGGTGATGGCGCAATCTTCACCGATAAACCGATAAGATGAAGAAAGAGGTGGATGCAGGAAGCCGGAGGCAAAACTCGGACTCGACGAACAGAAATTCGCCGCGGCGAAGACGCCCGATAGTCATCCGGACACGCACGTTGGAAAATCCGGCGAGGTCCGGGGGAAAGGGTTACGCCCTACCCTCAAATGGACTTCCTGAAGGAAGTCCCCTACTCGATTCAATGAAACGGAGGTACTACCAAAACTTTTGTTATCGCACAACCGAATTTTTTTTCTTTATGTAAAAAATATGTTGACATAAGACTCATCTTCGATGTATAAAAATAAAGTATGAAAGCGGTAAGAGGAAAATTTAAGAATTGGAGAGAGTAACACTTCGTCTGAAAAATTTTCTTTCCTGTCTATCAAAGCGCTCCGTCTGTTCTTAAAGTTCCCCTCCCTGTTGAGACTCTTGAGTTCGTGAGAGTGCTGTTCTTTATTCAGGTTTTCAAATCTATAAAAGGAGGGTAGAAGGAAAGTTTGTGCCCTATCTGACAGATGGGACGTAAATACCAATTAGAAAAAGGAGGTTTTTGATTATGAAACGACTAATGGTTTTTCTAACAGTCTTGACCATGCTTTTTTGTAGTGGCGCAGCCTTTGGCGCAACCTATATCGTGGGCTGGCCTGTTGTTGCTCCCATTACTCACGGCACTATCCAGACCGCTATCGGTGTCTCTGTGCCTTTCGACACCATTCTAATTGATGCCAGCTACAATCCCGGCGCCGCCGGTGAGGTCTTCCCTGTCGGCATCTTTGTCGCTAACCTGACCATACAGGGCAGGTTTGGTGGAGAAAGTATCATTGGCAATGGCACAGACAAGATATTCGTGAACCTCGCCAGCAATTGCACCATACTGGACCTGTTTTTTGCAAATGCTGGCGGGGGCGACGGCCTCTGGATGACTACACTGGGTCTTGGTGGCGCTATATGCAATTGGTCGGCCAACAACACTAACATCACAAATTGTCAGTTTGTCTCCAACGCCGGTGCCGCAATCTCCGATGGTGCGGGCATCTATATCGAGTACTCAAGCAACGTAACCATTCATACCTGCCAATTCTTTGACAACGTCGCCTCCCTGAACGGTGGTGGTGTGGCTGTGTATTACTCCCAGAGTATTCTTATCACCAAGTGCTTGTTCCAGGGCAACCTGGCAGCCACTAACGTTGGTGGCGGTGTATACGTTTATTCCTGCACCGGTATTACCGTATGGCCCTATACTGTCCACATCGAGCTGAGCAATTTCTACTACAACACATCCGCATTTGACGGTGGTGGTATCAGCTGGTG
The DNA here is from genome assembly GCA_964526215.1 of uncultured Candidatus Sumerlaeota bacterium. GTDB lineage: Bacteria > Sumerlaeota > Sumerlaeia > MWCT01 > MWCT01 > CAZGKP01. The sequence continues at coordinate 3,147 of CAZGKP010000109.1, forward strand.
GCAATCTGATGGTGTCATTGACCAGAATCACATCGGAACCATGGGTGGCAACGGCTCCGCCTATGGTGGCGGCATCTCCGTCGTTAACTGCAATACCACTCCTTCCCTGACCCTCATTTCCCTGAACGACATCTTCCACAACACTGCTACTGGCACACTCCCCTGTCCCTGGAATGGCGGATGGGGCGGCGGCATATTCATCGAAAACAGCGACAATACCGTCCAGGTCTCCTCCAATAATACTATTTCCACAAATACCGCCACTTTCTTCGGCGGTGGCATCGCCATCAATGCTTATCTCGCACCCTGCTATCCCGTTATCACCGGTAACACGATTACCACAAACACTGTTACCAGCGCTTGTGCCCCTAGTACTCCCAATGGTGGCGGCGGCATCTCTGTCCGCTACGACTTTACCGTCGCTCCAGCTAATCACCCCTTTATCGGCGATAACGACATCATCGGTAACAGCGTCGTAGGATTACCCACTTTCGGCGGCGGCATTGGCTCTTTCTATGCGTCTCCAGATATTGATGACAACAAGATAATTGGAAATCTCGCACTGGACTATGGCGGCGGCATTGCCGCAATAAAATCCTACGATGATATGCCCAATCAGGGAATGATTGTTGATAACATCATTAAGGGTAACCAGGCGGGAGCTGATGGAGGCGGAATCTACCTGAGCGGGTGTGGTCATCCAGCAGCTTTCCTCCAGCTCGAATACAACACAGTGGACAAGAATGCATGTCCCATTCGTGGCGGCGGCATGCTCGCCGTGGGCTCGAACGTCGTTGTCAGAAATTCCAATTTTACCAAGAACAGCGCCACCACAGGAACCGCTGTCGCTACTCATTGCGGTGTCGCCCTTGAATTCTTCAATAACACCGTTGCTGACAACACCGCCCCTGTCCCAAGCGATGCTATAGCCCTCGACTCTGCCGCTGACATTGAGAACAATATCTTCGCCAACCATCCATCGCTCTTTGCCATCCGAGAATATTTCGGTGACAAAACCGTCACCTGCTTGAACAATCTCTTCTGGAACAATGCAGGCATCTATGATGATGGTGCACTTGGTCCTTTAGACCTTGCCACACTCAACGCTCAGGCGTGGGCAATTGACAACATCTCTGGCGACCCGCTCCTCGACCCCAGCTATCATATAAACAATTACAACTCGCCCGCTGTTAATGCAGGCCTCAATCTCGCCGCCAAAGGAGTCCTATACGACATTGATAAACAGTCACGACCCTTGGGACCGAACTACGATATTGGCTCCGATGAAGTTCCTCCTGGAACATCCGTCACCGACTGGTTCCTTTACCGCTATTGAGACCGAATTCACGGGATTATATAGCCGAAACGGCAAGAGATGTAAGAGAATGCATCTCGCCGCCGTTTCGGCAAACTTTTATTCGGCTATGCAATCAAGGGGGATATACCTTTCTGCCACTTAACTGACCAAAGTATTACACCATTTTGCAAAAAGAATGTCCGTACTTCGTAGGGCCGGGGTTTATGCCCGGCTGCATTTGTGTGCCAGGCATGGCGTGAATCCTGGAGGTGTAAGTCCTCTATGAGCCGTAATGGTCCGCACGAGACGCCCGATAGTCATTCCGCCTAAGAGCCTATGCTTTTTCCGAGACAATCTCGATAAAAGTGGCTCCTTCGATGCAGTAAATATCCAATGTCGAATTCTTAATATCGAATTTCCAAGTATATCGAAGGGGTGAATTCTCCCTCTTCTTTTATTAGACATTGGAGATTCAACATTCGATATTGGATATTCACGTATATCTACAAAATGTTGTAGGTCTTGGCACCTTAAGCGCCTAAAAAGGCACAACAGGCACCAAGATCGGGAGATTTTTAGGCATTAAGAAAGGGATTTACAGTTGTCTGAAAAAGATAACGGGAGACAAAGGTCTGAACCGGGCATATGAGACAATAAAAAGGGGAAGTAGTGAAATAGAATAGGTCAATTGGGGTAGAGTCTCACACCATTACACTCTCAAATTTAATTTATTCCGCATATCTGCATACTAATTGTAATAATTCCTGTTGTCCGGTCCTGTTGCTGTAATAATAAGCGACAGACCCCACAACTCAGTCCCGTAGGTGTCGTTGTAAGCAGTGAAGAAAAGAGTCGAGCCGATAACTGTAAAGGAAGCAGGATTGGATGAACAAGCGCCTGGGGCGATGTCATATACCATTACTGTGCCTGCCGCAGTGCCATCCGATATCCAGAGTTCCCTCCCTGAAATTCCGTTAGAAGCAGAAAATGCTAATAATCCGCCGGGGGTCGCCCGGACAAGATTCACTGGAATTGAACCACTCTTACCTGACATGATGTTTTTAACTTTGACCGTGCCAGTGACAGTGCCGTTACTTCTCCACAATTCATAACCGCTTGTGCCATCATTGGCACTGAAGAAGAGTGTCCCGTTTACATTTGTTGGATTACATGGGTACGAACCAACAGAGCCGGGATTTGTGTCCTTTACCATTATGGTTCCAGCTTCCGTTCCGACGCTCTTCCATAACTCAGTCCCGTTTATCCCGTCGTATGCGCCGAAGAAGAGCGTTCCGTTGACGTCCGTCAGGTCATAGGGGGCGTAATAATCAAAGCCGGGATATATCTCCTTAACCATCACTGTTCCAGCCTCGGTGCCGTCACTCTTCCACAACTCGGTTCCGTATGTGTCGTCAGTAGCACTGAAGAAAAGCGTTCCGTTCACATTCGTTAGATATTTAGGAGAGGAAGAGTAGCCGGCGGCAGGATAGATGTCCTTTACCAGTACCGTGCCAGCTTCAGTGCCATCGCTCTTCCACAACTCTCTATGTCCCACGCCATCGGCGCTGAAGAAAAGCGTTCCTTCCACATTGAGCAAATAACATGGCATCGAACCATAATAGCCAGTTTCAATGTCCTTGACCATCACAGTGCCAGCTGCAGTGCCGTCACTCTTCCATAACTCCGTACCATGTGTGCCGTCATCAGCAGCGAAGAAAAGCGTTCCATTCATGTCCACCAGATAGTTTGGGGACGAACTTTCTGAGCCAGTATAAATGTCTTTGACCAGCACCGTGCCGGCCTCGGTGCCGTCGCTCTTCCAAAGCTCTTTTCCGTGAGTTCCATCGTCTGCGATGAAGAAAAGCGTCTCATTCACTTTCACCAGATGCCCAGGAGACGAACCATCCAGGCCGGGACAGATGTCCTTGACCATCACAGTGCCGTCTTCAGTGCCATCACTTCTCCACAACTCGGTTCCATTTATTCCATCGTTTGCGCTGAAGAAAAGCATTCCGTTAAGATTTGCCAGATAATCAGGAGATGAGCTGACTGAAGCAGGGTTGATGTCTTTAACCATTACCGTGCCAGCTTCGGTCCCATCGCTCTTCCACAACTCCCTTCCGTGTGTCCCGTCGTCAGCATTGAAGAAAAGCGTCCCGTTTACATTCGTTAAATTCTGTGGTTCTGAACTGTTTATGCCGGGGTCTATGTCCTTTACCATTACAGTGCCAGCGCCGGTTCCATCACTCTTCCATAGCTCATAGCCATTACCACTTAAAGGGTCCATACCTGTAAAGAAAAGCACTCCGTTAACATTTGCCAGATAATAGGGCGACAAATCATCTCTTACTAGCACCGTGCCGACCTCGGTACCATCACTTTTCCAGAGACCACAGTTGCCTGTCGCCTCGCTGAATGCGCTGAAGAAAAGAGTTCCATTCACATTCGCCAGATCATCGGGATATGAACTATTTGAGCCTGGACGAATGTCCTTTACCATTACGGTGCCGGACTCAGTGCCGTCGCTTTTCCAGACCTCCCTTCCGTGTGTTCCGTCATCAGCAGTGAAGAAAAGCGTTCCGTTTACATTCGTCATATCGTATATTTCTGGGTCTCCACTGGGATTGATGTCCTTGACTAAAACAGTTCCCACCTCTGTCCCATCACTCTTCCATAGCTCCCAACCAGTCCCAGGAGATTGTGCCAGCAAGAAAAGTGTCCCGTTCACATTAATCAAGTCTTTTGACTCCGAACTGGAAGAACCAGGGTAAATGTCCTTCACTATCATAGTGCCAGCTTCGGTCCCGTCGCTCTTCCACAGTTCATTGCCCTTTGACCAGTCAGTGGCGCTGAAAAAGAGCGTCCCATTCACGTTTACCAGGTCCTCAGGATACGAATTGTTCGAGCCGGAATAAATGTTCTTAACCATAACTGTACCCGCTTCAGTACCATCACTCTTCCATAATTCCGCGCCATTCGTCCCATCGTCGGCGTTAAAAAAGAGTGTCCCATTCACATTAGTCAGAAACCTGGGATATGAATCGGTTAAGCCAGGGTTAATGTCTTTAACCATCACCGTGCCGGCGGCAGTCCCATCACTTTTCCACAATTCTGTCCCGTTTGTCCCGTCATTGGCCCAGAAGAAGAGCGTTCCGTTCACCTCAGTCAAATATTTGGGACTCGAACCCTCTGTGCCCGGGTAAATGTCCTTTACCAAAACAGTGCTTTCAGGAGTACCGTTACTTTTCCATAGTTCCTTTCCCTGAATCGGTTCCTCTGCAGAGAAATAAACAGTACCTCCAACCGCAACGAAATTTTGAGGCTCCGAATCTTCATTTGCACCGGGTGCAGTTCTAATGTCCTTGACCATATAGGGCGGGCCCAAAGCCTGCCCCAATTGTGGCGCAAAGGCAAATACAAATAAGAAAAGAATACATAGGACCGAAAATGGCAGGTTACAGATTAATGAATCGTAATGCTTCTGTGCATGGTTGTTAGTTTTATTTCTGTTCATAACTTCCTCCTTTTTCGTTTTATGCTCGTTCTAAAACCAGCGCAAAAAATACAAGATGAATATTGAAATCACTCAAAAGGCGCTTTATTACTGGGTTTAATTGATTTGCATAAAAAATCAATACCCTAAAAAAGGAGGCATTTCGAGTGAATAAAAAAACAGAAAAACTCCTATCTAAACGAAAGAGAAATTTGCAACGAAAAACTTACCGCAAGATAAAAAAATTTACTAACAAGCCGGTTTTCTCCGCCATGAATATACATTATGAAATGAGTGACCGTGTCCGCGCAATTCCCTTTGGCGGTATCGGTGCGATTCATTTGATGCAGCATAAAGTGGATGCGAGGGGCGCATCTTGGCAAAGCTACGAAAAGCAGACTTCTATAGAGGCTCAAAAATTTCTGAAACTACATCCTGAATAAAATAGCACACGGATGACGTGGATGCAAGCATCCCAGTCATTTGAAAAGATATTATTGCACACAGCCTAATAGTTTCAACTTTTGCTATTATATTTCTCGTGTGCAATCTGGATTGCCCTCCTTACTTTTTGTTGTTACCCAATTGCGGGCAAGGCGGATTTCAAAATGCTCTCCGATAAATTTCAAAATCTTGTCGGCAAGGGCGAGTTTTTCTTTGATGGGTTTCTGGAAAAATCCCGCACCGCGCTTTGTGGGCAATATCTGCAGCTCTCGCGTATCAACGAAATCAATCCCGTGAAAAAGATAAACAAGCGGTAGCCCACGCTTGACGTAACTTTGCGCACACCTGCGGAAATAATCAAATCCCCGCATCGCCGTAATTCCGAAATGAAAGGGTAACCGCAAAACTGGCGAAACACTCACCGGTAATTCGTACAGCCCCTCGATGCCCCGAATCGGATGCGGGCTAAGCGGTTTCAGTCCGTTTGCGAAGTGACCATACTGCCGCTTCGTGTACGGAATTTTGCCGGAGATATATGCGTCAATCCAACGCATCACAAATCCCCAGAATGTTGGGAAAAGCGACGCGTCATAACTAAAACCAAGTTCGCCCAAAATCTTCAGGACGCGCCTGTCCACATCATACCCCGGGGCGCGAAAACCCACCGGGTAATGTTCCTTACCGAAACCGCCCGATTCAATCGCCGCCACTATTGCCTCCTGTGCGCGGGTTATATCTGCACGTATATCTTCAGATGAGAGTCGCGTCAGTCCGAGTGTGTGATTAAATGAATGATTACCGATTTCAAAGCCAGCATCAAGGATTTGGGCGATGCGCTGTGCCTTTTGGGGATTTTGCGCATCGCGCCCGACAATAAAAAATGTAGCGGGGATTTTTCGGCGCAAAAACAACGTGAGAAAACGCGGGACCCCTTCTTCATACACGGGGTCGTTCTCGAAGGCATCGCCTTCGGCGGCGCCGTAGCATCGGCGCACAGCCCACAGCCCATCGAGGTCAACCTGAATAAATGCCGGTGGTTTCAATCAGCAATCTCCAGTGGCGGGGGATGAACTCTACTTTCCCAGGAGAATCGGTGGGAGTTCTTTCAGGTGCTTGATAATGTGGTCTGGTCGGATGGCGTGATCTTCGGGGATTGGCGCCCCTTCGGGATTGAACCATACGGTTCGTCCTGCACCCGCTCGCGCTGCACCTATGATGTCATCTTCGTAACTGTCTCCAACACAGGTGATTTGTCCCAGCGGCACACCCGCTCTGCGAAATGCAAATTTGAAAAATTCCGGCGAGGGTTTACTGCACTTTGCATCGTCCACCGTTACTATGAAATCCGGGTAACCGTTAAGTGGAGAACGCTCAACTTTCCCACCCTGTGTGTCTCTGGTGCCATTGGTGATTATGCCGATTATGAAATGTGGCTTGAGGAGGCGAAGCAGTTCCTCCGCCCCATCCACTAAATATATCCCCTCTGGATAGATACGTAGATATTCATTGCTTAAGACAGATGGGGAGAGGTGAGTGAGTTCAAGGGCAGCGATGGTTTTCTCGAAACGCCCGATGCGCATTTGTGAAAGGCTAATCGTGCGCCGGGCAAAAGCCTCCCATCCCTCCCGATTGAAGCAGGTATATAGGGGGTAGAACTCATCGAAGTTGAGGGTGTGTCTTTCGCAGATGTGCCTGATGGCGGTCGCCTGCGCGGTTGCGTGGTCCCATAGTGTGTAATCCAGGTCGAATAAAACTGCTCCGCGCTTATTTTGTCTCGCAGGTGCATTCATATTTCTTGTTGACTCCTGATTAAATTTTCATACACATACAAAATATATAGTTTCAACTCAAATCTAAATTATCAGTAAAAAGTATTAAAGTCGCGTTCTCTTTTAATCATAGAAATAATATATCCCAGCTTTATGGTTCTTAGAAAAAATGCGCAAAGAGAGAAAAATCAAGACCAGACAACACGAGAAGAAAACCCTCTATATCGTTTTCGGGATTCTTGCGCTCTTTTTGGGCGGAATCCTCTTTCTGAATGCACGTAGCTCTTTTAAGAAGATTGAGACTCGCGATTGCGTGAAGAATATGGCGGTTATGGAAGAAGCAATGCGCCAGATGGAGAAGGAATTCCGCTTTGATGTCCCGCCCAATATCTCCTTTGATGACCTGGCTGAAATGATGGCTTACTATTTCCACTTCGGGGAGGTTGTTTTTGAAAACCCAACAACCGGCACGCTTCGCCTCAAACCAAAGAGCCAGTTGGTGAACCTGAAGCCGACAGACCGCAAGGCACGCTATATCCTTGAAATCCCCGAATGCCCATCGAAAGGGCATTATACCTTAATCCCCAGCAAAGTTCGCCCCGGACTCTTCGACATACAGTGCTCGGTTCACGGGCGACTCTATCAGGCAGATAAACATAATAAATATGCCTTCACCGGAGATATAGACGCACTCAATCCCCACACTTCCGAGCTCGGCAGGGAAGCCGACGTTTATTTCATTCAAGGAGAAATCCCCAGAGAATTTGTTAACATCGTCCCATACGCACCACCAAAACCTGAACCAATATCCCCGAAGAAAACATCCGAGACCGGCACTAAATGAAGCGCATCCTACTCATCGTCCCGCCCACCGGAAGATATATCCGCGAAGACCGTTGCCAGACACCGATTGACAAACTCAAAACGGTCGCCCTGCGCCCACCCATTGATTTGATGTATGCCGCAGCCGCATTTGAATCTGCCGGGTGCGAATGCCGACTCATAGATTTTCCCGCCGAAAGAAAATTGTGGCACGGACTGCGCCGCGCAATTCACACCTTTTCTCCCGATGCCCTTGTAATCAGCATCACAACGCCCTCGCTTAACCGAGACGTAAAAGCCGCCAGGGTCGCAAAAGAAATCAATCCCGAAATACTCACCATCGCAAAGGGCGCACACTTTAACACGCTCGATGTTGATTCGCTCAATCGCTATCACGCTCTAGATGTAGTTCTGCGCGGTGAATATGAAGCCACCTGCAAAGAGCTCGGCGAGGGACTGCCATTTTCAGAAATCCTCGGACTGACCTACCGGGCGAAAGGGGGCGGGATCCGCCGGAATCCACCGCGCCCATTCTGTGAAGATTTAGACGCCCTCCCCTTTCCCGCACGCCACCTCGTAAGAAACGAGCTATATATCCGCCCCGATACGGGCGAAATGCAGGCAACAATCGTAACGAATCGCGGTTGTCCATACAATTGTATATTCTGTCTAGCAAATCAGGTAGCGGGGAAGAGAAACCGCATCCGTTCACAAGAAAATATCCTCGCGGAAATCGAAGAATGTATCTCGAAATTTAACATCAAAAATTTCCTGTTCCGCTCCGACCTCTTCACGGCAAACAAAAAGTGGGTTATCGAGTTATGCAATAAAATTGTGGAGCGCAAGTTCAATATTTCCTGGGCGTCCAATAGCCGCGTGGACACGGTTGATGCCGAAATGCTCGGAGCGATGAAGCGGGCGGGGTGCTGGCTGATTGCCTATGGAGTGGAGAGTGCCGAGCAGGAGATACTCGATAAGATGAATAAGCGCGTAAAGGTTGACGATGCCCGCCGGGCGTTGAAGCTCACGCGAGCCGCCGGAATCAAGTCCAGCATATATTTCTTATTCGGTCTGCCGTGGGATTCTGAAAAGGTCTTTGAAGCAAATCAAAAATTTGCAAAGGAGCTCAATCCCGACTTCCTCGAAATATTTTACGTATATCCATTTCCCGGGACGGAGTTATACGAAGAGGCAATAAAGGAAGGTTTATTAAAGCCGGGAGAAATCCCGGAAGCAGCTTATGATGCCCCAGCGATGCCGACACTGCATTTAACGAAGGAAGAGTTAGCGAAATGGCGCAGGCGATTTTTGCGGCGATTTTATTTACGCCCCGGTTACATTTTACGCACATTAAGGCAAGCCCATTCCCCGCGGATACTATTCAATTACATCAAGTATGGACTCGCCCAATTAGTTGATTTATTTACGCCCGCCACGAAGGAATAATACCACATCATAGAAAATGGCAAGTGCGGTTGTTTGTGCAGGCTTAATCGGGGTGCATCTCCCGAATTCGGGAGAAGGTTATGCGGCTCGTAAGTTCCTCCAGT
>CAZGKP010000110.1:0-12493 GCA_964526215.1 uncultured Candidatus Sumerlaeota bacterium
CGCCTTAGGCGGATTATTGACCAATGACGGCGATTGCAACGCAATCGCCAAATGACTAATGACGCCTGATTGCTTGCAATCAGCAAATGATTGATCACTGATATGTCCTACCGGGTGAAAATTAAGGTCTTTGATGGTCCGTTCGACCTCCTTTTGCACCTCGTCAAAATGAACGAGATGGATATCTATGACATACCTGTCGCGGAAATTGCGAACCAGTATCTTGATTACGTCCAGCTTATGGAGGACCTTGATTTAGAGGTTGCGGGGGAATTTCTGGTGATGGCGGCTACACTCATTAACATAAAAGCGCGCCACCTTTTGCCAGCGCGCGAGGATGAAAGCGATGAGGAGGAAATTGACGAAATTCTCTCCGCCAAAGAATTGATGCGCCAGCTCGTGGAATACCGCAAATTCAAAGACCTCGCACAATCATTGCGCAAGAAGGGAGAGAAATATTCTGATGTATTTTTCCGCACAGACGTAATCCCTGTTCTGCCGCCTCCCGAAGGAGAACCTGCGCTGCGCGAGGATTTGCAAAATCTCTTCTCGGCATTCTCGCGCGTGCTACGCTTCGTAGAGGCAAAGGGTTTTCACGAGGTCTCCCAGGATGAATTCACCGTTGAAGATAAAATCGAATACCTGCGGAATCTCCTCTCCACACAAAAGGAAATTGAGATACTGAAGATATTTGAACGATGCATAAATAGAGCTGAAATGATAGCGACGTTTTTAGCCACGCTGGAGTTATGCCGCCTCCGGGAAATAAAAATCAGGCAATCGAGACCCTTTCAACCTATATATATTGTGTCCTGGAGCGGTAAGGTTGATTATATTACCTGATGTGTTGGGATTCACGCCCCTGAGCCATAATCAGCAGAATTGAGAATAGTGAATGGAGAATAGAGAATTGTGATTGATTTGAAAGGCATCAAAATAAAAGAGAGGTGAGAAGATGAGATATTTTAAGATTGCGTTGGTGAGCCTGATCATTATGGTGGGTTTGGCTTCCTGCAGAAAGGAACCCATCATTATACCCGAATTCAAGACCGCTACCGAACAGTATATCTTTGCTAAAAACTTCAGGGACACCACCTTCTTTGAATACCGGAAAGGGGAGAAACCTAAAAAGCGAAACGAGGCTATTCTACTGGCTTACAAGTCCGTAATTGCCCGTTTCCCCGATGACGTGCGCGTTACGCCTCTTGCCTGGGTTGACCTGGCTGATATACATTATCGTATGAAGCGCTACCGCAAGGCTGCCGAACTCTATGAGGAGGCTTTGCGGAAATATCCCGACCAGGAAGATATTGTATGCAAGGCATTATATGGCGCCGGATGTGCGCACGACCACCTGAAAGATTACGAAAAGGCTCTCTCATTTTACAAGCAGTGCTTCGAGCGTTTTGGAAATGACGAGAGACCCTATCTGGCAATCCTCGGCAGACAGGCAAAGTTAAAATACAGCCGCATCCGCATAAGATGACACTTCTACCAATAATAGATAATAAACAACCGACAACGGACAACTGCACTGAGTTGAATAGTGAATAGTGAACTGTGAATAGTGAATTACGAGTCTAATTCAGGTGGAAACATTGAATTTTCAACGGACAACGGACAATAGACTGTAGATGACTTTCAGAGTATCCTATGAAGTTTGAGAAACTCTCCTGCCAGATCTTGACGTGGGTCATAATCGCTCTCATTCTGTGCGTTAGTGCGGCTAACGCAAACGACTATACTGTAAGAGAGAACGATAGCCCCTCACTCGGCAAATCCGCCCAGTCATCATACCTGAAAACCAACGGCAATATGAATGTTGAACTCGTTGGTCATATTGGAGGTGAGGTTGAGTATTGTAGTAAAGTTTATGTTGACGGTGATTATGCCTATGTCGGCGATAATAATACTTTGCTCATATTAGACATCTCCGATTCCTCCAGACCTCTGCTGATGAGTAATTTTGTCCTTAATGACCGTGTGATGGATATTTACACAACCGGCGGGCTTGCGTATATCGCAAATAGTAGGAACGGATTGCAGATTATGGATGTCAGAAATCCATCCAAACCGACCCTTAAAGGCTCTTTCGATACCTCAGGGACAGCCGTCGCCTTATGTGTCAGCGATGGTATTGCCTATGTGGCGGATTCCTCAAAAGGACTCCAGATTATAGATGTGTCAAATCCTACAACCCCCATTCTAATTGTAAATTATAACACATTGAAATCTGTTGTGAGAGTTTATGTAAAAGGACATATCGCCTATATTGGAGATGGAAGTAAAGGATTGGTGATATTGGATATTAGCAACCCTGCACATCCTGCTCACCTGGGTTCTTTTCATCCTTATTATGGGCTGACAGGTTTATATGTTTCCGGAGATTATGCTTATATGCTTGATTATAAAACGTATATGCCGCATAAACATACAGCAGATGAAAAATTACTTGGCGGTCAACTCATAATAGTAGATGTGAGCAACCCATCTGCGCCCCGGGCGGTTGGGCATTATGGTGGTTATGACACTTTCATAGAGGTTTCCAATGAGATATATGTCGAAGATGGACTTGCTTATATCATCGAGGATATGGGGTGGCTTTCCATATTTGACGTAAGTGATCCCGAACGTCCTTTTCGCAGGTCATTTTATCGGCTTTTTAAGGAGTGGGGTTTTGGTCGTTATTCGGGTGTTTTTGCCGAAGGGGAAATGGTCTATGTCGCTGCAGGGAAATTCCTGATTCTGGATGCACATAATCCGGATGAGCCGGTGCTTAAGGGGTTTTATGGCTCTTTGATGGATACCAATCGGGTATATGTTAAGAATGGTCTGGCTTATGTTGCCGACGGCATTTACGGCTTGCATATTTATGATGTGAGCGAACCGACTTCGCCCACTCTGCTGGGGTTCTATGATACTCAAACATACATCGTTGATTTCTGTTCAAGTGGAGATGTTATTTGCGCAACAGAAAGCTTTGAATATACAGATAGAAATATCGAGCTTATAGATGTAAGCAATCCGTATAAACCAACCAAAATAAAATCTTATATGATTAGTGTATGTTTTGGTGGTTGTTCTCCTTTATTCCTGAATGGAATATTTACTGACAATGGATTCATCTATGTCACTGGAGACGGAGTGATACTTATGATTCTTGATTTAAGCAATCCAGAGACCCCTCTTATAAAGAGTTATTGGGGTGCCAGTATTATGCCTTATGAACATGCCAAGGATGTATTTGTCAAAGATGGGTTGGCGTTTGTAACACTGCATTCAGACTACAGTGATAGGGGACTTTATATCCTCGATGTAACCGACCCGGAAAACATAGGACGTAAAGGGATGTGCGATACACCCGGGGAGGCGAAAGGAATATACATCTGTGGGGATGCTGCTTATGTGGCTGATTACAAAAGCGGGCTTGCCATAATAGACGCAAGCAATCCCGAAGAACCCGCATTAAAGGGTATGTATGACACCCAGGGATGGGCTGTTGCGGTTCATACATCAGAGGGGATGGCTTATATTGCTGATTGGACGGGTGGATTGCAAATCGTTGATGTGAGCGACCCAGCAACGCCTTTGCTTATGGGCTATTGCGCCACCTCCGGCACTACACAAGGGGTTTATGTGGATGGGGACCTGATTTACGTTGCGGACGGAAGGGGCGGATTGAAAATTTTACGTTACACTGGACCTGTGTCGCGTAAAAAAATCAAAAACCACATTCTGGGCATTTCACCGCTTAAACTGAAAGAAATCCCCCGAGCGGACACCAATAAAGATAGTGTTATAGATGTGTCAGATATTGTGAAAGTCATAAAAGATTTTTCTCCCAGATGAGGCTTCGAGATTCCGTGGGTAACCGTCATCCAAACCGACTGAAACCAAACAACAAAATAAAAGCTATCCGCAGATATTTCCTGAGAGGAATGTGAAGTGAAAAGATTTTTGTTTATCCGGGGACTATGGATTCTATGCTTTTTGTTCAGTTTCGCTATTGCCGCGGAGCCGCCTGTTACGTCGGAACGCCGCACAGTAGAACGCTATCGGAACGACCCGCTTGCCGTCCGAGCGCTCAATCCCACATTTGATGAATTGCCGGACTCATCTCTAATTGATTTCAGTTTCCTGCTCGACCCTCCCGCCGGTAAATATGGGTTTGTAACTGTCGGTGATGATGGGCATTTCCATTTTGAAAAGAGCGGCAAACGCATCCGCTTCTGGGGCGTTACGGTTGCCGCCTCGCATATAGACATCCCGAAAGAACGCATACGGCAGGCGGTTGATGTCATTGCCCGTGCAGGCTGCAATATCCTGCGTCTCCACGAGATTGATAATCGCGGCGGCGAAAAATATAACCTCGTCCGCCGCAATATTATTGACGAGGCGTATCCCCATAATAATGACTCGCGCCACTTTGATGCCGAATATCGCGACCGCATTGATTACTGGATTTACTGCGCAAAACAAAAGGGCATTTACGTCTATCTCGTCATAAAGGGATACCGGACATTTCGCCCCGGCGATGGCGTCGCCGCCGCACATAGACTTGTCCGCAAGGCTAAACCTTACGGCTTCTTTGATTCCCGGCTCATCGAGCTCGAAGACGAATATATTGTCAAATGGCTCTTTGAGCATAAAAATCCATACACCGGACTACCCAACGGACTCGACCCCGCCGTATGTATGCTCGAACTCGAAAATGAGGACAGCCTGTTTTTCAATCCCGGTGGCTGGGTGAGGTTCATCGAACCTTACAAATCCCAGTTCCGCAAACTCTGGAACGATTGGCTGAAAGACAAATACGGCACGACCGATGCCCTGCGCGCCGCCTGGTCTATCCCGGATGGCTCGTGGTCAGCCCTTACCGCAGATGAGCGTCTCGAAGATGACACTGTGAAAATCCCCGATATGAAGATGCGCTCGCCTGCTGATATCTCCCCCGAAAAACCTGGCGATGCCATCAGTCATCCTTTGCGGCAGAGCGACGGCGCTCGTTTCGCCGCATACATCCAGCGCAAATTCTTCGCACACCAGCGCGACCTCATCCGCTCTAAAGGTTGCCCAATCCCCCTCACAGCCGTTGTCAACAGCCAGGTTATTCCTGACACCTGGACGGTTGCGGAGGAACTCGACTTCGTTGCCGAGAACGCCTATCGAGACCATCCCGCATTTAAGTCAGGCGAGGCATGGGTTGGCAAATCGTTCTTTAAGAACAAAAACTATCTGCGCGATAGCGGGGCGTGGAGCCTTGCAGCCTTTATGGCGCGCTATAAATGGGCAGGAAAACCGCTCGTATGCCGTGAATGGGCACTTTGCTGGCCCAACGAATTCCGCAACTCCGCCAATCTCGAAATCGCCGTACATTCGCTCCTTCAGGATTACGACGCCCTCATTTATTTTTGCTATAACACCTGGGGGGATGAAAATGCCTGCGGCACATTCGGGCTTCAGGCAGACCCTGTGCGTTGGGGCACCTTCGGCTACGCTGCCGCACTCTTTATCGGTGGCGACATTAAACCCGCTAAATATATAGCCGATATTGCATACACGGATGACGACCTTTTTTGCTGGGGGCAATACGTTGACCGCCTGCATACGCTTGCGTGGGACTGTCGCGTCCAGAATCGCTATTTCCCCGGTGCGGTGCACTCCGGAGCCGATATATGCATTTCCAGCGGGCGAAGCGGCAGCGGCATATTTCCGGGCATCAATAATATCCTGTGGGATGCGCACTCCGGGCGCTGGAAATCCCTCCCCGAATCCCTCCGCAAGAGGAGTATCTATTACACCGCCGGTTATCGCGAGCCGTTTATGTATACTGACGCTGATTTTCCTACATCGGCTGTGATGAGCGCGGGTTATCAACCCCTGTTTGTCAAGAGCGGGCGCTGCAGGGGTTTCTATGACCCGAAGAAAAATAATATTGTATTGCTCGGTGTTGGCTCACAGAGTACAGTGAATGCCACACGGGGTTTATTAAAAAGATTTTCCAGTTCGGGTGCATCCTCTCCTGAGCCGATTTCACCTCCCGATAGATTCGTCTCCCATTCAGCAGAGGTTGTGCGCGATGTGAAGAAGGGGCAGATGCTCATCAACACCCCTCGCCTCCGGGTGATTCAAGGGGAATTTAAGAGAGGTGAGAAAGTTTCGGCGGGAACGCTATCTGTCACTTCCCAATCGCCAATTGCCAGCATAGTGGCGATTGCGCTGGACGGAAAGCCGCTTGAGGAATCGGGACGCATTGCGGTAAAAATGACAACAGTCGCATACAATAGGGGACAGATGCTGCGGGCTGTTACGGGGGAAAATCTACCCGGAAAATTTGTTTTAGAATATCCGGGTGCACCGCCGGTTCAGACACGCGGCAGGGCATCGAAAAAGCCAACCGTCATCTCGTTGGGTGGTAAAACCCTTATCGAGGCATATTTAGTGAATGGGATGTGGGAGGCGATTTTTCACCGCGCAAAAGATGAGGTGTTCTTATCCTGCGACACGCCTAATGTGCGTTTCCGTCTGGGAGACGCTGCGTTCGGAAAGTCTGTGTCTGAAATGCTACTTCTCCAAAAGTATTACTACGAACATCCACCTGCCAAGGGTGTGGAGAGCAAGGCAGATTTCATCTATCCCGGGTTCTCAAAATATGTCCGTATTGGCTCAAACGAATGACTCGTCGGACCCCTAAATAATCGGTATATAATATATCAAATGCTAACACTAATATCTACGAGGCGTAAACCTGATATGAACTCGAAATGTGCACGATTGAGGGTTGCTATGGACAATCCGAGGTCAATCGCCGTTACGGCAATCATTAAATCCCGCAAGTCCGGCACGCGGTTTTTCTTCACCAATTCGGGTAAAACTGCGCATTGGCGGGCAGCCATTTCACCCGTGAAGGGATGAATGATGAAAGGGCGTAAGACTATAACCTCGCCTGGTTCTCAGCCTCTGCTTTTCTGGCACCGTAATATATTTCCGCAGCCACTATCGCGCAGGTTTCAACCTGGAACCGGCTTGTCAGATTATAAAGGTGTGTAGAGGTTTTGTCTTTTGCTCGAAGGTGTTCTATGAACAAAGTCGTATCTGCTAAAACTCTTCTACCTTCCATCTCTTGTTTCTCTCCGCCTCGATAATGTCAGCCAGTTCACTGGCTATTGGAACTTCTCGAAGCATCGCTAATTGTTTTTCTGTTGAAGGTGGGGTTATATTCTCCACGACTATTTTAACCACCGCGTGGTCGGGGATACCCTTAAGGGGATTAACGAGCTTGAGATTGCCATTCTCAAAAATTGCCGTTGTGTGCTGAGGCATTTGATTAACCCTCAATTTTACGATTTTTTTTCAACCGCCACCAATTATTTTCACAATTGCTTCTGTTGTCCTCCGATGTCAAGGTATTCATAAAAAACAAGCAATGAAAAAATGCGGTTTATTTCATCATTTCTTCTTGAACTGTTGTTAGAATAAACGATACTAATTACATATTTTACCGGAGGGAAAATTATGGTTACTGCAATTGTCCTGATTAACGTCGAGCGCGAGCGCGTCCAGGAAACAGCCGATGCGCTTCACAAACTCCCCGGCATCTCGGAAGTCTATTCCGTTGCGGGAGAATACGACCTCGTGGCTATCGTGCGCGTAAAGGCAAATGAAGAACTTGCCGACCTCGTAACCGGGCATCTCCTCAAGCTCGATGGTATTCAGAAGACCGAGACCCTTATCGCCTTTGCCTCATACTCGAAGTATGACCTGGAGCACATCTTCAGCATCGGGCAGGAGGGGAAATAACCTGCACTGCGGGAAGCGATTGCGGGGAAATGTGGGACGTGCCAGAAAGGCATTGGTCTACATTATGCTTGAAAAAGTGCCATTGATGCATCATATGTATTGCCCGTTTCTCGGACTTGAAAGGAAAAATACAATCACGTATCATCTGAAAAAGATTCAAGATGCTCCCGAGTTACGGAAGGAAATCGAAGGAATCGGGGAGAGGCTTAACTGAACTCGCTATGGCGTCTGACCCCCATCGCCCAGAACAGATGATTAATAAAGCATTTGACAGAATGGTATGTTATTTTTTATATATTTCTTGCTTGGAATTGGAAGAAGAGACGATTATAATTGATGGAATCGAAAAACGATAGGTATAAAATGGCGGAGAAACAAGGAGTTCCAACAACACCGGTGGAACACATCGCGCTGCTGTAACTTTGCAACAAGAAGGACGATGACCCCGTCAATCCTGCGGAATACAAATTTTTAGCGCCGGAGAAAAGCTGGATTCGTATCAGGAACTCAAGAAGGCTATCCTCGATGTCGGCTCACCCGTATTGCGCTCATGCAGGAAGTATCTATATGCAGTCCAGCCCGACGGGCGCAACGATGAACTACTCATCGAGTGGGGATTCGAGCCGTTCGACATGCCCGTGCATCACAAGCCCGGCGACCAGAAGATTATGGACACAAAATTCGACCCCGAAACCGGCCACGCATCTGTAAGGCTCAAGGAGGACATCAGAGCGGACGAATGTATTCTGTAATTTGTCAAAGTTCTATCGCCCACGCCGCAGGGATGGAAGCCCAAAAACTTTGAGATTATGAAAACACAGGACGAGCCGTATTTTGAGGTAGGTCAGCTCGAGGAAGGTCAAACTTACGCTTTCCGCGGAAGAGCAAGAAACAGCGCAGGATATGGGGGGTATTCGGAAATTTGGGTGGTGGAAGTGGTGTAAATATAATAAGAAGTTTATTACGGAGGGTTTTTGAAAAATATACAATATGATATAATACAGAAGTAGAGCAGCAAAGGTTAAGCAGATGGCCATCAAACAGGAAAAATTAACTATCATTGTGGATGGAGTTACTACAATTGTATATGCAAGTGCTGTGAATGTAGTTATTGCGGGAAGTATTGGAAGTATTAATGGAATTAAAATTAGCGTGCCATTTGCACTAGGAATAATTTTATTTATGTTTGTTGATTGGCTATGTCGAATATTGGTACCGCGATCATTTCCTTCTGAGAAAGATCAATTAAGTAGAAAAGAGTTTATAAATATAATATTGAAAGCCCTCCTAGAGATAGCATGTATATTTATCTTTCTATCTGCTAGTGTCCGTATTCTCAATTCAGGAACAGACATTAATAGATTATTTGCATCTTATTTATTACTGACTTTTGGATGGAGTTTGCTAATGCTTTGGGAAATGAAAAATCTTTCTTGGTGGGAGCTTATGATGGGAGTAATCAAGGGGTCAGTTTATAATTTAGAAGGTACTTCTGAATATACAATAAAATTAAAAGAAGGAATCAAAAATACTAAAAAAAAAGCTAGAGAAAGCACAACCGATGGAGAATCATTAAAGAATTTTGAACGGGTTAAAAATCAGCTCTTTAAATGTGGTGGTGGAAGAATGCTGTTTCAATTATTGGCTTGCCATGTAGCATTTGCCAATGTGGTCATAGGACTGCTGCTCTTTTTTGAAAGAACAAGAGAACATTTTTTTAATTCACAATTTTATGTATCAAATCTGGGCGATATTTGGTGGATAAGAGGAATCATATTATTTTTAATTTTGGGATTGCCCTCATTCTTGTTCTATGAGTATGAAAATATGCGAGAGAAAAATGAAAATACAGAAAATACAAGTATGAAGATTATAAGAATGATTGCAGGAATATCTGGAGTAGTATTTTTAATTATGTTCTACACAGCATTCGATATGAATGACATAAAATATGTAATAATTGTACAGCAAGTTATATTCAGTGTAGTTATACTATATGCTGTCCCAAAAGAAAATAATGAGCAGTCAACACAGTCAATGACTGTTGATGTGGAACTTATGATAAGTAATCTAGAAAAGATGAGTGATAATACTGAAACCATGCAAAAATAACAAATAGAGGAAGAAAATGAACACAATTGACATTATAGTCGTTTTCACTTATCTAACCGCCTTATTTGCGTGGGCAATTTATATAGGACGGGGAGAGACAGCCGATGATTTCTTAATCCTATCAAGGCGTGCACCGCTGCTTTTAGTTATGTTCTCCGTTGTTTCAACATGGGTTGGTGTTGGAACTACTGTAGCTACTGCAGCATCTGGCTATGACAAAGGAATTTCCCTGGGATTAACGGCAGCGTCTGGTGGAATTTTAGGGGTTCTTGTTGCGGCATGGTTTGCACCACGACTTAAATGGTTCGGCGATAAATTCAAAGCACATACATTAGGTGATTTCTTTTCCGAAAGGTATTCCCCAAATAGCCGATTAATCGCGTCGGGTTTAATTCTAATAGTATATATCTTATTAACTGCAGCTCAGTTTGTGGGTCTATCCACTCTTCTAAATGTTTGGACAGGCTTACAATACGAAGTTATTGTGTGGTTTGCAGCAATATCAACTATTATCTATACAGCATTTGCAGGAATCAAAAGCGACTTTTACACAGATGTTGTTCATTTCTTTGCAATGTTCATAGTATTGTTTATAATACTACTACCGATAACATTAAGTGAGATCGGTGGATTGAGAGGATTTCAAGCATTACCGTCATCATTTTTCGATCCATTTGCATATGGTGGATTGTCATTCTTTGTAGCAGGTTTGATTTTTGGGGCTGGAAGTGTGTTTGTAACAATGGAGATGTGGCAGCGTATTTATGCATCTTCATCTGGTAAGGTAGCTCGTCGTGCATTATTTCTTTCAATTATCATAATAATTTTCTTCTATACTATATCTACACTTTTTGGGATGGCAGCAAAAATAATTGAACCAAATCTTGTAAATAGGGATCAGTCTATATTTTTCCTGATGAAAACGTATCTACCTGTTGGAATATTAGGGTTGGGTATCGCCGGTTTTATGGCAATATTCATATCAACAGTTAATTCTACTATAATGGTTGCATCTGCAACTTTTACAAAAGACTTCTACAAAGGAATTATATCCCAAGACGCAAATAACAAGAAGTTGCTTCTTGTAGCGCGAATTTCAACCTTTGTTTGTGGGTTAATAGGTTTAATTATTGCTATATTATATCAGAACCTAGTTGCGTTGAGTGTGAACGCGTTATTCATGCTCTTAATACTAATTCCTTCTGTTATAGGTGGTTTCTTCTGGCGAAGAGCAACTGCCAAGGGAGCCTTTTATTCTGTTATCGCTGGGTTAGTAGTAATGATTCCATTTCTTATTATAACCCCTGAAACGGCATTTGTTCCCGGCTTTATTGCTAGTTTGTTAACGTTTTTCATAATTACAATACTAAGCAAGCACTCTGAAGAAGAAAACATTAGCGTAGTTAAAGGCTGGAATGAACTACAAACAAAAAGGAGATAATACCATGAACAATACAGAGATCATTGACCACCGATTGTCTGCGGTACTTCCGATAAGAAAACCGCTGAGAAAAGAAATAAGACTAAAGGTAAAAGAGCATTCTAATATGTTTGATAAAGATTTTTTCTTATCTTTACAAACCAAAATAGAGGTACAAAGGGAATATTTGTATAAGTATGCTGAATCTATCGGAATTCCTCTTGGTAATACCTTAGTTGAGCATTATAAGGAAAGACTTATGTGCGCGAATGGAAGACCAATGTTAGGTGAGTATGCCACATTCATAGTGGGTGATTTGTTTCAGATAGAACCTAATACTCAAGACAAACTAGCTTTCCCTTGGTTGTTATTATATGAATACTGTCTTTTATTTGATGACTTACTTGATAAATCACTTTCATATTCGCCTAATGAACTAATTCTATCCTCAATTTTAGAGGAAATATCAATTTTTGAATACAAGAATGCACTTGGAGACAATAAAGAATTGTGGACTTCATATAATAAATATAAGATGGAGTGGATGAACGCTATGGTCGATGAAATGAAGTATTCAGAGAGAAAAGGAAAACCAATCAATACGAACACCTTTATACAGCAAGGACAAAAAGCAGCTATGCTAAAATTTTGTGCGGCAAGTAATGTGTATTTAGATAAAAACCGATTATTAACTTCTGTTGAGGAAAAGGGAGTTGATCACTTTTGCGCTGGGATCCAATTATTAGACGACCTAGCGGATGTAGTAGAAGATCATAGAGCAGGTCGAATGAATTTTGTTTTAGAAAAGACATACGATTGGGTTAGAAATATCAAATTTAATGGTTTATATATAGAAAACCCAAAGGACATAAATATCGATTTATTGATGTTAGGGCTTTTCTACTCACGAGCAATTAGTCAAACTTGGAGGGAAGCATCATGGCAGATAGACAAAACATTTAAATTATTGGATTGCAGAGAAGGTAATGTAACTGAATATTTTAGAGCGGTATCAATTGAATGTAAAAAAAGCAGTTTACTAATTGATGAAGCAGTCAACAATGTGCTGGATAGCCATATCAATTTAAAATATAAAAAAGAAAGAGTAAAACAAAATATAGAACTCGAATTAAATCCAAAAGAAATAGAGGAAATACTGGA
>CAZGKP010000111.1:0-12460 GCA_964526215.1 uncultured Candidatus Sumerlaeota bacterium
GGCTGTGGCGAGCAGGTTTGCCGCCAGTTTTGCCGAAAGGGCGACCCTCCCCTGGTCTTTGCGATCCTGCCGCGCATAACCGAAATAAGGAATCACCGCATTGATGCGGTCAGCCGATGCTCGCCTCAGGGCATCTATGAGAAGCAGGAGCTCCATCAAGTGCTCATTTGTGGGTGCATATGTTGATTGCACAACATAGACATCGGCACCGCGCACGTTCTCTGTTATCTTGACCCACGTCTCAGAATCGGAGAATTTGCGCATCTCAGACCCGCCCAGAGGGATATCCAGGTAGTCGCAAATCTCTTTTGCCAGAGCCTTGCTGGCACTGCCACCTATAACAATGAGATTGTCATCCTCCATAACGGCACAACACCGCCCTTTTTCTATTCAA
Organism: uncultured Candidatus Sumerlaeota bacterium; assembly: GCA_964526215.1. Classification (GTDB taxonomy): domain Bacteria; phylum Sumerlaeota; class Sumerlaeia; order MWCT01; family MWCT01; genus CAZGKP01. The sequence continues at coordinate 395 of CAZGKP010000111.1, forward strand.
CTCTCGTAAAAGAATCACGATTGCAAAAAATGGCTGGGGGTGCAGGATTTGAACCTGCGAATGCGGGCTCCAAAGGCCCGTGCCTTACCGCTTGGCGAACCCCCAGCGAAATTTGGACAATTCGTTGGAAAAAACCTATCAAGACACAAGCGGGAAAATGTCTATTACATTCCCCACGGATACGTCAACCCTTTTTCTGAAGCCACAACGAAATAGCGAAATAGTGGAGGGGTGGGCGCTATAACATACTTTGTTGTGCCACGCCGCGAAAGGTGAGACGATGAATCTTGCTCGGTCCCCACTTCTTAATTGCCGTCAGGTGCTCCCTTGTGCCGTAACCTTTATTTTTTGCGAAATTATACTGCGGGAACCGGGCGTGATAATGCACCATAAGTCTATCCCGCGTGACCTTTGCCATTATGGAGGCTGCCGCTATCGCCTGAGATTTTCTGTCCCCCTTTACGAAAAAAAGAAGCGGTGCCGGTGTGTTTTTCAACTTCAGATAATCGGTGATAATTAAATCCGGCAGGATGGATAATTTCCTCAGTGCCTTTTTTGCAGCGAGGTGTGTGGCGGCAAGGATATTTATCCGGTCAATCGTCTTCGGGCTAACAATGCCGATGCCAACCGCAAGCGCCTTGTGGATAATCTCGGGAAATAATGCCTCGCGCCGCACAGCAGTGAGTTGTTTAGAATCCCGAACACCTTTGATAAGCGTGGCTTTCTCAAAAGCCACAGCCGCCGCAACTACCGGTCCCGCCAGCGGACCGCGTCCCGCCTCATCTATCCCGCACAGCACACGGCAGCCATCTTTGAAAAATCGCTCATCAAACTCAAATAGATTCATTGTTGGTATTCTATGGCGACACAGAGACCTTGAAGACAAGTTCCCCTCGTCTATCGAAGCCGAGGGCATATATGGTGCTTATGCCGTTTTCATAGTAGAGATATTTAACCACACCACTTTTTTGTGCGCGCTTCACAATTTCATCATAGTCGGGCACAGACGGGACTTCGAGCCGATATTCGCCTCTGCGGACGGGGCTGCCCATCTCCCGTTCCACCTCGGACATCGAGGTTCCTATTTGCAGAGCCTTATATGTCTTGTGTAGAACGGCATTCCAGTTTATCAAAAAGTGGTAGAAAGCCCGTCCACCGAAGAATAACACGAGTGCGATGAGTGCAAATAGAAGAACCCGCCGCACTGCCCATCGCTCGAGCGACGGTTCTGCTTTGCCCTTCTTTTTCCTCGCCATTGCTCAATCTCCCAATTGTTTTCTTAGTCCCTCCATTTCCGTCTTCGACAGATTCCCCATTTTGCCAGCGTAATCATTCGATTACGAGCACGCACACGAAAAAGACAACGGACGACTGACAATCTGCCTCAATCAAATCCATAAAAATATCAAACATTTTTCAGACAGTGTCAAGATACAAAAATATGTTCCACACTGCACCATAGATAGTCAGTAGGGAATATAAGAGTTGGAAATTGCAAATTGGAAAATGGTGAAAGGGAGGGGCAGATATGATAGAGTTGTATCGCGTAATCCGTGTGGCGAAGATTCTGGACGTCACGCGTAAACAGGTTTATCATCTCATAAATGAGGGAAAGCTGGAGTGTGTAAAATTAGGTCCGAGGCAATTGCGAGTCTCGCGCTCCTCCATCGAGGCATATCTAAAGGAGCGCAAGCAGGCATTTCGCCTCGAGAGAGGACTCGACCTGCTTGAGCGTGTGAAAAAACTCAAAAAACCACACAGCAAATGTGTATAGAATGCCTCATAAATCGGCAAAAGAAATTCACTTTTCCCTTGCCTCGATTCGGATTATTGCACATACTCATTCTCGATTTTTATATCACTAATCCAAAAATTTAATTGAATGGAGGTCTTTATTATGAAGAGAGAGAGTTTTATGAGTCGGTTGTACCTGATTGCATTGGTGCTGGTGTCCTTCGCAGCATTTGCGAAAATGCCGGCAGAGGAGGAGAAATCTGAAAAACCTAATCCCGCTGTCGCTAAATTCGATGGCAAAATCCTCTATATGGATGAACTCGTTGAGGGTGCTCGCATACGCGGCGGCTTCCGCTTTCGGGGAGCAGGCGCCGAACGCCTCCGGACTATGAAGAGCGAGGAACTTGAAAACTTCGTGAAGGATTACGTCTTCAACCAGAAACTTACAGAAGAAGCCATCAAATCTGGCTTCGATAAAGACCCGGACATAAAAAAGCAGATTGAACGCGTCCACCAGCAGACCTTCGCAAGTATCCTGTATCAAAATGAGGTGATAAAAAAGATTATTACCCCATCCCCGGAGGAGGTTAAACAATACTACGAAGACCATAAAACAGATGAATTCCGCCAGCCCTTCTCCTTCAAGATGCGCCATATCTTTCTCTCCACCTACAAGCACTACACCGCAAAAAAGGGCGATACGCTTGAGGGCATCGCTGGAAAAATCTCGGGCGATAAAAAGATGGTGAAACATATCCTTACTGATGATGAGAACAAAAAGCCTCGCTATGTGAAACCTGAAGAACGAAAAACCAAACTATTCCGTCCACTGCAACCCGGAGAGAAGCTCCTCGTCCCAATGAACAAAGAGGAAGAGGAAACGGTCTATAAGCACATTAAAGCCATATACAACGACCTGAAGAACGGCGCAGATTTTGTGCGCATCGCAAAGGAAAAGAGCGAGAGTGGTCCCGATAGTGGACAACTCCTTGGACCAATTACACCATCAAAGGATAAAAAGCAGATGCTCCCCGAAATAATCGAGGCCGTGAAGAAGACCCCGGTTGGCAAGTTCAGCGACATAATAGAAACCAAGCATGGATATAACATAATAAAGGTAGAGGAAAAAACAGAAGAGGGCTATTACCCATTTGAGCGTGTAAAGAGGACTATCGAAAATAGATTGAGCGGAAAGCGGCGCAATGAACGCGCAAAGGAATTCCTCGGTTATGTCTCACTACACACACCTGGCGTCTCTGTGAATAAGGATGTCTTTACCGCCGCCGACCGCACGTCTGATTCCGTCATTATCGCCATCGGCGACGAAATCAAATTCACACTCGCCGACTTCCATACACAGATCCCAGAGTTTATGCGCAAACAGGCAAAGACATCCGATGAGAAATTAGACCGCGTGATAGAGTCGCGCCCAATTCTACTGCCCCTCCTTGCAAAATACGCCGAATCAAAGAATCTCGCCGATGCCCCCGAATTCAAAAGCCAGCTGGAGAATCACAAAATACAGGTTCTCTCGGAGAAATATATACGGAAATTAATGGACGACCTCCCCAAACCCACAGAGGACGACCTGCGGGATTATTACGAAAACAACAAAGAACAATTCACCGACCCTCAGAACTATGACTTGAGTATGATGGGGCTTAAAATCAAAGAACGCGGAGAGAAACCGGGCGAGGAGGAACAACAGACCCGCATCGCCAGACTGAAAAAGAAACTCGAGGGGATTCGCAAAACCCTCAAAACCAAAGAAGACTTCGAGAAGGCGGCGGAGAAATATTCCCAGGATCCCGCTACCAACAAAAGCAAGGGTTCGGTCGGGTTCGTTCCTGCCAGCTATCGTGGCGGGTTTGACGGCAGGATGAACAAGATGAAACCAGGAGAGGTCAGCGAGCCTTTTGTATATGGGAACTTTGTTTACATCATCCGGGTAAATGAAATAAAACCCGAGAGGTTGCGTCCCTTCAGCGAGTGCAGGGGAGCCGTAAAGCGCAATTTCACCTCCGAACGCAGGCGTGAGTTCCGGGAGAAGAAAAAAGGAGAGATTCTCAAAGCGTGCGGCTTTGAATTCCTGATGAAGGGCTGATACGTCAGAAAAAGAACGTTCTTTTATGAATCCATAAACCTCCTTTTTGAGGAAAAAACAACAGTCTGGAGTTTCAAAAAAAAGAGACAATAGGTCTCCTTCATATTCCCCGGAAATGTGAGGTCGCAGAATTTCGACCAGTTCGAGGAATATTTATATGAAACAATATGAAGCCGTAATAAAGGTTATGGAGGAAAACGGTGGATATGCCACGCTGGGTTATTTATATGAAAAAGTCTTAAAAATACCGGACGTCATCTGGAGAACTAAGACACCCTTTGCCTCTATCCGCAGGATTGTTCAGGATAAAAGGTTCTTTTTCAAAATAAAACCGGGACTATGGGCATTACAAACTTACAAAGATAAATTGCCAGGAGAACTACTTTCTTTACTTGAAGAAGATAAGCAAATAGAAAAAGAGGGAGAAAATACTCATTCATACTATCAAGGTTTGATTGTTGAGATTGGCAATATTAAGGGGTTTACCACTTATGTTCCCTCCCAGGATAAGAACAAAGGATTTCTAAATCAAACCTTAAAAGAGATGGTTAGTACAAGTACTATTTACAAATTTACTTACGAAGAGGTAATTCGAAAAATTCAATCAATTGATGTCTTCTGGTTTAACGAACGAAGATTTCCCTTCTCAGTTTTCGAAATAGAGCATTCCACTGATTTCAAAAATGCTTTATTAAAATTTGTGGAACTTCAAGACTTCAATGTCCAAATGTTTATTGTTTCACCTAAAGAAAGGCATCGGGAATTTGTATCAAAGGTAGATTTTGTCGGTTTTAAACCTATAAGAAGTAGAATCAAATTTATTGGATATGAAGATGTTTCAAATTGGCATGCAAAGTCCTATGAATTGATGCTTACTGAAAGTAGGCTAACTGGGTGAACAATTTTCAATAATCATTTTTTTGCTAGAAACATGAAGTGCAATGAAAAGTACGGAGTGAAAAACGAGGCTTTAATGAACAGTTATATTTTTATAACCAAAGAAGGTTCGACATTTCAACCAAATAGTCAAAGTCCGGAGGCCGATATCGACAACTGTCAAGTTATCGGGTTTGGTGAGGGAATCGATGAAAATGATGCCTTTCACAATTGCATTGAAGAAAATGAATACTTACTAGATTCAACTTTCAATGAAATAATTTGTATTCGACTAAAACATAAGAATTACTATGGAGAATCTAAATATTTTTACATAAACGATTACAGAAAATTATAACACATCGGTAAAAAGTGTTAAAGCCAGTAGAGTAGAGGAGTAAGCGACATTGTTGATGCCTGTGCTTTAATTGCATATCTCCGCGGAGTGATATGGGCTTTAGATATTCCCTTAAATAAATTAGCCGGGAAATAAAAAACTTCTTATAGAATTTCTTACGCAGATTCTTTTGTTTTAGCATTGGCAGAACGGGAATCTGCCTCGGTGGTATCAACTGACCATCATGAATTTGACACAGTTGAAAGTTCGGGAATATTGCCGTTTTACTGGCTGAGGGAGAAGTAATCAGTTTATTATCTGGAGGGGAAAAGTGGCTGAATTGAATGAATCTCAACTACGCGGTATCGTGGAAGAGGTCTTGCAAAAAATGATGACGGGGGAACAAACTGTGGCTCCAGGAGCGGCTCGCACCGTTATCCCACAACCTGCGCTAGCACCCGCTACATCTTACGTTCCACGCGGCAGGGGTATCTTTGATACCGTTGATAAGTCGGTTGCCGCGGCAACAGAGGCTTTCCGCGTCCTCAATGCATCCACACTGGAGCAGCGGGGTAAAATTATTGCCGCTATTCGCAAATGCGGCACAGATAACGCCCGTGAGTTCGCCATGCGTACAATCCAGGAAACCGGTATGGGGCGTCTTGAACATAAACTCAATAAGATGTTTTCTGCATCTGAACGCACCCCCGGTATCGAAGACCTCGAGACGCGCGCCTGGAGCGGTGATAATGGACTCACAACTGTTGAAATGGCTCCCTATGGCGTTATCGCTGCCGTAACGCCGTCAACACATCCCGTTCCCACACTCATCAATAACACTATCTCGATGGTTGCGGCGGGAAATGCGGTTGTATTTGCCCCGCATCCCGCAGCGAAAAATGTATTCCTCTACGCCATCGGGCTGATAAATGATGCTATTGTCGCCGCAGGTGGACCGGAGAATCTCTTAACAACAGTCGCCGAACCTTCGATTCAGTCCGCACAGGAACTATTCAATCATCCCGACATACCGCTTCTGGTGGTGACGGGGGGACCGGGCGTTGTTAAGGCAGCGATGAAGGTGTCGAAGAAAGTAATTGCCGCCGGTCCGGGTAATCCGCCCGTTGTGGTTGACGAGACCGCCGACATTCATCAGGCGGTGGCTGACATTATCGAGGGCGGTTCTTTTGACAACAATATCCTTTGCACTTCAGAAAAAGAGATATTCGTCATTGATTCGGTATTTGACCTCTTTATGCGGGAGATGGCGCTACAGGGTATGGTGCGTCTGGAGCGCCCGCAGATAGATGCGCTTACAAAGGAGGCGTTCATTCCGGGTAAGGGCGCCGAGCCGGTTCTTAACCGTGAGTTGGTTGGGCGCAATGCAAGTGTCCTCGCCGAGCGCATCGGTCTGAAAATTTCCGATGATGTCCTTTTGCTTTATGGAGAGACGGATGTAGACCACCCGTTTGTGATGGAGGAACAGATGATGCCCTTTATCCCCGTGGTGCGTGTGCCGGATGCAAAGCGTGCAATCGAACTTGCGGTGCGAGCCGAGGGGAAGCGATTTCATACCGCCCTCATCCATTCCCGCAACATCGCCAATATGCACGGGATGGCGTGCCGTGTGAATACCACGATTTTTGTCAAGAACGGCTCGTGTCTGGCGGGACTCGGTGTCGGTGGCGAGGGCACGCTCTCGTTCACCATAGCAACGCCAACGGGAGAAGGCGTTACGACCGCGCGGACATTCACGCGTTCAAGGCGCTGTGCCCTGAAACGCTATTTCCATATTGTATAGGGTATTTACGTTTGTCCGTTGTGCCCGTTAAGCCACTCTGATGCGGTTAAGAAAATGATAAAAGATGCTAAACTACTCTATGAATTTGAAAAAGAATTGATGAAAAAGGATAAAATAGATGTGATGAAAAACTTTCAAATGATAGACGCAATGTATAATGAAGCAGTAGCCCTGGGGGTTTTTGCCCTCGGGGATCCCCTTGAGCATCTGGAGACGGAGTTGAAAATTGCAAGGGTGTTGAATTATGTTCCAAAATCTCCTTAAGAAGATAGCAAGCGAACTGAATAATCTCCGCATTCCTTATATGGTCATAGGCGGTCAGGCTGTCCTCCTCTATGGAGAGCCAAGATTAACAAGGGACATTGATATTACGCTGGGTGTGGGAACTGGAGGACTTGAAGACATCAAGGGCGCCGTTAAGAGGCTTGCCTTACGGATTCTTGTGAAAGACGCCGAGGGGTTTGTCCAGAAGACTATGGTCTTACCGGTTATGGATGATGAGACGGGCATCAGAGCCGATTTTATCTTCTCATTCTCTCCCTATGAAAGGCAGGCAATAAAGAGGGCAATCGGCGTAAAATTCGCCGATGCAACGGTTATGTTTGCCTCACTTGAAGACGTCGTTATCCATAAGGTTATCGCCGGTAGACCAAGAGATATCGAAGACGTAAGGTCAATCCTTTTGAAAAACCCCGGTTATGGCAAAAAGTATATTCGGGAGTGGTTGAGTGAATTCGATAAATCGTTGCACGAAGACCTTTCGGGTGCATTCGAAAAGATTGTTGAGGAAACTTCATAATCCGCTCCGAAGCCGCAGGCGCGCTCCTGGTGGGATGTAGAATATGAAGCCACCGATATACACCGATACACGCCGATTTACACAAAAGTATCGGTGCACATCGGCGTTCATTCGCCGCGGTGAATTCTCCGTGGCTAATTTTTTACTGTTTCGGGAGAGACGTAAGCCTCATAATGACTGTTGCCAAATTTTCAATTTCACCTTTTGATGTCAGTGCGTGAGAGGAAATGGTGCGTGAAGGAAAATCCGAAGGCTGCAAGTCCGCCCACAATGAACACGTCATACGTCCGACTCCATTAGTAGAGTCAGCGTAACCTATCGCGATACCGAATTACGCGCGCTGGGGATGTTCTCGAAAGGTGGTTCGATTCCCCGTAATAACTGTCGCCATGCAAATCAAACACTGATGCATTGGCAAAAAGTATTTTATCCCCAGGCTTGTTCGTCCTCCTCCGGCGTATAAATCGCGGGAGGATTTCGTCGATTACGCCGACTAATTTATTTCGGTATCTTATGAATCTGTGAAATCTGCGTAATCTGTGGATAAAAGTCGCTTTGGTTGTGGCTTTGCCACGCTTTGAAATTTACGTAATCTGTTGCTCCTATACCCAGGATTTCTGCTAATCAAAGGAATGCCGATTGCGCCGGTGCCTGATAGATATACTCGCCTGTCCAGTTGATGGGAACTTCCCTCTTAAACTCATCGAACTCGAGAGCCGCCGATGCCCCGCAGGCAAAAATCTCGCACATAAATATTGCAACTATTACTGCGCGAAAAGCGGCAATCTTATCAGCGAACCGAAGGAGACCGATTTATGCGGGCAGTGCCGTAATGAGGATATTATAGAGGGTGTGCTGGTCTGCACGGGGTGCGGCAGGTGGTTTACGATTCGCGAGGGCATTCCCTACCTCGTCCGGGATGGTCTCCGGCATCAAGATGAAGACCTTAGATTTCTTGAGCGACACAGAAATCACCTCGATGCTTCCATAACACAGTATGGGAAACCAATCAACCTAACGGGTGCTCGTATCCAGCCTGCACCCCTCAATACTCAATTCCTCGAAGAGGGCGCTTATTGGTCAGAATACATAAAGGCGTATTATGCCGTCGGGGACACATCAGTACTCGATGTCCGTTCGCGTGCCACACATCCCTCATTTTACAACCTGGGCGTTCTGGAGCGAGATGATAAAGACCGCGAGCGGCTCTACGGGATGTGGCCTAATCATCTTGGACGAGTATTGTTTGGTGCGCTTGCGAGTCTTGCGCCGGGTCTTGCGCTCGATGTGGGTTGTGGCGGGGGGCAATTCGGGCTTGAGGCGGCATATCGCGGATGGGAGGTCGCCGCGATAGACATCGCCCTGGGTGCGCTGGAGGTCGGGCGCGATTATGCGGGGAAAAAGGGGCTGGATGTGTATTACGTCTATGCCGAACCAATGAATCCGCCGTTTCGGAAAGGCATCTTCAACCTATTGATGTCCAAAGATGCCCTGCATCATCTGCCGAATCTCGAAGCGGTCTTCCAGCGCCTTGATGGACTATTAAAAGACAAAGGAAAGATACTTTTTTTCGAGCACGTCGGGCAATCACCCATAGCCGCCGCCATAAAGAGGCGCGCCAACCGTTACTTACATCCGAAAATTCAGAGGCGGTATCCAAGGGTAGAGGTCCCGGAAGTTTTGCGACGCGGTTCACCCTTCGAGGATGTGGGAAGAGACGAAATCCTTCATCTGGCGAAGAAATACTTCCACATCCGCACAGAGGTTAAGGAGCTAATGCTTTATCACCAGTTAGAATTTTCGATATATTACGCATTTGGGAAGCGAAAAAAATTCACGCAATTTCTGACGTGGTTCATCCGGTGGTTTATAGAGAAGCCGCTGCTTCTCATCCAGAAGCCCGATTATGCCATAATCTTCGGGGAGAAGCACACTCCGGGGAAGTAAGTGTATATGACAAAACAGGGATAGTTCAGCGGGAGGCGGTCAATTTTTCCGATGGGAGTGGCTTGTGGAAAAGACCGAAAAGGTGTTATCTTTTCAAGTCTCCGAATTTCACTTTTGCGGCGTAGTTGCGATAAATCTCTTTTCCCTTGAGACGGGGGTCAAACGGGCGTAGATAGTAGATTTTAACTGTTTTGTCGAAGACGATGTCTGGGAATCGACCCCAGCTTTGAAGTTTCTTGCATATGTCGTTGCTCTGCAGGACAATGGCATTCAATCTTGGACGCTTATTTGCCGGCATAACGCGCAGTTTGTACAGTTCATAGATGCTCCGCAATTTGATACCATCGGATTTCCACCTTAGCTGTCCATAATCATAGTTCCATTCTGCACCCATAAAAAATGGCCAGTGGGTAAAAACGACCTTTTCCGGGCGCTTTCGGATAGCTTCATACGCCTCTCCATTAAGCCGGGCTTTTTCGCAGAAATAAGCAGATAGGGTGGTGCTGCGTAACGTAACGAATAGCAAACTGACCGCGAGCGTCAGGGCTGCCATAGTGCGAAGCCAGATTGGGTGTCGTCGGACCAGGAGCCTGCCAACACCATTGGCGGCAAGGATTGCCAGGAAGGGCAAGGATGGTCCAAGATAGCGCCAGTCTAAGCCCATCCATATACGATGGCGTGGTTTTGACCACCAAGTCTTGCCCGTTGCCGAAAAGATGAAAATGATGCTAATAACAAGAATCCACGACATCCGCTCGATACGCCGAGGGCGACGCCAGGAAAGTGCACCGCTGATAAGTCCTGTCCCAAGCAATAACGCAATCGCCAGCAACATCCAGTGAGAAATGGTATTGCCACTAGGCTCGTTCAGGGGGCAGGGATGCCAAATCCCGCTTACGTGAAAATATCGGGCTGTGTATAGCGCCAGCAGCTGAGCGAGCAGTATCAGTCCCACCACGACGTAGCCACCCTTTTTTCGTGGACGCACCAGTCCCAATAAGGCGAAGACAAGAAATCCCCACCACAGCAATGTTCTGAGGTGTTCGCGCACCGCCCAGAAAAACCACGACACGGTAATTGAGGGACTTCCCTTTTCTGGATTCAGCAGCAGCCACTTAACGTGATGACCACCACCGCTTTGATGTTGGCGATAAAAGTGCCACAGAAAAATCAGAATCCCAAATGCAATACATACACTAATGAGGCTGATGAGAAACGTTTTCAGTCGCCGTCCACGTGGGACAAATAATGGCAATAGTATCACCGGTATCGCCGCCACGAATCCGATTTCCTTCATCAGGCTGGTGATGGTCAAAAAGCCGGCAGCCACTCCGAACCTCCAGACCGAACCACTGCGAGCCGCCCAGTCAAAGGCGATAACCGTCATAACAATGCAGGCTATGACGGGAATATCGAGATAGAGCCATTTCGAGAGCACAAAGACGTGGGGAGTCAGGAATGCCATCACCACAACTAACCAACGCTGTGCAGGATTCTGAAACGTTCGGCTCAAAAGGTATAGAGCAGCCGCACCCAGTAGCATCACATAAAGGTGCCCAACCCAGTTGAAGTTCCCAACACAACGAAGCCCCTTTCCGAGGAAAATATAAGACAGGGAAAAACGGGCTATGCTCCTGCCGTCCAGGAACAGAAATCCGCGCCCGGCGGTCTGGATTCCGTCCCAGTAAAAGGTGTCATTTATGCCCCAGAGCCAGCCAGATGCAAGTGTTGCCAGCGCAAGCAGCTTCAGAAACAGTGGCAGCCTCAACCTCCCGGGAATGGTCAAGAGCAGAACCACCAGGACAATTCCCGCAATTGGTTTGAGATAGCCGGCGATTTTTACGCCGACTTTGATCTGCCAATTCATTGACACGAATAGCAAAATAGCCCAGAGGCATAAGAAAGTCGCGCCCGCATACCAGTATACGATGAAGGGAGTATCCTTTGTACTATTGGAGGATTTATTCTGGCGGGAAAAGTGAAGCGGTCTCATATTGTTTTTGCGGGTCCTTAATTCTATCAGGCGGTTTCAATCCTCAGTCGTTTTTTCCTAGCCTGAAGTGTTTCTGCCGTAATGGAAACTACCGTGTTGAAACAGACCCACGAAGTCAAACATTTTTCAGCAAACTGATATACCCAATATTCTTGTCATTTTGTTTCAGGCTCCCGGTTGGCTTATTCCAGAGGAACCCGGTCGGTGAAGACCTCGTCGGCATCCTTGCCAAAACAGAAACCATTTATGAATCCCTTTTTCAGAGCATTATTTGCCGAGATAATATAAAAATATGCATCCTCGGTAGCATCCGTGACAAATGCAACAAAGGTAATTTTATAGACAACGCTCCCCGCAAGGAGTATAAGAAACCACTTATGTCTATGCAACCATCCGCATTTATCAAAGTAATTATGCAGTGCTGCAGGCATCATTTCCTCCACAATGTTACAGATGGTTCTCAAGTTCAAATATC
>CAZGKP010000112.1:0-12192 GCA_964526215.1 uncultured Candidatus Sumerlaeota bacterium
TGGTCGAACATTCTGCGCAATCTGCGGCTTCAACACTTTTTACCGATGCATCAATTAATAAGATTAAAAGGATTTTCATCATCTTGTAAATCTTTTCAAAAATATTAGATTGTATCAAAAGTCCAAACTTTCACACATTATATGATTTGCTTCCGGCGCAAAATTTTTATCAGCAAGCCACGCAGACCCGGCACCAGCCCACGTGGTGAAAAAATCATAATCCCGACCAGAATCGAGCCGAATATGGCTTGCTCTATCATCGAGGAATGCACAAGCCCGAGAGCCTCACCTGCCAGCGAGAGTAACTCGTGAAGGAGCGAAAGCAGAACCGCCCCCGCAATCCCGCCCCATACGCTCCCCAGCCCACCCAGAACAGCCATCAGAACCAGCTTTAATGAAAACATCAGGTAAAACTCTTCAGGTCCCAGGTATGCGGGTGTATATAGATGTGCATAGAGTCCCCCCCCCAGCGCTCCTAACATAGCCGATATGACAAAGATTTTTACCTTGTATGCAGCCACATTAATGCCGCAGGTCTCGGCAGCCTCTTCATCGGTGCTGATTGCGCGCAGGGCACGTCCTACATCGGACTCGAAAAGATTGGTGAACCATACTGCTATAAGTGCAACTATCAACCATATAAGATAAAAACGCATAATGGGGTATCGTGGGACAATGCCGAATATGCCGATAGATGGCAGGTCATACATCCCCGCCGCCCCGCCCGTAAATGGCCTCAATCGCTCCGACTTGCTTATGATTTCGTAAAACCCTACTCCCACGCACAGTGTGGCGAGGGCGAGGTAGAGCTCGTGCAACTTCAAAATAGGGCGCCCAATGAGGTATGCAAGAGCGCCGGTGAATGCAATGGCGAGTGGGATGGATAAATAAAGCGGAAAACCGGCATGCACCGAGAGAATAGCAGAGGTATATGCACCCAGTCCGTAAAAGGCGGCGTGTCCGAGCGAAATCTGCCCGGTGAAACCCATAAGGAGCGTCAGTCCCGCAACAATTATTGCATATATTCCCGTCAGTGTGAGCAGATTGATAAGATACCCCAGCCTACCGCGGAGGATGAGGGGCATCAGCAATATCACCGCGACAAAGACGAGGTGAGGCGTGTAAAGTTCACGATATGTTTTGGGGTGTATAATAGTCATTACCCAGCACCCAGAGCTTCAACTGAAGAATAGGGAATGAAGAATTGAGAATTCTTAATTCTCCGTTCTCAATTCACAATTCTCATATCAAAAAGACTCCCCCGCCCAACACCCAACCCCAATGCCTAACGCCTTTTCCCGAGCAGTCCCTGTGGGCGAATGAGGAGCATCACTACAACAATACCCAGCGCAAAGAGCTGGCGTGCCGATGAATCAATCCACGTGCCGAATTGCTCCAGTATACCGATGGTGAGTCCCCCCAGAACGCATCCGACAGGATTGCTGATTCCTCCCAGTATTGCGGCGCAAAAACCAGACAGTCCAAGCATTGTTCCCTGATTAAAGCTCATCGAGAGCAGAGGCGTAATCATTATGCCGCCGATTCCCCCCATAAGTGCCGAGAGGGCAAACGAGAGTGTACTCATCCGGGAGACACGTATACCCATCAGACGGGCGGCGCGGCGGTTCTGGGCACAGGCGCGCATCGCCCGCCCCGTCCACGTATATCTCAAGAACATCGCCAGCCCTATCATCAGCACCAGCGTTACAAACAGGATATAAAAGTTGTGCAACTCCAGAAAGGCACCCGCGATGTGTATCATCTTGCCTTGCGAAAAGGGCGGGAATACGTAAGGGTCGGTGCCCCACAAAAGAGCGGCGATGCCCTTTATCACGATAGATGCCCCGATTGTGATGATAATCAGGGAGACACCGGAGTCCTTTTTCGCCGGGCGTAATGCGACTATCTCCAGCGCTACCCCCACAAAGACCACGCAAAGAAGCGACATTATGACGGCAATCGCCATCGGCAGATGCAGAACCCCATACGCCCAGCCCGCAACGAGACCTCCCAGCATCACAAACTCACCCTGTGTGAAATTCATAATACCGGTTGTGTTATATATCAGGTTAAAGCCGAGGGCAATAAGGGCGTAGATACTCCCGACAACAATGCCCTTGATTGAGAATAGGAAAAATTGTGCAGAATCCAAATTGCGGCTCCGGAAAAAAAACCATGTCTATCGCAGGCGAAATTGATAACTCGTAACAGCCATCATGTCATTGATGCGCCTCAGGCGTGAAGCTATCGCTTCTCCCAAAAGGATGAAAATATTACGTTTACGGGAACGGGCAGGGGCATAGGAAATCACCCAACGCCCAATTCCCAACGCCTAATGCCCAATCAAATTGTCGGGGCGGCATATCGGGAACGGTCAGGTGTGATGTTTGGCAACGGCATCAATTATGCCATATTCCTTTGCTTCCTGGGCTGAGAGGAAGTAGTCGCGGTCTGTATCACGGCTGATTATGTCGAAAGGTTTACCGGTGCATTCGGCAAGTATCTCATTCAGACGCTGGCGTATGCGCAGGATTTCTTTTGCATGTATCTCGATGTCGGTTACGGCTCCCTCCATACCCCCCATTGGCTGATGGAGCATAATACGGGCATTCGGGAGAGCGACGCGTTTGCCTTTTGCCCCTGCGGCTAAAAGGATAGCCCCCATTGACGCCGCCTGCCCAACGCAAACAGTGCGAATGTCACAACTGACGTATTGCATCGCATCGTAAAGGGCAAGACCGGCAGTGACCCATCCGCCGGGGCTATTGATAAAGAGATTGATGTCCCTGGTGGGGTCGTGGGTTTCGAGGTAAAAGAGCTGTGCCACGAGAAGGTTCGCCTTTTCATCGGTGAGCTCGCCCGTCAGAAAGACGATGCGACTTGTGAGCAAGCGTGAATAGATGTCAAATGTCCGCTCACCTTCTTTAGTTTTTTCAATGACGTAAGGAATCTGCAGGTTCATAAGATAACTCCTTAAAACTATCCAGAGATAGTTGAAATTTTCTAAACCGCGGAGAACATAGAGGAGCGCAGAGAATTTTTTCTCACCCCACCGATGGCGCGCCTTCGGCCTTTGTCCTTTACTCTGCGTTTCTTTGCGCTCTTTGCGTCCTCAGCGTTTTAAATATGGAACATTCGCCGTGGAGAATCGAAGATTCGCCTGTGGTGAATCGTTTATGCAAAAATCTAAAAATGCAGGCAATGTATTCGGGAAGTTTGGGGGTCTATGAAAAATAATTTACCGTCCTGTGTGATGTCAAAAAAACCGAGATGTAAATCCGGTGCGGGTGATTCTGGACCGGCGCGAAAAATACCCCATAACTGACCATCTCGCTTATATGAATGGATACACTGGGCGTAAAAGTCAATAAGGAAAAGTGAACCGTCCGGGGTGCCCTGCATAAGCGAGCAAAATGATGCCTGTTGTTGTGTTCGTTCATCGAGAAAAAACCCCCCGATGCGTTTCCCCTCCGGGTCGAGTTCCAGCACCGCCTTTTTTGCAGGGTCGCTCACGAAACAATTACCGTCGGGGAGTATAGCCACACCAGTGGGTGTCTCGAATGCCTGTGGGGCGGGACCTTCCCGAAGCACTACCTCGCCCTGCCCGCTTCCATCGAGGGCAATCTTTTTTAAGATGCCTTTTACGTAATCACTCACGATTATGAGGTTGGCTGTCTCGAGTATGTCAAAATCCCGTGCGGAAGAGAGAGGTGTTTCCGCCATCAATCGGTCTTGAAAATTGGTATCGTATTCACCCTCGCTGGAGAATTTGTGAACCACCTGCTGGATTACGTCAAGGATGTATAGATTTCCTTCGCCATCAACTAACAGATTCCCCGGATAGCCTATGGAGAATTTTTCCGTACCCCGCGGTATTGTAAAGGTGTGAGAGAGCGCGGTGTCGGTAAAGTGGCTGAAGCGAAAGAGTGATTCCTCGGAATTGTCCAGTAGCCATAGACTCCCGTCAGGGGCAAAACGGAAAAGTAATGCCCTGGTGATTCCGAGAGATGGTTCCGGTGTAAATTCATCTTCCTGGCTGAGAGTGAATACCAGAGAGAGTGAGTCGTCTTTTTCTTGAGGAGGGGTGTACGGGGCGACTACGTCAATGTCATCCAGTTCGGAAAGTGAGGGGAGGAGGTCAAAGTGCACGTCCTCGAAGGAATCGGGGCTTTCGGCGAAGACGGATGCCCGTTCCTCATCTTTTGGGTTCAATGAACGCCGCAGGTTTTCGACAGCCACAATTGACTGATTATAGTCGGGGGTTTCAATGAGTTCAATCTCCCCATTTTCTTTTTCTGTCATAATTGAAATACCCCTTTATTAACTCTTACCCAAATCCAGAAATTTTGTCTATCTTCCATAGTAAACCCTTATGGCTGGATTTGGGGCTTAATCTCGCTGGAGCGTAGGTCTGATGGGCCCTCAAGGGCATATATGTTTTGCCCGATATCCTGAAGGACTTTCACTTTCGCTTTAAGCCATTTCTTCTCTCTCAACTTCTCCTTGGGTGTTTTTATATAAACGAGGGGGTCGAGGATGAGGGTGGCTGGTCCCTCGGCTGTATTTATCCGGTAGATGAATGCCAGAGTCGGAGTTTGTCTGACCCCGATAAAATCCTGAATGGTGAAACCTATCTCGATGCGCCTGCCGACCCGCGATGGGCGTTTGGTGGGTGTGGGAAGCGGGGTGGGGGTTGGCGACATTGTAGGTGGCGGGATCGAAGTAGCCCTTGCCATAGATACCATCTCTGCCTTACGTGCAAATTTCTGCCCGAATGTCAGGAGGGGATGGAATATCCCCCTGCCTTTCGGTGGCTTGGGAAAAGGAGTCGGCGACACCCTGGGGGGTTCCGTTGGAGCTGGTGTGGGTGTCAATGCGGGTGTTAGGGGTGGCGTTGGCTTTGCAGCACGGGCGATTTCCACCGAAGGTGTGGGGCGATGAGAAAGAATCCACCCCAAATCTCCCGCAGCCAGCAAAATGGCGATTATGCCTGCAGAGAGTAGTATTTTGCTCCTTTCGATGTGTGTTCGTGCAATGGTGAATGCCGTAAGGCTAATCTGTATGAACAATGCAAAGAGCACCGGGAGAAACATCCCCTTTCCCGGACCGCCAAAGAGCAGTATGCTGATAACGACCAGTGTTAGAAATGAAACGGGGATGAGCGCAGGAGTGACCTGCATCCTGCGGAGGAACTCAAGCGGACTGCGCAGGTTCCTGCGGATTTTTCTCCACATACGTAATCTATGGCGTGAGGGAAGCGGGCGCTTGCGTCCACCGGGAGGCTCGGGGAATTTCGATACGTCATATTCACGCTCTGCAAGCTCGGGGAGAGCCTCCTCCAGCATCGAGAGGTTTTGTCGAGTCTCTTCGGTGGAGTGGACGTAATCGGCTATCGTGAGGGCGAGGTGTGCAGCCTCAAAGGCTTCTTTGATTGCCCCACGACTCACGGCGTTTTCTGCCTCTCTGGCAGTGCTTATGCCTAAAGCGAGATAAGCAGACCCCAGAACCCCCCTGATCTCACTTTTAATAGTCGGAGGGAGAGCCTGAGTTGTATAAATTGGCTGAAGGATATCTATTGCTTCCTGGGGTTTATGTCCTTCGATAGCATTGACGGCTATTGTGATATCCTTGGCAAGTTGTTGGTTTTCAGCCGCCTTTTCCACGCAGGCGAGATTTGCCTGAAATACCTCATTATGCGGTTCGAGGGATAGGGCTTGTTTAACGTAATCTCTTGCCTCTGTCCAGAGGCGCTGATGTTTTTTCTGAATGGCAAGGTGGTTAAATACCCTTGCCAGGAGGTGTTTTGGTGCCTCCCGTTCGGGATAAAGCTTGAGGTAGTCCTGCAGGATGCGGGCGGTTTGTTCGTATTGCTTGTCTTTCAAATAATGGAGGGCATTTTGGAGGTCATTATTTTGTTTAGCCCGACTGACGATTTCAAGTTCGGCTTTGTAATCTTCACGATAGCGGGATGCCTCGGATAGGTGAATAAAAGCCTCGTCGTAATTTTCCTCCCGGAATGCGTTATGAGCCAGTTTGTGTAGCAAAGTAGCGAGGAGTTCTTTTGCATCGCTGTCTTGGGGATTTGACCGGACAATTTCTTGGAGGAGTTGTAGTGCCTCTTTTTCCTTCTTCTGAGATAACAGACGCAGTGTCATCCCGATGCCTGATGTGCCGGTGTGCGCAAGTTCAATATTAGTTTTAGCCTCGGTGAGATTCTCATCGAGGCGCAAAGCCTCTTCGAGTAACCTGACTGCCTCTTCAAGCCTCCCTTCACGAGATACAAGGTAAGCACACTGATTGTATATACGAGCGATTGCCGTCCGCTGTGCGGGTTCTTCTATGCGAAAGTATTTAAGGAAGTTGAGATGGACAAGAGTAGCCTCGACAGAATGTTTCAGTGCGGCGATACACCTTTCCAGCGAGTTTTCGATGAGGAGATTTTTGAGGCGTTTTTTTACACGCTCGATTGAATCATCGTCAAAGCGAGCGACTGGGGAATCAGAGAAGAGATACACCTCCTTTACGCGGGTGCGCAGTTCTTCCCAGATAAAATCCTCCTGCAGGATACCCTGCCATCCCAGAAACGCCTTTTTCCACGAAGGGCTGGCTTTCTCGATGTCCCCACCGGTTTCTTCAATGTGGCAAGCCTTCAGATAACAAAACAGGGTGCTGTTTATAATCTGCTTGTGGGTCGAGCCGGAGTATTGTGTCTCAATTTCCCTGCGCACCTCAATTTCATTTTCACCCTCAAGCAGGCATAAATGCCACAGATTATGGTCAAAGGTAAAGAAATCAATAAAGATGCGGCGCTCGGCATCTAAAAGGAGCGCGAGTGCCTCGGATATCTTCTGATTTACCTCGGGACACAAAAGGAGTGGAAAGGAGCGGACAAGGTCTATGTAAGCGGTTTTGAGATGTTCAGTCGGGGTGTCCTTGGAGACACCGAGTATGCCGTATGGGCTGACTTCAGGGTCGGTGAGAATATCCCAGGCTCGATGAATCTCCGCATAAGATTTGGGATTCTTTAGCCTGAAGTCCTCCTCTTTCTGTCCGCCATAGCGCTCGTTTCGTTTCTGCCATAAATCTTTAATGCTGGTGGATACACCGACTGAAAACAGCCTTAAATAACTCGGTGATATGTAAAAACGGAAATTACCCATAACGCATCACAAGCAAAGACTTAAATTTGGAGCCGGGAGGTCGTTAAAGAGTTTTCCAACCATTTCCACACGGGACAGATTCACAATCGGCGTTTTCTCACTCTTCAAAAAATGAGAGTATCAGAATTTTTCCTCTCCTACATAATCTCCGCCGGCAGAATAGAGAATGCCCCTTATGGGACGTCCTGTCTTTGAAAACACTCGTTCGGAACGATATACCAGACGCCCCTGTTGGTTGTAAAGTCTGACCTGTTTCTCTACCCCTTTCTCATCGTAAACTGGCTCGATGTGAAGCTGGAGTTCATCTGTTTTATTGAAATATTGCGCCTGCGTGATTATGCCGGGTGATTGATGGTAAACCTTCCAGTAGGAAGTCCCCATGCGAGCGGATTTGGAAATCTCCGTCCGCCCCCTACACCTCTTCCCGTCAAAATCCAGCTCCTTGAAGTAACGCACCGGCTTGAATCTGGAGGTGTCCCCTCTAGTGAGTGGGATTTGCACACTCGATTTCGATATGCTGTCGGCTCTGCCCCCCTTTTGGGAGATCACCGTCACGCCTGAACTGACCGCTTTCTGCTTTTGTTTTGCCAGCTGTGGATTGAAGAGCGTCTCTATGTCAGAAACAAAAACGGCACAGCGAAAACCTATATTCGGGAATGCGGAATACGCCCCCGCCTGAAATCGCGCCACACAGGTTACATAAGGCGGGTCGCTTTTGTAATCGCCTCCACGGGTGATCCGCGCCACTCCCTCACCGGGCGGACCCTGGGGATTCTTGTATGGACTCTTTCGATAATAATTATGTCCATAGAGGTCAAACACCCATTCAGAGACATTGCCCGCCATATCCATAATCCCATACGGGCTTGCGCCTTTCGGAAATCTACCAACCTCCACAGGATGTTCAATTCGGGCAGCGTAAGCATTACATCTTGAAGGGTCAAAAGTTGAGCCCCAGGGATATAGTCGCGCATCTGTCCCACGGGCGGACTTTTCCCATTCCGCCTCGGTGGGGAGTCTCTTTCCTGCCCACAGCGCATACGAGACTGCGTCTCCGTAGCTGATACCGACAATGGGCTGTCTGCGGGCATTGTATCTATTGTCCGACCAGAAAAGGGGACGCCTTGCGCCCTTCTCACTCAAGTATTTCTTATACTGTTCATTTGTCACTTCATATTTATCAACGTAATAAGCATCGAGAAAAACGGTGTGTTCAGGAACGGCGCTGGAGAATTTGGTGGCAAGGGTAGAATCTGCCGGAATCCCCATTCGGAATTCGCCCGCAGGTATCAATATCATCTCTGCGCCATCTTTGGGACTGATTATGGTTTGGGGGAGGTTCTTGAATTTCCCGCTGTGCACAATTGCAAGGAGCTCATCAGCCGAGAGTGTGGCAGCGGAGATGTGGCTTACCTGGAGGATGCAAACCCCCATAAGTAAAACCGCTCCGAAAATAAGCCGCAGTCTGTTGTCCGTTGTCTCCGCCTCTGGCGGATTGTCCATTGTAAAAGTCGTGCCCGTGCCCTTGTCCATTCCCGTGCCCGATTCGGTTTGCGAAATGAATGAGTATCTCATTTTCATCCTTTCGGCAGAGGCGAAAGCCTCGTAATGACCATAAAGAGGATTTTCCCGAAAGTATCCATATCAAGAATTCGCCCATTTACGCCAACACAATACCATAAACTATATATCATCCCCTGGAGATTTGGAAAGGGAAATTTTCAATTTTCTTTACCGTTCACAACAATTTCACTATCTCATCGAAGAGAGGAGGTAATGGCGCCTCAAAGACCATCCACTCCCCTACCCCCGGATGCGTTAACTCTAATCGTGTTGCGTGGAGGAGCTGCGTCTTTGCTTTCTTGAGTTTGCCGATGAGAATTGAACGCGATTGCGGGATGCCCGAAAATGCCTCATGCCGATTCCTCCCATACTCAGGGTCTCCCACAACCGGATGCCCTATATATCGTAGATGGACGCGGATCTGGTGCGTGCGCCCGGTTTCAAGCGTGATTTCAAGCAGCGTCAGTCCCTCGGAGCGCCTGACCACTCGATAATGCGTTATGGCAGGTTTGCCTGTTGTGCGATTCACACACATCTTTTCACGGTGATGCGGGTGCCGCCCGATAGGTGCATCAATTTCACCGACACTGTGCTCAACCTCTCCGCAGACCAGCGCCAGGTAGGTGCGCTTCAGGGTGCGGGAGGCAAGCTGTTCGGCGAGGTTTCTGTGGGCAGCGTCTGTCTTGGCAACCACCAAGAGTCCGGTTGTATTTTTATCCAACCTATGGACAATACCCGGACGTAAAATCCCGCCGATGGTAGAGAGTGTTTTACAATGATTAAGGAGTGCATTCACGAGTGTGCCTCTTTTATTTCCCGCTGCGGGATGCACCACAAGTCCCGCAGGTTTGCTCACGACCAATAAGTCTTGGTCTTCGTAAACTATGTCGAGGGGGATAGGCTCGGGTTGTGGGATGGCGCTCCGGGGCGGAGGGACTGTAAGATACACCTTTTCACCTGTGCCAAGTTTGTGATTCGCCTTTATGGGTTTGCCATCAATTGTCGCCCTCCCCTCCTTTATGAGCCTTTGAATGTGTGTGCGGGAAAATTGGGGAATCTTTGAGGCAAGAAAGCGGTCGAGGCGCACACCTGCCTCATCACTTCCGATACTAAATTCGTAGAATGTCTCCCGTCCAGACATTAATACTCCTCGAAATAAAAAGTATACGATAGAATGAGGACAAACAACCCCGGAATCAGAGACGTGCCTTCAGGAAATCGGCGATGTCTATTTTATGGTCGCTATTGATGTCGAGTACGAGTGAGCCACCGGGCGGTGCGGGTTCCCTTGCGAGGACGTAGTCAAGGATGTCCTGCGGCGCAAGCACAGATGTGGGTGTCTGGCGCGTTGCGGCATCGGCGAGACAATTTCTCCAGTCGTCCGGGTCGGCAGGCTTCCTCACACGCCCTATGTAAAAGCGATTCCGGTTGATGCCCGAAGTCTCACCAAAATATTCCGTCTGGTAACCTATGCCATCGGTGGGGGGTTGCGAAGACCAGTAGCGCAAGCCCGTAATCTCTCCATCGTTATGGAGGTATTCAATAAAGACGACGGAGTGCCCGGAACCGCTGTGTCGCCAGAGCTGACAGAAGTCTCCGGGGAGGGCTTTTGTCTTATCGGCGATTTCCCACCCGAGGTCGTAATCAGTTATAGCGCGCACACACAGTTTCTCGGCATCCGTTACGCCATACCACAGTTTACGGAAATCCTTCGCATCGCTTACGTTCATTGTGCCGATGGAGTTATAGCCGTGGCGCACATTGTAATCCTCGTAGCCAATCATAAAGTTCTCAAAGGTGATGCCGCAGCAATACGTGGTGTGTTCAGGATTTGTGGGGGCAATGAGGGAGCCTTTGTAATAGACGTCCCGGGTTACGCCATAGCCTCCGCCGTGCCATTTATAGGGATATGTGCCGTCTGTGGGATACGTCTGGAGGTGCTGAACGAAGACATTGTTCATCTCAAGCGGAGATGCATAAGCGACAAAATAGACCGATGACGGTGGTGAATCGAGCCGGAGTGTGAACAAGTGGGAACCGGTCGGTTCCCCGAAACCATCGCCGTTATTATCAGCGTCAATACGTGTGAGGGTTTCAGAATTTCGGGTATCGCGCACCTCAAGCGAGAGGCGTGCCCGCCGCTCCATAAGGTGGAGGTTCATTCCATAGTTAATAACCACGCTAAAATCCCTCCCGGACCATATCGCCGCGGGGAAATCGGAAATCGAAAGCGAGACTTGCGCCTCCTGTGCGAGGCAGATGCTGGCAGTTAAAGTCAGCAAAAGAAGAAAAACACGAACAGCGATTTTTCTCATCTTTAATCACTTTCGTGGAGGGCGTGATGTTCACCGCGACAGGAGACCCTGAATGCGCCAATGAAACTGCGGTGCCGGCCGCATAAAGGCGCACCGCATATATCGCACAGATAGAACGCCCGTGCCCCGCAAAATGCGCACCGCTTTTTGAAAGGCAGTGTAACAAATCGCTGCACAAATTCGTCAAAATCCTTTCCCAGAACCTCAAGAGGTGTACGATGATATTTCACTATCAGGCGGATTGTCGGCACTAAAAATATCACAAACAAACCAATCTGGATATAGTACTTCATCACGTATTCGGGGATGTAGAGCGACATCAGGATTCCCCAGTGTGATATGGGCCAGAAGGGCATAAGAATCCACCAGCCCGTAACAAAGATGTCGAGCAAAAAATGAGAGAACATTGCCGCATAAAGGATGGGCAGGAGGCGGAGACGGTGTCCCTTCCGAAAGAATAAAAGCGTTATGAGTGGAACGGCGATTCCGACGAAGATATTATGTCCGAAGGTGCGATGCCATTCGTGCCAGCTTTGCGGTCCGAAGACAAATATACCGTCAATATCGGGGAAGAGAGCCATAATAGTGATAGCGCGGCGCTGGGGTCTGGAGTAATTTCCCGTATGAGCGATGAGCCATCCCGCCATCAAGTGTCCGCCAAAGTTCATTGATTGTGCGCCTTTCAAGCCGTTACCAGTCGTATATAGGGGTTTGATATATCTTTGCCGCTCTCTTTTCAAGTATTGTTTGCTCCAGAGGGATTCCCCGTATGAGGCAGAGGGCAATCCTTATGACTCCTGCTACGAATCTCCCGAAAATGAACGCGAATAAATTATGTCCGTTGCGCTTCTTACCACTAATGACGCTTCATTGATGTCGTCCGATTGCGAGGCAATCGGCAGATGACTGAAATCGGGCGCATCCTGGCAAAGCTACGAAAAGCAGACTTCTATAGAGGCTCAAAAATTTCTGAAACTACATCCTGAATAAAATAGCACACGGATGATGTGGATGCAAGCATCCGGGTCAGTGGATGCAAGCATCCGGGTCAGTGGATGCAAGCATCCGGGTCAGTGGATGTAAGCATCCGGGTCATCGGATTTAACGGATTCTCGCTGATTATGTGTCTGTAGGGCATCTGTAAGACAGACATT
>CAZGKP010000113.1:0-12191 GCA_964526215.1 uncultured Candidatus Sumerlaeota bacterium
CCATCGGGCTATCCATACGGCAAGGAAGTTCAGTTTGAAATCCACCAGCAAAATAAAGATGATTACCGCAATGCCGCAGAGTTTTTGAACTTCAGCCTGATTGACGTGATTTGCCTCCAGCACGAATTCGGTATCTTCGGTGGTCAGGACGGCTCACACATCCTGGAGCTCGTTGAACGCCTGAAAAAACCGCTCGTTACCACTTTGCACACCGTAATCTCCAGACCATCGCCGAATCAGCGCGATATCCTCCGGCAATTATGTGAGAAGAGCTCGATTGTGGTGGTGATGGCGAAACGTGCAAAACAACTGCTCTCCGAGGTCTACGCCATTAGCACCGATAAGGTCCGTATGATTCACCACGGAGCGCCCTGTGTTCCCCTCGTTGATACGGCATCTTTCAAGAAACACTTCGATGTAAAAGGGCGTCCCTTAATTTTGACATTTGGGCTACTGAATCCCAGCAAGGGGATCGAAATAATGCTGGAGGCGCTGGCGAAGATAGTCCCCAACTTCCCCGATGTCGCCTACATCATACTTGGCGCCACTCACCCGAATATAAAAAAGGAATCGGCGGAATCTTACCGCCTTAGCCTGGAGAGCCGCGCATTGAAACTCGGCATTGCCCATAATGTTATCTTCCACAACTACTACGTCTCAAAGCGCGACCTATATGCATTCCTGAAGGCAGCGGATATTTACGTTACGCCGTATCGAAACAAGGAACAGATAGTATCCGGGACACTCGCATATGCGGTGGCGTGTGGAAAAGCCATTATCTCCACGCCTTACTGGTATGCCGAGGAGATGCTGGCGGATGGGCGAGGCAAACTCGTTGACTTTGACGATGTTGAGGGTCTCGCAGTTGCACTGCGTGAATTTCTGGAGGACAAAGCGCTGCGGGATAGCCTCCGCCGCCGCACATACGAATTCGGGCGCAAGATGGTCTGGCCCGCAGTTGCGCTGGAATATGCAAAGGCATTTAATCAGGCCAGACGGATATACGGTCGCCACCTCGCTAAAATTGTCAGACCCAGAAAAGCCGGCTTGCGTCTCTCGCTGCCCGAGCTTCGTCTCGACCATCTCTTCGTTATGACGGATGATACCGGACTCATCCAGCACGCCATCTATGCGACTCCTGACAGGCGCCACGGCTATTCCGCAGACGACAATGCCCGCGCCCTTATCGTAGCGGCAGGCGCCCTATCCCTGTTTCAAAATGATAAGGTCTTTCCGCACTTCCAGACATACCTATCATTCATCCACCACGCCCAGGCGGGAGAAATCGGCAAGTTCCGCAATTTCCTCTCTTTTGACCGACGCTGGGATGAGTCTGACCTCTCTGACGATTGCCAGGGTAGAGTCCTGTGGGCACTGGGTTATGTAGTGGCAAATGCCCCCGATGAATCCTCACTATCTCTGGCGAAACAGCTCTTTGAACGTGCACTGCCACATTATCAACTCTACCGGTTTCCCCGTGCCTGGGCATTTGTCATCCTTGGGTGTCACTATTATTTAAGCCACTTCACCGGTGCCTCCGAGATAAAAAGGCAAGTGGACATAATTGCCCGTAAGCTGAATACACTTTTCGAGGCAAATGAATCAGAAGATTGGCTCTGGCCCGAGAGCGTGGTTACTTATGACAACGCACGTCTTCCCCAGGCGCTGATACTTGCCGGAAAGTTCCTCGATAATGAGGCAATGGTTGCTCGAGGACTGCGTGTCCTCGAATGGTTATTGGATATACAAAGGGCGCCGGAGGGACATCTGTCAGTTATCGGGAATAACGGCTGGTTCGTGCGGGGGCTGGAGAAGGTACAATTCGACCAGCAGCCACTTGAGGTTGCCTCCCTTGTTGACGCCTGTAAGGCCGCTTATGAGGCAACCGGTGAGCGCAAATGGCTCGTGGAGATGCGACGTTGCTTCGAGTGGTTCCTTGGGCGTAACGACGTCGGAATTCCGCTTATTGATTTTAAGACACACGGTTGCGCCGATGGACTTCATTCAAGCGGCGTTAGCACAAATCAGGGTGCAGAATCCACACTCTCCTGGCTTCTGGCACTTCTCACAATGCACGAGATGCAAAGCGTCGAATCTCCCGCTCAGGGCGAGTTAGGGAGTGGATAATGGGGGTTAGGGGTTAGGTGTTTGGTTGACCTTTATCGGCTTTTTGATGCGGAACAGCTTGACATATGATTGCGCATTGACATAAACCTTTCCTGATTTTGAAAGGTGGGATGTCCTATGAGACGGATTTTGTTTCTTGGAATTATTTTTTCGCTCCTTTTGGGGACTTTGTTCGCACAACAGCAGCAAGTCCGGCGTGAACCACCACGCGGGATGGTTGGTATCCAGCTGGGTCAAAAAAACGGGAAATATTACGTCGTCCACGTCTTTAAGAATTCCCCCGCTGAAAGAGCCGGACTGAAAGGCGGCGACACACTTTTGCGCGTAAGGGAACAAGACCTCTCGGGGCTCTCGATGCCTGAGGTGCTGAACCTTTTCAACGGCGACCCACAAACAGAGGTGGAAGTCGCCGTGATGCGGGGGAGAGAAGAAGTCCCGCCTGTCAGAATTAATCGCATCGCTCCCAAAAAGCTTTATGAGACGTCTCCAGATTTTCAAAAGCCGCCGCCGCGCAGGGCGCGTAGCGCTCGCCATCCCAAAGTCACCCCGCCACCTCCGAAATCCGAAACTCCTCCCCTTGATTCACAGCGATTGAAGTCCTGGCTCGACCATCTCGAAAAGGTTTATGGATTCCGTGCCACCCTCATTGACGAAAAATTCAGCGAAAAACTCGGCACGCTTTACAGCGAGGGACTTTTGGTTCTGGAGGTGAAGGAAGGCAAGCTCGCAGCCAAGGCAGGGCTTGAAAAATGGGACCTGATTTACCGCGTAGAAGGGCGTTCCCCGCTCGAATTATTTCGCACGCAGCCCCCACCACCCGAGACGTCCGGGCATCTCCCCTTAAACATAACCCTGATGGGGCTTATGGGAGAAAAACCACTGACGCTATGAGTAAGCCCCAATATCCTTTTGGGTCATTATGCTAACGGCGAAGGACATAATTGAAAAACTCGCCCTGAAACCCCATCCAAAAGAAGGCGGGTTTTATTGCGAGACCTACCGCTCGACCGAAAAAATTCCCCGGGATGCACTTCTTGGTAAATACAGTATAGACAAGGCGTTTTCCACCGCCATATATTTTCTGATTACACCCGATACATACTCCGCACTTCACAGGTTGCCGACGGACGAAATCTTCCACTTTTATCTCGGCGACCCCGTTGTTATGCTTCGCCTATATCCCGACGGTTCTTCCGAACTTATCACGGTTGGCGCAGGGATAGAAAAAGGCGAGCGTCCGCAGGTAGTGGTGCCCGCAGGGACTTGGCAGGGTGCATTTCTGAAACCGGGAGGCAGGTTCGCACTTATGGGCACGACCGTAGCGCCCGGTTTTGACTTCCCCGATTACGAGACCGGCAACCGCTCGCTACTTATTAAACAATATCCCACCCGCAAAGACCTCATAATCAAGCTCACCCCCGACAATCCTTGATAGACGATTCCATCAGCCCTTTGCCGAAATCCTTACCACCCTTTCAGATTTATGGGAGGGGAATCAGAAAACGAAGTATCATTCCACTATCGTTTCTTTTTTCGTGGTCTCGTGTGGCTTAATTATGATGATTTCGGTTACTTGAGAACCGTCGGGCATTGTGGCGGTCGCCGTATATTCACCTGGGTAAAGTCCCCCCCTATTCCATAATCCGTTCTGATTTGTTTCCCCTCTGAGGATGTTTTCGATGGAATCGGGGTCGTTGGGCGTTAGCCAGCACGGAATGTTAGACTGGGGTGTCCCATTTTTGTCTACGAGTTTCCAGCTAAATTCCCCAAATTCGTAAAGGGCATCTTCTAATTTCACGGTTTCACCTGGCTTGATTTTAACAACGTGTATCGCAGATGAAAATTCGACAGCGCCAATATCGATTACGTATGTTCCGGCGAGTATGTTGGGGATGTGCAAAACACCGTCATCGTTACGCTTCTGTCCGTGGTAAAAGTTACCCTCTGACGTCGAGATGTAGCACCAGGCATCTTTGATAGGTTCGCCATTTGTCAGGTTCAGAGCGACGGAAATCAGGGTCCCGCCCCCCGTTGCGCCGAGGCGAAGGATAGCCTCGTCGGAGTCGCCATCTACCGGCACCTTTACTCCCTGGACGCTTGCGGAGCCTGCTTTCTCTTCGTAAGCGCTGACTCGATAGGTGCCCGGTGGAGGTCCCTCGATTGCAAATGTGCCGTCAGAATCAGATGTAGCACAATAGGTCTTGTGGTCAATTTCGTATTCTTCATCGGCAAGTTTTGTGAGGTGTGCCGATATTTTCGCCCGCGTTACGGGTGCGCCATCAGTGTCAAGGACCTCTCCAACCAATCGTCCCGAAGGAATTACAAAGGTCTTTTCCGTAATCCCTTCCCTTTCGATGTCAACCCACTTCGATACATTCAATTTCCAGTTATCCATTAGCGAGACCAGCACCAACCACCGTCCGGGTGTTAGATTATGAATCTCAAAGACGCCGTCTGCGTCCGCAGTTGTGGTGCGGGACATAGTGCCATTTGCAGAAGTAAGGATGATATTAGCTTGGGCGGGTTTACGTTTTCGCAAAACCAGACCCTTTAGTTTACGTGCCCCGATTTTTAAGACAACCTCCCTTGTCTCGATTCCATCCAGGTTTATAGATACTAAGAAGACTTTATACTGATCTAAGCTGAGAACATAATGACCGTTTTTAAGTGCGGTGAACTCAAATTCGCCATTGGCATCTGCTTCTCTGGTTTGGACGGTTCCCTTCGCGAAATCCCGGAGTTTAATACGCTCCCCCGGCACGCCCTTTTCTCCCGGCATCTGAACAACTTTTCCCTTCAATGTGGAACCACTCCACAGTCCCACATCACCAAAATCAGAGGTAGAGCCTTGCTGGACATCAATTCTTCTGGTCAGTCCAGCAAGCGGCGCCGGAGGTGCAAAAACCACCGTATTTTTACCCACAGGGACATTATCGAATTGGAAACGTCCATCCGTTTCCGTTATAGCTATCGCCTCCGGGAGGCGACTGCTCACCTCCCACTCGTTGCAAACGCCCTTCAGGTAGACGTGCACCCCGGACAGGGGTTGTCTTTGACCACTCGAAACGACACGTCCCAATATGGAACCTCCCGGTCCCATCTTGAAAGTGTGCTCAATAACGTCCTTCCCCTTTGTGATTGTTACCATCTCCGCCTCGAGGTTCGCATACCCCGATGCCTTTATCCGGAAACCGTAAATGAGTCCCGGCTCAAGATTCTTGGCTATGAAGCGCCCCGGCGTTCCAGAGACTTTCCCGGGACGGATACTGCCATCTGACGTTACGGTGAAATCGCCTATAGGTTCACCGCTCTTCCAATCCACGACACTGCCGATGAGTTTTACCTTTTCCTTAGAGCTGAGCACAAAATCGGCATCGTCCCTGTCAACCTCGACTCTCCGATAAGATTTGTTGCCATATTCGTTATGATAGAGCCTCACAGTGTATGCAACTTTTGCCAACCCCTCGATGCGGTAATTGCCATCGGCGTCTGTCCGGGCATAGCCATTGGAATTCATACCTGGGACATTCGCATAAGCACTAATAGTTACACCCTCCAGCGGGTTTCGGTCAATGTCGGTAACTTGCCCTGCAAGGTAGTGCGACTTTCTCAATGCCAGCTTGATGCCCGACCTTATCTCTCCGGGAGAAAGGATGATTTTCTCTCCCCGACTTGCGGTGAATCCTTTTTCCCTTGCTACGAGCCGAATTCCCTCCGGAGGCAGATTGGACAGAACAAATTTACCTTCTGCATCCGAATCGGCCTCCCCACATCTTTGCCCTGCGAGGTGTCGCACCATCCCCAGGAATTGAGAAGCCTGCACCGTTGCTCCCTCTACGGGTTCGCCATCCGGGTTTACAACTATACCCTTAACGGTTGCGCCCCGTTTCAAGATAATTTCAACGTCGGATATAGGGATGTCCTTTACATCCAGGGGGTGGGAGTAAGCGATGCAATACCCGGGCGCCTTTGCTTGGATTCGTGTAGGTTGAAATGGCGTAACCTCCAGAGCGAAGCGCGCCCCATCGTCCACCGGAGTGAATTTATTATACCTGAACACATCAGGGTTGGTACTCGCAGACACCTTCGCATTGGCTACGGGAATACCATCTGCGGTCTTCACGATGCCCGAAACAGTAACCGCCGGAGCCATCTCGATGTCCTGCGTAACATCCAATTGCTCCGGATCGAGCCGAATCTGAATCTCCCCGGCAGTAACCGACCGAATCGCTCTGTAGTCTTTTTTCTGCACCTTTAGATCCACCAATGGACCAAATACGCCTGTCAGGATATATTTGCCATCGGCGCCGGTTTCATATTCATTCTTTCTATACACAGGATAAATCCCACCGGTTGATACTGTTACGCTGTCCAGCGGCTTGCCATTTCTCACATCCTTGACTTTGCCTCGAATTGTATGCCCGGAATAGACATAAAGGTCAAAATTAGTTTTCTCTTCGTTTACGGCAAGCGTGAATCGGTAAGATGTGCCCTTCTTGCTCGGCATTAGGTGAAGATTATGCTTACTCGCATCAATGTCGTATTTCCCGGCAGCCAGATGCTCAAAGCGGTACTCACCGGTCTCATTCGTCTCGGTCATATAACGAGCGGATGCGAAGAGCATTGTGGGGCTGAATAACTGCGGTGACAGTTGCACGCTGGCGTGGGGGACGGCTTCTCCTGACAATTTTAGATAGATGTGCCCTTCGAGCACCGCTCCCCTGGAGCTCACTCGCAAAATCACATTATCGGCGGGGGCTTCGACAACCTTTGTGAATGGGACATAAGCCGCGGCGTAAACACTTAAAATCCATTTCCCCGGAGTCACATTCTCAAGAGTATAGAGACCGTATTTGTCGGTGGTTGTGTCGCTGGCGCTGGCGACGTGAAAATTCTCGCCTTTCTTCGCCGCTGGCATTGTGTAGATTTTCGCACCCTTAACCGGTTTATTAGTTTCATCAATCACCTTTCCACGAATTGGCGCGGCGGGGAACAAAACAAGGTCTTTCGCCACTTTTCGAGTTCCAGTCTGTCTGCCACTATGTTCTGCTGCGTCTTTGTCCCACAGGACGATGCCAGCCTTTGCATATCCTTTCTTTTCGGCGCTTAGGGAAAAGTAAACATTGTCCCGAACAACCAGACGATAATGTCCATTTAAGTCCGCAATAGTTTCCCCAACCATCTTCTCGTGGATTGTGGTGGGATCTTTACCCCAACCCGGCTTGACAAGACGAACGATTGCATTTGCAGCAGGCGAACCATCTTGAAGAGATACCCTGCCTGTAAGCATCAGGCATGGTCCCAGAATTGCCTTTGTGGTTGTTGTCGGGATATTACGGGCGTGAGTGCCCGGAGTTGGCGCGGACGTTATAGTTGGCGCAGGCGCTACAGATGGTGCTGGTGGAGTTTTTTCCAGCTCCAATATTATCTTGCGGGCAATACGAGGGTGGTTCTGTCTTTTGCGTAGAACTATTATACAAAAAATAAGGACGACAATCGCCGCCCCCAAAATCAAAACCAGCGTATGGGTTTTACCTGACTTTCTAAAAAACACTGCCACCTCCGTAATTCATTCAACCAATTCCGCCAAAGATCTCTATACTTTGTCTCTTATTAGAATTACAATAGATGATCGAAATTGAAGCATACCAAAGGGATTTATTTCACTATAGTTTCTTTTCTTGTGGTTTCGCCCTCCCTGATTGCTATGACTTCAGATACCTGTGAACCATCGGGCAAAGTGGCACTTATGTTGTATTTACCGGGATATATGCCCCACAACCCCCAAACTCCATTCGGGGCAGTTTTACCTTCGTGAATTCCTTCAATGGAATTCGGGGCGTTGGGTTTAAGACGGCAGGAGATATTCGTTAGTGGAGAGGCTTTTGTGTCTATTAATTTCCAGTCAAAACCACCTACTTTGTAAAGGATATCTTTTACTTCTACAATCATACCCGACTCTATTTTAACCGTATGCTGCACACTTGAAAAACCGGATGCAATTATATAGAGTTTATATGTCCCTGCGGGGATGTTGGGAATACGCAAGATACCCTTATCATTGCGTTTTTGTCCATGCCTATAACTACTGCCATCGGTAGTTATAATAAAACAATCGGCATTTTTTATAGGTTCACCCGTGTCGAGGTTCAGGGTAACCGAAACAAGAGTGCCGACATCCGTTGCGGTGAGTTGCAAAATAACTTTTTCCGAGTCTCTATCTATCGGGACTTCCACGTCTTGAACGATTGCATTTCCCGCTTTTTTATCATAAGCCCTGACGTTATATATGCCCGGGTTCGGTTTTTGAATTACGAACTTGCCTTCCGAATCAGATGTTGCCCGATAACTTGTTTTGTATCCGGCAGGAGGGTTATGCCCGGTGGCTTTTGTTAATTGTGCCGTTATTGTAGCACCTGCAACTGGTTTGCCATTAGAGTCAATAACCTCTCCCAACAGTCGCCCCGAAGGAACTACAAATGTCTTTTCCGTAGTTTTTCCCTCTGTGATATCAACCCATTCTGTTATACCTCTCATCAAATTATTCATCAGCGATATATGCGCCTGCCAATGCCCTGGTGTTAAATTATCTACTTCAAAGAATCCATCCGTATTTGTTGTTGTTTCGCGAGGTGTCAAACTACCTCCCGGCGGGATGAGATTGATACTTGCAAGGGCGGGATTATGTTCATATAGAACCTGCCCCTTTAATTTCGCCATACCAATTTGCAAAACCACTTTGGTTGTTTCAATGCCATCAAGTTTGACAAACTTTACAACATTGTATTGTTTAAGTCGAATAACATATTTGCCGGGTTTTACCGCAGAGAATACGAACCTGCCATTGGTATCGGTTACGTTGATTTTTGTAATTCCCTTTTCATAGCCATCGAGTATAACGCGTGTATCCGGCACTCCTTTTTCTCCCGGCATCTGAAGCACTCTCCCTATTATTGTGGAACCACCTCCAATTTCTACATCTCCAAGGTCTGCCGTTAAGCCCTGATGGACCACAATTTTTCTGGTTACTTCAACAAGTGGTGATTGTGGCATAAAAACCATGGTATTTTTGCCTGTGGCGACATTATCAAATCGGAATTGCCCATCCGCATCTGTGGTTGTTATTACATCGGGTAGCCGATGGTTCACCACATAACTTTCTCCGACACCCTTCAAATAAACATGGACATCTGCAAGGGGTTGTCTTTTTTCCCTTGAAATCACACGCCCAACTATTGAGCCTCCTTTCCCCATCTTGAATGTGCGCTCAATAATCTTTTTTCCCGTTGGTATGACTACACTCTCGCCGTCGAGATTTGCATATCCCGGTGCCTTTATGCGGATATTGTATGATACATTTCTTGTAATATTCTCAATTACGAATTGCCCCGGTTTCCCGGCAACCTTCCTACCACGTTCAGAATCACTTAACATTACAGAAAAATCACTTATGGGTTTCCCTGTATTTTCATCAATCACATTGCCGATAAGTTTAGCTTCCTCTCCTTTCTTTGTGAGGACAAAATCGGCATCATCTCTATCCACCTTAATTCCCGTGAGCATTTTACCGGCATAGTCGGGGTGGTGAAGACTAACGATATGGGGAATATTCACAAGCCCATCTATGCGGTAATAGCCAGAGGCATCCGTTTTGGTATAACCACCGCTGCTAATCCCGGACGCACTTGCACGCACCTCCACACTTGCACTCTTTATAGGTTTAGATTTTGCGTCTGTAACTTTCCCGGCGAGATAGTGTGATTTCAGCAGGACAAGTTTAAGTCCGGTTTTTATCTCTCCGGAAGAAAGTATGATATCCATCCTTCGACTATCGGCAAATCCCTTTTTTTCGGCACAAAGCGCAATTTCTCCCGATGGTAAATTGGACAGCATAAATGCACCATTTGCATCTGTATTGCTTTTTTTGCTATTTTGTATCATAGAATTCCCAATCCAGAGATTGTGAGAAACAATTACTTTTGCGTCTTGAATAGGTTCACCATTCGGACTTACAACCATACCCTTAACGGTTGCGCCCTTTTCCAAGATAACCTCAACACCGGTTACAGGGATGTCTTGCACATCCACCGGTTGAGAGTAAGCCGTGCAATACTCGGGCGACTGCACCTTGATTCGTACAGGCTTAAATGGCGCGACTTCCAGTTTGAAGCCTCCTTCAACATTCACCGGAATAAATTTTTGATTCTGAAAATAATTATTCCTCGTAACGGCAGCTACCTTCGCATCGGTTACAGGTATGCCATCGCCAGTTTTAACAATACCCGAAACCGTAACTGTATGCCCCATCTCTATGTTTTTCTCAATTTCCAGCTGCTCCGGGTCCATCTTTATTTGAATCTGGTCTCTGAAATTTGGTCTAATTATGCGGTAACCCTCTTTATGAACATTCATATATACCCAGGGACCAAAAACACCGGTCAGTACATATTTACCATCTGCGTCGGTTGTATATTCATTAGTTTTTTTGTTGGGAGTAACTTTGCCGAGTGAGACACTTACACCATCGAGTGGCTTTCCGGTCTCCTTATCTGTAACTTTCCCCCGAATAGTATGCCCGGAATAGAGGTAAAGGTCATAGTCCGTCTTTATTTCATTTTCTGCGAGAGTGAACTTGTGTAGGTCTCCCTTTTTAGGAGGCAGCAGATATAGTGGGGCTTTGCTTGCACTTAACATGTATTTCCCTGGGAGTAAATGCTCGAAGCGATATTCGCCGGCAATATCTGTCTCGGTTTTATATGGAGGGATGCCGAAGAGTAAAGCAGATGGAGATGAATAAAATCCCAACTCCACGCTGGCGTGAGAGACGCCTTCTCCCGATGATTTCCGAAAAATATGCCCGCCGAGCAGTGCACCTCCCGAACTCAAATGCAATATCACGTTATCGGCAGGTGCTATAAGAATTTGGGTTAAGGGTAAATAATCCGGGGAACCAGCATTAAGCGCAAATTTGCCCCGGGACAAATTATCCAGGTCAAAACTTCCCTGTTTATCGCTCATTGTTCCACGGAATTCAGCAAAATCTGGATGCCCATTTTCTTTGAGTAAAGGAACCGCCGATATTTTCACACCACTCACGGCTTTGTTGTCTTTATTTACGACCTTTCCGCGAATATGGGCAGCTGGCAGTAAAACCAAATCCCTGGTCAATTTTCGAGCCCAGCTACGTTTGCTGAGCCATTTTTCAGTGTCGTTATCAGTAATGACTATGGTAGTTTTTGCACAACCGTCCTTTCGTGCACTCAGGTAAAAAATATTGTTATCTGGAACTGACAAATGATAATGAGCTTTTAAGTCAACAAGAGTTTGATCTACTATCTCCTTATAGGAAATCTGATGATTTGATAAAGATTTGGGCTTCTCAAGGATGACTATGGAGTCTGTGGCTGGCGAGCTGTTCTGAAGCAACACTGTGCCCTGAAGAATCAAGCGACGTTTCATACTCGCCTTGTGCGGTTGAGTCGTTACTCTATTTGGGGATAGGATATGAGTATTTGTGGTCAGTGTTGGTTCTGGCTTTGCGATTACGGTGGGTGTTATAGCTGGCAGTGTCGCGTTTTTCGCCCTTGCCAATGTTATCTTGTGGGCAGTACGAGGACGGTTCTGTCTTTTGCGTAGAACTATTATACAAAAAATAAGGGCGACGGCAACCGCAACAACAATCAAAACCAACCTATGACCCGCACCTGACTTGCTGGAAAACATTGCCCCCGACCTCTCTATTTACATCACACGTAATAGGCGATAAAAGCAGCCAGTGGTTGCCAGGAATCTACAAATCGAACGCTTATTCTCTCAAAATCCGGCAGTAGGTATGCAAGGATTAAATTTCGTTTATTGCCCGAGTTCGGTGGGAGTTCAGTGTGGACGCAATATAATCTCTGTTGGGCACATATAGAAGATGGAAGGGTGGTGGTGAATTGCTTCGCCGGGGCGGATTTTATTTGCCTTGTTTGCCGGTGAACAGGGCGCCAAAAGCGCCGCGGAGCTTTTTCACATCCGCACGCTTCACCTGATAGTATTTGTCGGTTCCCACCCTGACGTAA
>CAZGKP010000114.1:0-12167 GCA_964526215.1 uncultured Candidatus Sumerlaeota bacterium
CAGGTTTGGTGATAAGCGTCTCGATGTCTTCAGGGGCGACATTGGTATAGGTTGACAGCACGGAGACAAAGGGATATTCAAGGTCGGGCAGGAGAACGAGTCCCAGTTCTCTAAAAGAGATTATGCCGAAAAGCGACAGTATCAGCATAACCATTAGGACAAGGACCGGGCGTCTGACGGAAAATTGTGGCAGGTTCATTTATTACTTTATTGACTCTTTAACACTTATAGGGGTGCCATTGGATAGACTGAATAATCCTTCTACGATGAAGTGTTGACCTTTTT
The DNA here is from genome assembly GCA_964526215.1 of uncultured Candidatus Sumerlaeota bacterium. Lineage (GTDB taxonomy): Bacteria > Sumerlaeota > Sumerlaeia > MWCT01 > MWCT01 > CAZGKP01. Next base: position 286 of record CAZGKP010000114.1, read on the forward strand.
TCAGACCGGCAAGAATCTCGGTGCGTCCGGCGCCAGCGATGCCGGTCTTCACTACCTGTTCCTTTGCAAGCCCATTTTCGGCGAGAAAGACAATCGTTGCGCCGTCGGTCTCTCGCTTTACAATTGCGCGGTTCGGGACGGACAGAACATTTCTCCGTTCCTCCAGCACTAAACTTGCGTGGGCAAACATCCCCGGGGCAATCCGATGTTGCACGTCTGTATTTTTCATCTCGACTTGCATCTTGAATTTCAGGCTTGCAGGTTCTATGTAAGGGACGATTGTGGTTACTTTTTCCGTGAATGTGCGTTGTGGGAAGGCATCGAAGCGAAGAGTAATTTCTTGCCCCGTTTTAATGCGCGCGTAAAGATTGTCGGGCAGAAAGAAGTTCACCTTTATTATGCTCATATCCACGAGGCGCAAAAGTGGAATCCCGGGAGATACTGTCTCGCCCTGGTCATGCATCTTTTTTACAACTACGCCGGAAAATGGTGCGCGGATAAGTGTATCTTGCAATTGCGCCTGTACAGATTTGAGTCGCGCATTTGCCTGCGTTAGTTGAGCGCGGGCAGCAGCGATATCTTCCGCCCTCTCGCCCGCAAGAGCCATTTCGTATTGAGCCTTTGCCGTATCATAAGCGGCGGTAGCAGAGGCGTATGTCGTGCGGGCAACATCGAGTTTCTCTTTAGGGATTGTGTGCTCGCTATACAACGCCTCTGCGCGGTCAAGGTCGCGTTTCGCCTGGTCGAGATTAGCCTTTGCCTGTTCGGCTTGCGCCTTTGCCATCTCGATTTTCTCTTTGCGTGTTCCGGCGAGCATACGCGAGAGGGTGGCGGATGCCATTGCGACTCTTGCCTTCGCCTCGCTCTCGGCAATGAGGAGGTCGGTCTGCTCCAGTCTGATGAGGACCTGACCACTGGTAACCTCCTCTCCCTCATCTACCATAACGTGTTCGATTTTCCCGGCGATCTTTGAATTTATTGCCACATCGGTTAGAGCGAAGGCGGTGCCAGTAACTGCAAAGATTTTACGGACATCACCCTTTAAGACTGTTGCTACGGTTACATTGCGCGGCGGGATGGTGATTTTGGAATGGTGTGTAGATTTCTGGCGATTACATCCGGCAAGAATCGCCACCATACATAAAATTAATAAGTAACAGGAAACTGGCTTTGATAAAATGATATTTTCTCTCAGGGGTGTTTGATGCTGGAAATTAGGCGTCTGGTTATCGTATGGTCGGGTTACGTTTTTTCTCATTTATCATCCATCCGTGCAGTGGCTTTCGAGAAATCTGCGACAGGCATCGAAGATCAGAGTTGCGCTTTCAATATCTTCTCTTGCAGTTTTTGCAGGGATGGGAAAGATAGAGGCGCAGTCAGCATCCTCGCGATGCTTGTAAAGGCGATGGAGACGGGCAGAAAAATCTCTGGGGAACAAGCCGGACTTGACAAACTCACGGTTGAATGCCCCAAGCGTTTGAAAATGCGAGGAAAAGACCAGCGAACGAGTGAGAAGAACCGCCTGCACAGAATGAAAGGCGGCGTAATAAGCGCGAGCGGCGTAATAAGCACGTGATGATGCATCACGCCATAGCTTATTTCCAAGCAATAATCGTGCACTCTTTAATTTCTCTGCCGCAAGTGCGAGGAATCTATCTGATTTGTTCTCTGAACGCTTCACAAGATTACGCCCTCTCTCTCGATATTGATGGCAAAAGGGAAATCGCGCTCCGTCTCCCACTCCTCTTCCGAGCGAACTATGGCGGCAACAAACGTCCCCGTTTGCTCTTCCACGTTCTCTTCCACTTTGATGATTTTATCTTCGATGTTGCGGTCACGCCGGTCTACAATGACCAGTAAGTCATAATCCGAATCTCTCCGGTTTTCACCTCGTGCCCGTGAGCCGAAGAGGATAACACGCCGAGCTTGCGCGCTGAGCGCTCTTCGGATTCCTTTCGCGAATAAGCAGACGACCTGGTCTTGCTGAGTGGCACTTGCCATTTGCTCCTCTCCTCTCACAAAGACAGTCCCCAAAGTAGTAAACAGTCATTCAGTCAGTCAATACAGCAAGTATAATTAAAGGCTTTGTGCGATTGAAGTCAATCAGATTTATGATGCGTAAAAAGTCCGATTTTGCCGAATCCACCTCGCCTTACGCGGAGTTCATTCTACCCGAGGGAGTGATGACTCGTTTTCATTTTCTATTGACATCATCAGGACGTTTCATACATAACAATCCATAAATATCGTGTTGAAAAAATGCGGTTTGTTTTTGGGAGAACAAATTTATGACCTTACATAAGGAAGACAGGATTACTAACGAAGAAGTCCTTCAAACACTTGCCCACACCTGGGGCACAATAAAAACAGCATTTAACCGTGTGGCTGGCTCGGAGGGGCTCACCGGGGCTCAGTATGGACTTTTGTGGGTACTGGAGCACAATCGGGGTCTCCCTTTGAGCCAGGTAGAGATTGGGGAGATACTATCCGTCTCACGCTCGGACGTAACAACGCTTGTCCACCGGTTAGAGCGAGAGGAACTGGTTACACGTCTCAAAGGACGCGACCAGCGCAAGAAACGGGTGGCAATTACGCGTTCGGGTCTGGCTGTGCTCGAACGACTCCGCCCTAAGGCCGGTGAATTTTGCGAGTCTGTGCTCTCATCGCTTAAGCCTAACGAAAAACTTAAACTGAATAGTCTATTAAAAAAGATACAAACTTCGCCTCCCTTACAGGAAATAAATACCTTCAGAGGCAAAGACAGTTTAATGTTGAACAAAAGGAGCAAAATAAAGTGAAAAAAGCACTTGTAGGCATAATCTGGGTCATTGTCATTGGGAGTGTTGGATACTTCGTGTATCGGGGATTTATCCGCCCACCAGCTCAAAAAACAACCGCACCCTCGGAGGAGAAAGCCATACCAGTGGAATATATCGCGGTCAAGAAGGGCACCATTGCCGAAGCACTCGCCCTGACCGGTGAGATTAAACCGGAGTCCGAGGTCAGGGTTGAATCAAAGATAACGGGTAGGGTTGAAGCACTGCGACTCAAAGATGGCACGCCCATCACAGAAGGTGTGCACGTAAAGAAGGGACAGCAAATTGCCGTCATTGACCACGATGCGCTGGAGGCGGCATTTCATCAGTCAGAGGCGGCTGTAAATGTTGCAAGGGCATCGCTTGACCGTGCTAAAGTCTCTGTCGAGGATACCAGACGGGAGAAAGAGCGAGCTGAATCCCTCTTTAAGAAAAAGGTCCTCTCGCAGGAGAACTATGACAGGAAACATTTTGCCTACAAGCGGGCACTGGCAGAGGAGGCGCTCGCACAGGCACAACTTAAACAGACCCAGGCTAACCTGGAGACGGCGCGCATCAATCTGCGCGAGTCCATTATCCGTGCTCCTTTAGATGGTGTGGTGAGCCAGAAGTTTGTTGAAGAAGGTGATATGGTAACTCTCCGGACACCTTTAGTCTCTATACTCTCCGATAAGGTCGTCAAGGTGATAGTTGGCGTCCCCGAGAAATTCCTTATGCGACTCAAGCCTCACAATACTCCCGTCAGAATCAGGGTAGATGCGCACCCCGGACGCACTTTTCCCGCAACTATTGCACTGATATATCCAACGGTTGACCGCCTGACGCGCACCGCGCAGGTTGAGATTCGGGTAAACAATAAAGAGGGGCTACTTAAATCGGGGATGTTTGCACGTGTAATATTCATACTGGAAGAGCACCATGACACACCGATAGTCCCACGCGATTGTGTCCTCGGTAGAAATTCAGACCGATACGTATATACCATCAGCGGAGGGCGCACACACAAAATCCCCGTTACGATTGGTATTACCGAGGGCGACAGAAGAGAAATAATCAGCGGGCTCAAAGAGGGAGACCGTCTCGTGATTACGGGTATGGAATACCTGCGGGACGGTGCGCGTGTCATTGCCGTCGCAAAGGAGGGCAAAGAATGAAACTACCGGAACTGGGAGTCCGAAGACCCGTAACTACTGCGATGATTTTCTTCGCAATAGTTATACTCGGTTTTGTTTCCCTTACCCGACTCGGCCTCGACCTTATGCCAGATATTGAAACTCCCGCTGTCTCGGTTATCACAGCATATAAGGGTGCCGGTCCCGAAGAGGTTGAGAAGCGCATCACCGAGGTTATGGAGGAGCGCCTCAGCACTGTGCCAAAAGTGGATGAGGTGCGTTCAATATCTATGGAGGGGCTGTCAGTTGTGACGGTGAAGTTTGACTGGGGCGTGAACCTGGATGAGGCGACAAATGACGTCCGCGACAAAGTAGATTTAGCAAAGGCGGGCCTTCCCGACGAGGCGGATAGCCCCGTAATCTTCAAATTTGACCTCTCTATGTTTCCTGTGGTGGTCATAGGCGTAACGGCCGAAGAGAGCTGGGAAACCCTCGACAGGATTGTAGATGACAGGATTTGTGACACGCTAAAGAGGATTGCGGGTGTAGCTACTGCCATACGGCGCGGTGGTCTGGAGCGCCAGATACTGGTGCGCATGGACAGGCAGCGGATGGAGGCGTTCGGTCTGTCTGTGAATCAGATAAACGCGAGCCTCGCCGCCCAGAATCTCAGTAATCCCGGCGGACACCTCAAGGTCGGTTACAAGGACTATCTCATCCGCACGCCAGAGGAATTCTCGTCGCCGGAGGAGGTCGGTGAGGTTGTCCTGGCTCATCACAATGGCATCCCTATCCGCTTAAAGGACGTTGCCGAGGTCATAGACGGATTCAAAGAAAAGACCCAAGAGGTTCGTATAGACGCAAAGCATGGTATGATGGTTATAGTTCAGAAGCAGTCAGGCGAAAACACGGTTGCGGTGGCAGGGCGCGTGAAGGCGGAACTAGAAAGAATCCGGCGCACACTGCCGCCTGACATCAATGTCAAGGTAGTTATGGATTCCTCCGACTTTATCAGGAGTTCGATCAAGAACCTGCGCAATACACTGATGTTCGCAGGCATCTTTGTTTTACTGATAGTATTGTTTTTCCTGCGAAACATCCGCGCCAGCCTTATTGTGGCAACGGCAATACCCACATCGCTCATCATCACGTTTGTGCTTATGTTCCTGGCGGGTTACACAATAAATACGATTACACTCTCGAGCCTTGCCATTGCGATGGGCATAGTCCTCGATAACTCCATTGTGATTCTGGACAATATCCACAGGCACCGTGAGAGGGGACAGAAGCCGTCCGAGGGAGCCATCTACGGGGCAAACGAGGTGGGTATGGCTGTGGTTGCCTCCACCCTTACAACGGTTGCCATTTTTGCGCCCATCATCTTCGTGGGAGGGATAACGGCAATCCTTTTCGGGCAATTGGCTGCCGTTATCACAATGGCATTGATGGCGTCTTTGTTCACGGCGCTCACGCTTGTGCCGATGCTATGTTCAAAGTTCCTGCGTGTTGAGACAGGGCATTCCAGCCGGTTTTTTATCGTTAGTGAGCGGATGTTCACCGCGCTCGAGGGCGCCTATGCAAGGTTTCTGGGCTGGTCGCTCTCGCATAAGCGCTCCCTTGTGGGTGCTGCGGTCCTTTTGCTCGTGTTGACTCTTGGTATGGTGCGCTTAGTCGGCACCGAGTTTATGCCAGAGGAAGACCAGAATCAGTTGAGTTTGAATGTCGAACTGCCAATCGGGACGCGATATGAAAAAACGGGAGCCGTATGCCAGCAGGTGCAGAAAATCGGCCGGGAGAATGTCCCGGAGCTCGTGACATCATTTGTGCGCTGGGGCGTTGGCGAACTCGGTATCGGCAGCCTGCTTGGTCGGGAGGAAGCCACATATACCGGCAGGATGGGTATGCGACTCATAACAAAGACCCAGCGGATAGCATCTCCACGGGACATAATCGAGAGAATCCGACCGCTCACGCAGAAGATACCCGGTGCGGAAATCCGTTTCAGCACCGAAGACCCGCTTGCAGGACTCATCTTCGGTGGTGGGAAACTCCTCACTATTGACCTCTATGGTTACGACCTGGAACCGGCAAGGCGATATGCACGGAGCGTCGCTAATGCCCTTCGAGGTATTCGGGGCGTTACCGACATTGAGATAAGCCGTAAAGAAAAGAAGCCGGAACTCAAGGTGGTCGTTGACCGCGAGAAGTCATCCAGTCTCGGGCTTAATGTTACGGATGTCGGCAAGACGGTCGAGACGCTCTTCAGTGGCACAAATGCGACAAAATACCGCGAGGCTGGCGATGAATACAACATCGAGGTTCGCTTGCGGGACGCTGACCGTATGAAAATTGAGGACTTGAGGGATGCCTCCATTACAGCCCCCGGCGGACGGCAGATAAAACTATCGAGCATTGCAGACATTCAGCTCGGGCTTGGACCGACCAAAATCGAGCGGAAAGACCAATCCCGATACATCACAGTCTCGGCTGACATCCAGGGGCGCGACCTCGGTAGTGTCGTCAAGGAAGCCGAGGATAAACTTGCAAATTTGCCGCCGCCTGCAGGGTTCACGTATAAGTTCGCCGGCGCAGAAAAAGAAAAACGCACCGCTTTTCGTCTGCTTTTCCTCGCAGCCCTTCTGGGGATGATTCTCGTTTATATGGTGATGGCTTCGCAATTCGAGTCGCTGCGCGACCCCTTTATTATTCTCTTCTCGCTGCCATTCGGGTTCATAGGTGTCGTCTGGATACTGGTGGCAACGGGGCAGAGGCTTTCGGTGATCTCCTTCCTGGGAATAATTCTACTTATCGGGATTGTGGTGAATAACGGGATTGTCTTAATCAGTTCCATAGGGACGTTGCGCAGGCGCGGGCTATCGGTTAAGGAAGCCATAATGAAAGGCGGGCGGGCGAGGCTGCGTCCCGTCCTCTGCACGAGTTTGACAACTATATTTGGTATGTTGCCGCTTGCCCTCTCACGTGGCGAGGGCTCGGAGGTATGGGTGCCGATGGCGCTCAGCGTTATAGGTGGGCTTTCACTTTCAACCCTTGTGACGCTCATCCTTATGCCGACACTCTATAGCATCTTTGAGGAAAGGCGAAAGAGAAAATCAGTCAAAATCCCGAAAGGAGCTGGCGTCAAATGAAGGGAATTTTCATCGTGTATAATATTGCAATTGATGAAGAGGTTACGGGGGCGCTCGAGGAATTGGGAATAGATGCCTATACGAAATGGCACCAGGTTCTTGGGCGCGGGCACACGAGTGAACCCCACCTCAATACGGACGTCTGGCCGGGGCTGAATATGGTTGCCTTTCTTGCAATAGATGACGGTTTGGCGCCACAGGTGCTGGAGGCAGTGCGTAACCTCCGCACCTCGAAATTAGCCAGGGAAGGCATCAAGGCATTTCAGTTCGCCCTCGAAGAAATCACATAATGGTGCCCGCATATCCACGGTATTATGGAAAAAAGTCCTGATCTGATTAGCCGCGAAAAACCGCATCCGCTTGAGGTGAGCAAGTCTTGCGTGTGTCCCGTGTCTCCATAGCAAAACATACTTCTTATTGGTTCACCAGTTTTGAATCGTCAGACTGCCGTTATCTACTTACGTTGGTTATCTCGCCTAAATTCCACCATACCTGATAGCACTTCTCACTTGACCTTTATAGAGACTTTGGGTTTTGTATCCTTTATTTTTTCATGGAATTTCAGGAGGATTTATGCTGATTGATTTTCATACCCATACCGAGCTCTGTTGTCACGCAGACGGGACAATGGAAGAATATGTCCGCGCTGCTATCGCTAAAGACATAAAGATATTCGGCTTCTCTGCACACTCGCCCTGGATGCCACAGAACGGCTTAAAGATGGCGCTATCTTATGACGAGGTGCCGCTTTATGTTTCGCGCGTGGGCGTCCTCAAGGAGCGTTTTTCAAACGGCAAAGTCCCCCAGATACAGATTCGCCTCGGTATGGAGATGGACTTTCTACCTGATAAACTCGATGAGGCGCGCCGATTTTCTCGCGAGATTGATTTTGATTACATCATTGGCTCGGTTCACCACATTGGCACCTGGGGCTTTGACCAGGAAATGCAAATAGCACTTTACGACACCCGCTCCATACGCGAGGTTTATGAGTCGTATTTCAACCTCGTGAAACAGCTTGCCCGCTCAGGTGTATTTGACATCATCGGGCACATTGACCTCGTGAAAAAATTCGGCTTTTTCCCCGATGCTGGCTGGGATGATATTCAGGAAGACGTTGCGAAGACGGTAGGGGAAAGCAATATGGTGGTGGAATTAAATACCGCCGGTTTTGATAAGCCGGTGAAGGAATGCTATCCAGGAGCGGCATTTCTTGCGCGGCTGAAGAAATACGGCGTGCCCATTACGCTCGGCTCCGATGCCCACAACCCTGATGAGGTTGGGCGCCACTTTGACCGCGCAATTGCTTTGCTTAAAGATGTCGGCTATAAAGAACTCACAGCATTTGAGAAGCGAAAAAAGATTCCCGTCCCGATTGATTAAGTGCCTATCCGAAAACCTACAGGGGAGGAAACAAACAACCATAGAGAGTATCCTTGATAACCTCTCCCTGCGTAGTTCACCAGATTACGGAGGGTTTTCGGATAGGCATTAAGGAGCAAACATTCGACACTCTGTGTTTTTTTAACGGGTGGCAAAATTGAAGAGTAAGACATTCCTGCGTGCAATTGATGTCCTGAACTTATCTTATGTCGCCATTATCGGGATTCTGGTCTTCATATTTCGTAAACATCAAAGTAACTGGCGATTCTTTTTTGTTCTGCACATCGCGTTATTCACGGGGCTGTACGCATTCTATCGGCATACGGCTTCATCGCGCAGCCGTTTCATACGTTTCTTGCGAGATTTAGCCACGCCACTGCTTTTAATCTTTTACTATGAGGAGACCGAGAGTCTGAATCACCTGATTACGCACCACTACCTCGACCCCTTTTTTGCGCACGTGGAAGAGGTAATTTTCAGATGCCAGCCCGCCCTTTTATTCGCGCAGGTGATACCGAGCCCTATCTTCAGCGAGTATATGCATCTCTCCTACTTCTTTTATTACCTACTGATACCGATTTTATGGGTGCCATTGTGGTTCGGGCGTCGCCACAAAGAATTTGACATATTCATCTTCACTGTTCTATTAAATATGACATTCTGTTACGCCTTTTTTATATGCGTGCCTTGCGCGGGACCCTGGCACTATTTTGCTGAACAATCGTTTCGCGGGCATTTCCCGGGCTATCTCTTCGTCAGTATTATGGACATAATACTAAAATATGGCGAGATTGCAAATGGGGCATTCCCATCGAGTCACGTAGCTATGGCAACAGTGATACTCCTTTGTGCCTGGCGATACAAACGCATCATCTTCTGGATAACTCTCCCGATGGTATTGAGCCTTTACGTATCAACCGTGTATACACAGGCGCACTATTTGATAGATATCCCAGCGGGATTCATTGTGGGCGTATTCTTCTTCCTCATAAGCGAAAGGGTTAAGGTGTGGCTGGAGAAGACCTTCCGACTTCGGAAATCGGATGACGACTGATTGCAAAGCAATCGGCCCACCGATGGCGCGCCTTCGGCGTAAACTTTGCGAGTTCATATGGAACATTCGCCTGTGGAGAAAGGAATATCAGTTGGGGTAACCGCGAGCATCCGGTAGGTGCTCGCCCTCATAACAAACCGACTGACAGATTAACCGACTCAAAGCGACTTATAGATTATGCGAATCGGGATTGATGCAAGCTGTATCCTTCCGCAAAAGGCGGGGATAGGGTTTTTTACCCAGAATATGCTGTCCGCCTTGTGCGAACTGGAATCACCGCACGAGTTCATCCTCTTTTTGAATTCTTACCGTCATCGCCTGCCAGCCCTTGAGTTTCTTCATCGAGCCAACGTGCGCGTGAAACACTATCGCATACCGGGTCCACTCCTTGTAAATTCGTGGCGTATTTTGCGCTTTCCACCAATTGAGGCATTCACAGGGCGCGTGGACGTGTTTCACTCACCCACCGGATACCTGCCGCCGCAGATTAGGGGTCGCCGCATCGCTACTGTCTACGACCTGTTTTTCCTCAAGCATCCCGACCTCACCCATAAACTGGGCGGGCGCCATTTTGCAAAGGTCTTCCCCAGATACCTCCCTCGATTCGACCACATCATAACCACATCGAATGCCACCAGAGATGACCTTGTTGATATGCTTCACATCTCCCCCGAAAAGATTACGGTCATTTACGGCGGGGTGAATCAGGAACATTTTCACATCATCGCAGACCGCGCACTTTTAGAGACGGTGCGGCAGGAATATTGCCTCCCACTGCACTACATACTGTGTGTATCAACACTTGAGCCTCGTAAGAATCTTGAGGGACTTATGATTGCCTATCGCCACCTGAAGAAAATCCTTTACAATCCTCCGAGGCTGGTTCTGGTTGGTGCAGAGGGGTGGGAGGCACAGGAGATTAAGGCAATGGCACGCAGCCATCACCTGGGGCAAGATGTTATCTTTACCGGATATGTGCCGGAAGAACACCTCCCGCTCATTTACAATGCAGCCCTCATCTTTGTGTATCCATCGCTGTGGGAGGGCTTCGGTTTGCCGGTTTTAGAGGCAATGGCTTGTGGATTGCCCTGTCTTATCTCCAATGTGCCAGCCCTTATGGAGGTTGCCGGAGAGGCAGCCATAAGCGCAGACCCTTACAATTATTACGAACTCGCCGAGAGAATGAAGGAACTCATCACCTCCCACCGCCTCCGCGAGGAGCTCCAGCAAAAGGGACTGAGCCATATTCAAAAATTCTCCTGGACACTCACCGCCCGGAAGACATTGCGCGTGTATGAAAAGGTCCTGGGGACGAATTGAATCACCGCGAGAAGGGAAGAAGGCTTCGCCTCTCCCGAAAGAATAAAAATTAGCCACCGATTTACACAGATACACGCAGATAAAAAACAATCGGTGTCAATCGGCGTCAATCTGTGGCTTATATTTTAATCCTTCGGGATAGTCCTGCCGGAAGGCCGAAGGCGCGCCATCGGTGGGGGGAGCGATTTGAAAAAGTGCCCGTTTTAATTGACGGGCACTCTGGGGAAACCTGGTAGCGGTAAGGGGATTTGAACCCCTGTTTCTGCCTTGAGAGGGCAGCGTCCTTACCAGACTAGACGATACCGCCAACTATTTTGTTCTGGCTGGGGAGGAGGGACTCGAACCCTCGCTCTTCTGATCCAGAGTCAGACGTCTTACCAACTCGACCACTCCCCAGCATCAAAAAGAACAAATGTCTAAAACACTTTCGCCAACAACAAAACCGTAAATATGTCTATTTCAGGTTTGTCTTGGAGTCAAGTATTTATTTTTTCTCTCCTTATGGTCTCCGGAAGAAGTTGATTAACCATAATATGAGTGTCAGCACGATGCTTATAAGTACACAAGTAGTTATGGGGAAAAAGAAAGTCCACCTTTTGCCCTTCAGGTGGATATCGCCCGGCAGTCGCCCTATCCAGGGGACGTAACGCGCAAGCATAAAAAGTCCCCCGATTGCAATCAGGAGGATGCCGATAAAAATCAACATTTTGCCAAACTGTGTGAGCAAAGTCTCAATCCCCGCGCCCTGAAAAATTTGTTCACTACACTCATAAAGGATAGAGAAATTACGTCCCACCGGTCAAGTCTTCTCGCAATGGGGCAAAGAAAACGGACGCATCTTGGCAAAGCTACGAAAAGCAAACTTCTATAGAGGCTCAAAAATCTCTGAAACTACATCCTGAATAAAATAGCACACGGATGACGTGGATGCAAGCATCCGGGTCATTGGATTTAACGGATTCTCGCTGATTATGTGTCTGTAGGGCATCTGTAAGACACATCGCCGATAAGATAATTATTGATTGCTCTTTGATAATTGTTTAAGTGCTTT
>CAZGKP010000115.1:0-12117 GCA_964526215.1 uncultured Candidatus Sumerlaeota bacterium
TTTTACGCCAGGAGGTTTTCCTTTTCCACAAATTACTTATGCATTCAAACAGACTCGATTGGTTTCTCAATTTATTTCTTGATACCGAAGAGGGATTTTTTGATGTGAAACATATTTACGACAAGATCAAAACGTATAGATTTGTCCGGGACCTACCGGAAAATAACCCAATATTCAGTCTTGAAGGGGATAAAGCAAGATCAGGTATTATGCCTACCGGATAAAAAGAGAAGCAACACTGCGTCACGCCCTAAAAGCGTTGCGAAAGAAGATACAAAGCCAAAAATAAAATCGCGAAAGTGACCGTGTTTGACACCCATAGCCAGCGGGCATTCCGACGCGCAAATCTGTAGCCGTCGCATAGGTCACGTTTTATCCGGGGCATAATGAACTCCTTATGGGTTTATGTTGTGGCAGCCGGCGGCCGATATCCTGCTGCCCATATTACCTGCTTCTGTTCAATCAAGCGAACACGGATGTCTATAAGCCCTGCTTCCGTAAGGAGGCGCTTTATTTCGCACGGTCTGAAGTAGTCTTCGTTCCAGAGCTTTTGTGCGAGGGAACCTCTGGGGAAGTCTACGATCAACAATTCTCCTCCCGGGCGAAGTACCCGGTGCACTTCAGTTAAGACGTCTTTCGGCTGCTCCATCTCGTGAAGAGACCACATCATCACAACCGCGTCGGCAGAGTGAGCAGGGACAGGTTTAAGATGAGACGCATCCCGTCGAAGGCAGCGGAAGTGCACATTATGACGGGAGCGACGCTCCTTTGGAAAACTCTCTGACGAAACGTCCACGCCTGTGACCTGTTGACAGTAGACGTCAGCTAGATGCCGGACAAGGTCGCATGAGCCGCACCCCAGGTCGAGGACGTATCTCGCGAGGCGGAGCTCGCGTCCAATTCGTTTGTGCAGACGCGACTTGATTTCATCATAGAAGTTTTTCGAAACCGGCTTCTTGGTCATACGCTGCTTCCCCACCACCGGACTCTGTCAACAAGGTGGGCATCTCTCCGTTGAGCAGCTCTCACTGGTCAAGGAGAAGCTGCCCGACCTGGCAAGATACGTTAAAAAAACCCTATTCCTGTTCTTTAAGCCTTGCTCCTCCTATAAATAGGGCACTAACCTACCGGTTTTTTCCAGGGATTTGAGGTCATTTATGAAACGTCCATATAGTATCAAACCTTGGGGTTGGTTCAATATGAGTATTACTTTTGAGAATTAGCATAAAATATTTTCTCTATTATGCCCAAGATGCTTATCGTGCAAGCCAGCCGCTGGAAGAGATGCTTCGCTCCCAGATTTGTAAATACGGCTCGCCGCTGAAAGGAACGACATAAAGTCGGCTGGTATCGGGCGTAATTGCCACTCCGCGCGGTTCTACTTCCGGCGAACCGCTCTTCAGGGTCTGAAGCAATGCCCCATCCGGCGCATATAATTTAACAGCATTTTGTGACCCCTCGGAGACAAATATCCATCCATTGGATGCAACGTCCACCGCACCTGCACGTGCGTCTGCTGGTGCAAATGGCTCTGTGCGGCGAGTAAATATTAAAGAGTCTGGCGAAGTGCGCTCCCATAACCAGACCGCCCCATCCGCTCCTGAACCCTGGTATACACGGTTGCCATCCCATGTGCAGGATACCGCCCTATTTATGTGGTCACCCGGGAAAGCAGGACCTGTGAGTGTGGCACTTGTTACGCTTTCGGCTGGTGCGGCAGCCCAGACAGTCCAGGCATCTTCGACCTTGTGGGCGACGAAGAACTCGCCGGCTGCATCGCTATCGCAATCACCGGGGCGAAATGGGAGTTCGACTCCCGGGAGTGCTTGACCCGATGATGCCACAAAATGTGCAAGCGAGCTGAATTTCGGCGAATCATAATCATTATCGAGGCTTACCCAGACCGTGCCATCTGGCGCGGCGCAGATGCCAGAGGGATAAAGTAATTGTCGTGGATTCCCCGATGCGCTAAGCCCCTGGGTGATTGGCGAGAATGATGCAGGCATGCCATCTCTTTCAAAAACGCGCACCTGATTGTTTGCCCATTCGCAGACCCAGATGCGCCCCTGCGCATCAACCGCTGCGTATTGTGGCGAGCCGCTGACCTGCCCACCTTGCTCCACGAAGTGATATATCTGTGCGAGACCCACCTGGATACTGAATATGGGGCTTATGCGGAGGGCACGGTCTGTATCTCCCGCATTAGTGTCATTATCAAAGGCGAGAATTTGATAGTATAACGTCTTGCCGATGTCTGGTGTAGTAAGCGGCGAATCGGTGCGGAAGGTATCACCGGAGGTGCGCGAGAGCGTGATGGTTGTCCCATAACTTCGGGGATTGGCATCAATAGCCCAGCGCAAGCGAACGCCATTGCCATTCGGTCCTGTGTCGTCATCATAGACCCCGGACTCGTCAGTGATGTTGCACAGGATATAAAAAGGCTCGCCTGCGGCGGGGAATTCGGGTTCGCAAGCGGGGTTGAAGATCCGCGGTCCGAGCGGGTCATCATCCGTAGGATTGCTAATCCAGAGCATCAGCGGACGCACATCCCCAAAACGAAAGGGACCATCACGAAGCGACTGTGCGGTCTGTGTCGGGGTATGCCCCGGATATAAACTGGAGTATGCGAAAAACACAACGCCATCTGCTCCAAGGGAGCGGATGAGATTTGTCTGCTCGAGTGCAAGAGCAACATTTGAGGAAAAGCGATGAACCCCGACTGCCGGCACAACCTGCCTTATGCCGCGGTGTTCAATCGCATCGGTGGAATGTTGTCTCAAAGTATTCACACTGGTGAAATACGTCATCTTGAAACTCACATCCAGAATCCCCTCGCTCATCCAGGCGTAGGCATCTTGAAAATAAGTGTCGCGTCCCGAAGTGTAATAAGGCCATGTAGCGGCAGATACGGTAATATCGGGGCGGCGGCTGTGTGCTCCATAATAGATGCGGCGGACAAGTGCAGTTACCTGGTCGCGGCGCCACTGGCTCCACTCGGCGGGTTTGGTCTCGGGCGTGCCGCCTCCCGTTGCTTCGGCAAATCGCCTCAAACTCACAGTGTCCCACGAATAATTTGAACCGAAATATCGGATATAATCCAGGTGAATGCCATCAACCGCGTAACGGTCAACAACCTCCATATAGACGTTGAACAAATAATCCTGCACGGCGGGTATGCCGGGGCTTAAGGGCATATAGCCCGAATTCAGCGTTACGGTTGTGCCATTGCTTTTTACGGACAACCAATCGGGGTGCGTGTTATATAATTGCGGGACATCGGGCGGAGGCGGGATAGTGCCTCGCCAGCCCGGATAAACATTCATATATGCGTGGAGTTCAATGCCTTTCTTGTGTGCATATTCGATTGCCGTCTGGAGCGGATCCCAACCGGGGTCTTTGCCGGTGGTAGCGGGATTGCTGCTTGTGAGTTCCCATGCCCAGGGCTCGATGTCGGAATGATAAAAAACAGTGGCATTTCCGCGGCATTGAAACAGGAGCAGGTTGAAGCCGGAGGATGTCGCATTATCAATGATGGTGCAGACTTCTTCGGGGGAGTGATAGTCCCAGCGCGTAATCCATAGAGCACGGATTTCGTCAGCGCGGGAATGTATCGTAAACAGAAAAGAAATAATTATGATACCGAATAGATAGCCGCGATAAATGATTGATGTGTTCCGGCTATAACTCATAATGTGATAATTCCCTTCGCATAGTTTTTCTTTCCGACTAAAGTATTATTCAGGTCAATTCGAGTTGTTCAGTGCCGGGATTGGGTTTATGTTTTGGTGCTGCCTGAAAAGTAAGCCCCTCGGCACGCGGGGGCAGGCGCAGACAGATGGGATTGCCTCTGGGACCGGGGTCTGATAACAATTGCTCGATTGTGGGAATCTGAAGCGCCGCATAATCCTCCTGATTCAATGGAGAATGGTAAAAACCTGCATCGGCAGTCTCTTTCATCATTGCCTTTGTGGGCGGTTCGAGTGTGATAAATATGGCAATAGGGGCATTTTCACGTTGCATAGTGCCGCGCAAATCGCGAATGTCCCTCACGCCGACCTTGCCACTCTTCACCTGCACAACGACACGTTTGGGGGGCTTGTTTCTCTCATCAACAAAGTATGTAATGCCATCAATCCCACGGTCTGCCCCCTTCTTTTTCTCTGAACCCATAGGTCTTGCACCGATGAGAGATAGTGCCCAGTATTGAAATTCATAGCGGTTAAGTCCGGCGAGGCGGCGGGCACCTCCGACCGATTCTGGCAGACCGATTATGTCATATTTTGGCGGTGGGACAAAGCGTGATAGGCGATGAATAATCAGATTGATAGCAAGATGCGTAATGTCAATGCCAATCCAGTGGCGTTTTCGTTCGCCTTTGTTTTCAGGAGCACGGTTTAAGGTCTCGACGGCATCAATGGTAGTGCCGCATCCGCAAAACGGGTCGAGGATGACATCGCCGGGATTCGACGATGCCCGAACGATGCGTTCTAAAAGTGCCAGCGGTTTCTGAGTCGGGTAACCCAGCCGCTCTCTTGCCATTGGGTTTATGGCGTTTATATCACTCCAGAAGTCTCCAACAACATCTCCGCCTTTTGATTCGTGGAGATACTGTTTATATGATGGATAGTGTCCCTTTCGGGCAGGGACATATCTCCCTTCTGCTTTTAGACGTTTCTCTGTATCCTTCGAGTAGGTTTTGAGAAGCGTCAACCTGTAATAACCACGCTCATCCTTGTATTTGAATCTCTTTAGATATTTTTCAGAATAAGGTCTGAGCACCTGATTGAATATGTAATTGCTTCCCTTTGCATAGAAAAATATCACATCGTGATTTGAAGGAAACCTCTTCGCAATAGATTTGCTACTTCCCGAAAATGGTGTTCTTTTCCAGATAATTTCGTTCTTAAAGTTCTTCGGACCAAAAATACCATCCAGGACCATCTTGAGATAGTGGCTGGCAGTGGGGTCGCAATGTAGATAAAGTGAACCGGTAGGCTTTAAGATGCGGTGCATTTGCACTAACCTCACCGCCATCTGAACCAGATATGCGAACATCTCCGATTGCCCTAAAAATGTGTGGAAGGCAATCATTAAATCTACAAGAGGTTGCGGGGCTGCGCCGGGGACGTTCACAATCTCCTCATAGGCACGCGCCGCCACTTCATCCCACTTCCACGTATCGTCGAATGCCTTTATCTGAGCCGGTGATGGTGTCCCTGCTACATCCTTGAACAGGACGTTGTAAGGGCGTTTGGAATTAAAGGGCGGGTCGAGGTAGATGAGGTCTATGGATGCATCCGGCATCTGCTTTAATATAGGCAGATTGTCGCCGAAATAAAGCTGGTTAGGAATACCTTTCGCGGTAGGGTTCATTTTCCAACACCTCAAGAATTTAGTATTAGTCTGTGGAGGGGTGCGTCAAGGGAAATCACGCCAGAGATTGATGAGATGGGTGTAACGTTTAAGCTGGCGGAAGTTGGCACCTGTCTCTGCCGCCTTTATTGCCGCCTGCGCATCGGTAATAATTGCACCGCTCAATACGTTTATGCCGTAATTGAAAAGAACAGGTGCCAGCGGCGTAGTCGGTCCCAGCATAATTACGAATGCCCCTGGCGCTATGAGCCGCATTAAGTCGCTGAATGTGCCATTGAGAAGCGTGGTTGCTGATAAACCCACGACCTGAGCACGGGGTAATATTTCCGGGGCACGAGATGCGGGTATATCATCTCCCGCAGGATTCAGTTCGAGGACAAAACACTCGCCCGCGGTTTTGCGCAATGCCTCGACGCCGGGGAAATGCCCGATAATTGCGACCGTCTTGCCCTGCGATTTCCGCCCCAGTATATCGAAGGCATTTTCCTCGGTGATGTGAGTTTTCGGAACGGGCAGGCAGGCATTTAGTGTTGCCATAGCGAGCGAACGAAGTGCGACCTCAGGGGATGTCAGGAGTGCAATTGCGCAAGCAGCGGGGCGCCCGATGAGGTCTGGTGGCATCGGCGGCAATGCCTGCCGGACGGGGTTCTTGCAGGAATAACCAGAAGAAGCCAGTCCACATCGCCCACCGGTGATGACGGCAGTCCAATGCAGCCCGAAGGCGACGCGTTCAATTATCGCCGAGCTATCAACCGCCCGTATCAAATCATCTATTGCATTTCCCATAAAAACCAAAGTATTCGCTGACAGGCATAGAAGGGCGAACTACCGCAAATTCTCCTTTACAAAAATGTATTTAAGACGCTGAACTTTATTCGTCGTAAAAAATGGGGTGGCAAGTACAAAAAGTATACAATCGCCCTTACACGGGAGGTAGACATTTTGAGTAAATATTTGATTCTGACAATCGTCATAATGCTTTGTTCCCTGAGCGTGTTCGGGGTGCCAACACTCCCATTGCCCCCGCGCCCGCCAGACGCAATGGGTAGTGATGACTTCGTTGCATACATTACGCCAATGTCGCTCACCGACCGCGAAAACGCTATTCAAAGCCAGGTCGCTTCGGGTAATGTCCCGGATTTCATCAGGCAACTAAAGCCCGTAACTATCACGGGAAATATCAGCGGCAAGAACCATACCGCTACTTATTACGTATTGCCGGATTATGTTGCTATCGGTTCCGATGAAGACTATTTTCTGTGCCCTATGACGCCACTCGTAGCCCAGAAAATCGCCGATATGTGCGGCTGTATCCTCCCCACTAAAAAAATGGTGGACGATATCTGGAAGCAGGCAGAAGTCAAGCTCGCCCCGGCACCTATACCTCCCAGTCCCGAAATGACGACCGTGCCTGTTTTTTCCCAGCACAATGATATGGTCTGGGAACAGAGGTTGGCTCAACTCTCTGCGCATCCACCGGGCGCACTTGTAAGCGGCGATAAAAAAGACGTTGTCATTACGAACCTCATCCAGACTCACCCCGGAAAAGTCGCAATCTACGGTTGGCACCGACTGGACGGCACCCCCATCCAACCCCTTTACCTCGGGCATTCGGAAACGTATGCCGATTATAGTCATGGCATCCGCCTGATAAAAAAAGAAGTAATTGTAGACGGGGTCCAAAAAGTTATCACCGATGTCCTGAAAGCCCCCGACATCGCTCCCTTATTGAGCGATGAAGGAACCATCAACAAACCGAGATATCCCGTCCCTTTACCTATGGAGTTCCCTTACAGGGATACATTCCCTGCCGCGGGGCGTGAACTCGATAGCTGGCAGGACAAATTCACCGAATCTGAAATCATACCCTTCAGCCCAACCTCCCCCGGGGGTGATGGATACGTCCTGGTGGTGAAAGACCCGGCTGGTGGAATGGAAACTACACGCATTGGCAACCTCACCGATGCAGATTACTTCGCCCAGTGCGATATCTATTGCAACTATCGCCCACAGCTGGAATCCGATGGCTTCGAGCGCGTGGGCATATTCATAAGAGACAATGGAAACGGAGCCTTCGAGCACACCCACGGCGGTGGCGGATATTGTTACATCCTGGCGTGGGACAGCGGAGACGGACGGCTATGGTGCGTCAAATCTGTGAACGGCGCTACTACTGACCTGGCTGGGACACCTATACATCGCCCATCCACTGCCTGGAGAAGGATGCGGATAGAGGCACGGGGCAGCCAGCTGACCTTCAAATGCGACGGGGAGGCAATCCTTACTGTGTCCGACTCCTCTTTCAGCCAAGGACAATGCGGCATCGGGTGGCATGAATATTTTACCACGGATTCCAATATGCAGGGCACGATCGCAGATAATTTTCTTGCCGACAGTCTGGGGACTGAACCTACTTCAACCCCCACACCTTCTCCTACCCCTACGCCAACCCCGCACGGGGAAAATCTCGTTGCCAACGGGAGCTTTGAAGAAGGCTTCACCAATGGCGTGGGGAACGGATGGCATAAGTGGCAAGCCCCCACCTCCAACGACGTAACGTGTGGACAAGCCTCTATAAACAGGCATGACGGAAATTATTCGCAGTACTGGGCACGCCCCGATACCATCACGTTCCTCGGCGGAGTCTACCAGAGAATCCCTGTCACACCCGGAGTGCGGTACCAGCTAAAAGCCTGGCTCAAACACCAGTCCATTATGGAAGGAACCGGGATGGCTTTTGGATACGACCTCTATGGGGGGACTGATGGAACCAGTCCCTCGGTGATTTATACAGATATGAGCGATGCAGTGCTCAATGAATGGACGCTTTATACCTCAACGCTCACTGCGAAAGATGATTATATCACCATCTTCTCCAGGGGCGGCCATACCGGGACGACAGGAGGAACAAATTGCTATTTCTACCTGGATGAGGTGTCTATGTATGGTATATCTGCCACTCCAACACCAACCCCCACTCCCGGAGCGGTAGATGCCTTTATTCTCACGGGAAAACGGAAGCTACCCAGTTTTCAAACCAGTGCATATTTCAAAGAGCAGGTCAAGTCATACGTCACTGAATCAGAGGTTAAAATCCTTATAAACTCACCTTCTGAGGACCTTTTCGACCCCGAAAAACCCACTATGGTAATCTTCTACGCTCTGCCAAACGGCAACACCACTGCACAGACCATCGGCAAACGGGTTAAAAAGGGCATCAACTGGCACTTCGGTATACAGCACATAGGCGCCCAGACAAGGTGTCTCAGGGAAATCGTCAAGGATCAAAACATTGTCACCGTATATCTGGAAACTAAACAAAAGAGCTGGCCTCTCTGGAGGAGAAAACACCTGGATGGCGGCTTCATTATTAAAAGCGTCATCCGGTCTGTTATGGACAACTTCCGAGGTATGGACGCTACGGTCTCATTATCCAGTCACAGCGGTGGGGGAAGTTTTATCTTCGGCTTCATAAACGCCATGGACAAAATCCCCGACGAGGTCAAGAGAATTTCCTTCCTGGATAGCAACTACGCCTTTAGCGATAAAGAAGGGCACGGGGACAAAATCTCGGAATGGCTGAAGAGTTCATCCGACCACTTTCTCATCGTAATCTGTTACGATGACCGCAAAGTTACCTTCAAAGGTAAACCTATCGTTAGTAAAACCGGCGGCACGTTTCGAAAGACACTCAAAATGGTGGAGCGGCTGAAGAAAGACTTTGAATTAAAGAGGTCAAGGGAAAGAGACATAATCAAATATAGAGGACTCGACGGCAGAATTGACATTATTATGCACACCAATCCGTCGAACGAGATTCTCCATACCCGGCTGGTTGGGGATATGAACGGCTTTATCTATGCTGCAACCTGCGGGACAAAGTATGAAAACAAGGCACCCAGGTTTGGCGCACCCGTAGCTTATGAAAAATGGATTAAGGAATATTAGTATCTGACGTTTTAGTTATTGATCTCGTTCGCCCTGAACCAGTAGCAGACTTTTGTGTGTGAAAAATAACGCCGTTTTACTTTGTCCGAATCTTTCACGAACAAACGAGACAACGGAACAACGGACTAACGGGCAAACGTAATCAGTACAGACCACTATTGCCCCTTCAGAATATAAATCAGGTCAGCGACATCCACCTTGCCGTCATTATTGGCATCGAGGTCACCGGGGGCGACCCGTCCAAGGAGTCGTTCTATCACATCAGTGGCACTCGGCATAACTGTAAGAACACCCATCTGGTCATTCTGGAAGCCGTTGTCGGAGCCGTCCAGGTCGCCGTATCGCCAGGGTCCTTTTTCTATGCGATAGCGGAAGCAATACGAGTATTTCCCCGCTGCCTGCGGCGCGAGGCCTGCCATATATTCATCGTTAGCCTTGTCGCCGGGGATGAGACCATCTTTATCCCCATTATAAGTGGTGGGCATCCACGACCAGGAGGTATCGGAGGTGGGACTTGTGCCATAATCGCCCAATCCTGCCTGCGCCTCGATGCCTGCGCCCTGACCATCGCCCACCGTCACTCCAGGCTCATAGACCCAGCCATAGACCGTAAAAGTTGAGCCAATATCCACCTGGGCATCAGGAGGCCATTGCAGGTTGCACCAATCAACCTCATCGGGTGGCGGAGTAGGTGTAGGTGTTGGCGTTGGCGTCGGACCACCTTGCACCGTCAGAACACCTGCTTGGTCAGGTGAATAGCCATTATCTGAACCATCAAGGTCGCCATACTTCCAGGCACCACCATTTAAACGGAAGCGGAAACCGTAATCATACTTGCCCGCGACCGCAGGTGCAATGATATCGCTCATATATTCATCATTCGCCTTATCGCCCGGAACCAAGCCGTCCTTATCACCATTGTAAACGCCCGAGAACCACTGCCAGGAGAGATGTGATGCAGGAGAGGTTCCATCGTCGCCAACGCCCGCTTCGGAATCTATCCCTGCTCCCTGACCATCGCCCTCCGTTACACCGGCTTCATAGACCCAGCCATAGACCGTAACAGTTGAGCCCACATCCGCCTGTGCATTCGGCGGCCATTGCAGGTTGCACCAATCCACTTCGGGGGTTGGCTGACTTCCTCCTTCAACCCAATTGGTACCATCATACTCCCAGGTATCACCCAGGGCTATCCAATTTCCGCCTTCTTCTTTCTCTCCGCCAAAAAGCACACAGCGTTGCCTGTCAGAGTCATAAGCCATAAAGGCGACCCAACGGGCAGGCGGGGATTGTGCGAGGCTTGCCTGAACCCAGGTTGTTCCGTTGTATTCCCACGTCTCATTAGTTACGGTTCCATCCGATAACTGTCCGCCGAAGAGAATGGTGACGTTTCTCTTCGAGTCGTAACACATCGCCGCACCACAGCGTGCGCTTGGTGAATTTGTCGGAGTTTTCTTTGTCCAATTTGTTCCATCGTATTCCCACGTATCGTTCAGTTGTAAAAAAGATGTATCCTCTTTTCCCAATCCAGCAAATAGGACACAGACGTTTCGGTTGGAATCAAAAACCAGACCTGTATCGGCACGAGGTTTGGGAGAGGTGGCGGGTGATTTTTGTGTCCAGGTAGTGCCGCTTCGCTCCCAGGTCTCCACAAAGGGAGTTCCCCAAACATCACTGACGAAAAGGACAGAGACTTTCCGATTTGAGTCATAGGCAAGCTCGCCGTCCGCTTTACCAATTGTTGCGCCGGGTGTTTCTTCCGACCAATCAGTGCCGTTGAAAATCCACACGTCTTTGAGTTGATTCCAGGACGCGTCCATTCCGCCGAACATTATGAACTCGTTGCGGTCGGAGTCAAAGCAGCCACATTGGTGCAAGCGGGCTGATGGGGAATGTGCAGGTGTGTATGCTGACCAGGTGCTTCCGTTCCAGAACCAGGTGTCGTCGAGATGTGTAGTGCCGCTCCACCCGCCGAACATCACAGTTACCTTTTGTGCCGAATCATAAGCAAAGGCATAATCCATACGAGTAGAAGGACCCTGAGCCAATACGCCCCCCGCCAGAGATATTCCTACCACAATAGCTGCCATAATTCTTAAAGTCTTGAGCATCTTACCTCTCCTTTTTAGTTTTTTTCCTTACAAAGGCTAAAGTTTTGTAAAACTTTCTTCGGCATTGATTCAAGGTTTTTTTTCGATTCTTGGCTAATACACGAAAACATACGTCCTCTCGTGAAACTCCACAAATTATTGACACCTCTCTTTCTTCTATGGAATATCCTCCAGTTGATTCTATGAAGAAGGAGAGATAATTGAAACATTCCATTCCACTTTGTGCGGCCCTTCTTTTCATCTTCCTGGTTTTTGCCTTCTGGATGAGTAATGTTTATTTTGCACCACCCGACTTTTCGGCTTATTATGCCTATGCGCATTCTGTGCTTTTTGACGGTGACCTGGATTTCTCCAATGAATATACGCATTTCGGATATGAAAAGCATATGTTTTATATTACGGGCGTGGGTTATCTCTCAAACGATTGGCCTATTGGGACGGGGCTTTTGTGGATGCCATTTCTGGCGGCGGGAGGAGCGGCGGCGCATCTCAGCGGTTCGCCAACCGATGGCTTTAGCCAGCCCTATACCGTAGCCGTGATGCTCGGCATCCTTTTTTATGTCGGGTGCGGGCTTTTTGCGGCATTTTCATTTCTTGAGAAATGCTATAGCGCGCAGGTGGCGTTCTGGAGCGTCCTTTTGATTTTCTTCGGAACGCCCTTATTGTTTTATACATTTTATGGCGG
>CAZGKP010000116.1:0-12015 GCA_964526215.1 uncultured Candidatus Sumerlaeota bacterium
CAGACGAAGATTTTATGAGAGAATATATTCGAGATTCCCTTCCGAATATAAGACACTATTTAAGACGCTGTGTATAGAAAGGAGAATCTGATGCGGGGGTGAATGAACGCTCACTACTTTACTATCCTGGATTTATTTGTGTGAGCCAAATACTTCTCTATATTTATGGAGGATTTCATCAATGAATCTTTCGGGAGAGAGGAATTGACGTGCCTTTTTTAGCGCGGCGGCAGCTTTCTTTCTGGATACTTCACGCTCAAGAATCACTTCTATAATTGCACCCGCCAGAGCATCAGGATCGCCGGGTTCAACGAGTCGCCCCAGTGCGCCATCTTCGAGGATTTCGGGTATTCCGCCAACTCGCGTTGCTACTATGGGAACTCCCGTTGCCATATATTCCATAGTGATTCGGCTTGAACCCTCCGAGCCCAGCGATGCCACAACCCCCACATCTAACGATGCAATAAGCGACTCTGTCTCTTTTACATATCCGGCAATTATCAATTTATCAAAGAGGGCATTTTGCTGTGCGAGGTGCAATAGGGCTTTTTTCCTTTCTTCGAGTGCCCTGCCAACGAGAACAAAATGTGCATTCGGGATTCGCTTCAGCACCTTTGCAGCTGCTTTTACAAATACGGATTGTCCCTTAATTCTCTGGATGCGCCCGATGAGACCGATGAGGGGTGCACCGGGGTCTGATTCGGGTATGCCGTAAGTTTGCCTCACCGCATCGGAACGCTTCTCCGGGGAAAATCTCCCGGAATCTACCGCCGCGTATATCACGCTCGGGGGCTTTGGCAACGGCAAGGCGCCGAAACTCGCAGCGGCACTTTTAGAAACCGCAATTACAAGGTCGGTGCCGTATCGAAAAAGCCAGCGGTTGAAGATATGATTCTTTACGGGAACCGTTACGTGGCGTGTGCGCACAATGGCGGGTTTTCGCCGGATGAAAAGGCGCGTGCAGGCAGATAACCAGTGGTCTTTTCCGCGATGGCAATGTATGATGTCTATATGATGCTTTTCGATAAGACTGCGCAGTGCAAGGAGGTCGCGAAGGTCGTCTATGCCCGTAAAGTTGCCCTTCATCCGCAGCGCATAATGAGGGATGCCGAGTTCTTCGGCGGCAGACTCCAATGCATAACCTTTGCGGCAGACCAGTATCACCGGGAGCACGCGTGCACGCAATCCCTCAACGAGCATTATGCAATGCGCCGCTTCGCCTATCCAGCGCCTTGATGAATTAATGACGAGGTTTCGTGGTTTGAATGCGGCAGAATCGCTACTTCGAGAGGCATAATCTGACATTTGCCAAAAACTCTTTTAGCCACAGATTACGCCGAAGGCGCGCCATCTGCGTAATCTGCGGCTATGTTTCTATAATCTCTTTCTTAGCTTCTTTTTCAGGGCGTTGTCTATGCGATAGTATTTATACGTATTTCCGGCGAGGTCGTGGGGTTTGTAATTTTTCAGCCAGCCGTGCTGGAGACCGAACCCGAGTCGGTGCGTGCAGAATATCCAGGGGCAATCCTTTGTGGCAATGGCGACCATCTTTTTATACAATGCGGTGCGCTCGGGACAATCTTGCATTGTGGATACTTTCCGGTAGAGTTTATCGAATTCGGGATTTTTGTAATTTGCCGCATTATCTCCGGGTGCCCCATTGGGTCCATAAAGTAGCTGGAGGAAATTTTCGGCATCGGGATAATCAGCAGCCCAGGCGCCACCCCAGATTTGACCCTTCTTATTTTTGATACGGTCGAGGAATTGGGTCCACGTATTCACATTATACGTAATCTTGATTCCCAGATTTGAAAAGCAATCAATCACGAACTCATCGAACTGGCGGGCAGTAACGTCGTTACTCTGCGAATCGTATGTGAGATGAATTTCCTCGCCGGGTTTTAGACCGAGTTCCTTTCGTGCCTGTGCCATTTTCTCCTTCGCTCTTTTCAGGTCATAGTGTGCATAGGGATTTTTGAAGTTCGCATCATACCCAGCCAGTCCCGGTGGGATTGGTCCCTGTGCACGAATGGCACGGTTGTTGTAGAGAATAACAATCATCGCATCAACATCAAGCGAGAGACTTAACGCCTGACGTAGGGCAAGGCTCTTTCCCAGAATCGGGTCTTCCATATTGAACGCCTGATACGTGACATCGAGCATCGGTGTCTTCCAGAGGTGAATGCCCTTTTTAGCCAGTTCGGCGCGTAGGTTCTTTTTCGCATCAATTGCGGTCTCATAATTATCCTTGGGGATTCCTGCACGGTCGAGATTTCCTGCAAGAAACTGAAGCCACATAGCCGATGATTCCTTTATGATGTGGAATGTGAGTTTATCCAGAAATGGCAGGGATTTTCCCGCATTGGCTAAAAGCCCCATCTTCTCATCCTCAGGCGCACCTTTTGTGGGATAGGTCTCGCCGTGGAAAGTAGGATTGCGCTCGTAAACAATTCTGGATTTCCGGACCCACTCTTTGAGTCTGAATGGACCGGTGCCGACGGGGTGATTGAGGAACTCCTCGCCGTAATATTCGACCGCCTCACGCGGCACCGCAGAAGTGTATGACATCGTGAGGATATATTTGAGCTGCGGATAGGGCTTTTTCAGGCGAATGACGAGTGTATATTTATCCGGCGCCGAAAGCCCCGCCACAGGTTCGTCATATATCTTCATACCTTTAGCATCGAGGGTTTTTTCGCGAAACTCATCCAGCCCGACTATATGGTTTCTGAAAATCCACCAACCATTTGAATTCACACGTTTATGAGCGATTCTCTTAAAGGAAAATATGAAATCGGAGGCGGTGAGTTCACGCCCTTTGCCGCCAGTTGCCTTGAAGCAAGCGTTGTCCTGAAATCTCACGCCCTTCTTAATATGAATTGTGTAAGTGAGTTTGTCGGGTGAGACAGCCGGCATACCATCTGCCAGGAGCGGCTCAACCTTAAAAGGGCGTTCAAGGTAGGCGTATTGATAAAGCGTCTCATAAATCTGACAGAGTGCAGTATGGGAATAAAGGTCATTTGCCTGGGAGGGGTCAAAGCCCTTTATTTCGAGAGGGAGCGCCACGTGCATCTCCATACGTTCAGCGGCGGGCATTATGTCCACTGCGATTGTGCTCAACAATACACAAAGACCCAATACAGCAAAGACAAATTTTTGCATAGAGCAGCCTCCAAAACATCAAATTCCGGCAAATGTATTCAGGTCGCCCAAGAGATAACAGTATTAGCCAGCAAATCAAACCCTTGTTGCAAGCTAAAACAGGGCGATGTAGCAACTGCCGAATCTTCCCCCTTATTATTCATACAGAACCCAGCCGGAAGTAGCAGTTTTGACCTCATATACCTCCATTTCGGGGAGACGGGAATAATTGTCTATCCCGGCATCCGTAATGTAGATGCGCACACATCTCAATTCCTTCGGTGTATCGTAGAGGCAATGAACAAAGCTGAACTGGGCGGGGTTGCTCACGTTGAAATCGGCTGTCCAGGGTCCGGATAATGAACTGCCGGACTGGACGTTGAATTCCTTGAAGTTATAGTCAACATATTCGTTTGCGGCGCCGGACATACGGATTGTTATGCCATTGACGGAACACATCCTGCCAAGGTCAATGGCGACCCAGTGCGGCGGTGCAGTTCCCTGAGACGTCCACTTGCTGCCGGTGCTTATGATGCCATCATAGACCTTATCCCCGCCGAAATCTGCGCTATAGATGCTGTCTGCTTGCCAGCTCACACTGGATAGCGCGACGTTATCACCCTCGGGAGTCAGACGCGCCGGTAAGGTGATGGGATTGTTTGCGATTTCACTCGCCTTATTGCTATAGATTGAAAAGAGGTCCGAATAGTCGCTATGGGCATATTTATCCATTCCAAGATCGTTATCGCCATCGCCAATATCGTAGCTCTGCGCCTGATAACCCCATTGCATAAAACCCCTTGCGGCTCGCTGGTCGAACCATTTGTCAACCTGAGCCTGGGTATTTGTCACCCTGTTGCCGTGGCTTGAAGACCACCCATATTCCTCCAGAATTAGAGGTTTACCCAAGCGGCTGTGGACGGCGCGGTTGGCGCTATGTTCCTCCCCATTGTAAGAATGCACGGTGATAAAATCAACGTTGGGGTCGGCATAAAGTTGGTAACCTTTCTGCTCACCGATTTGAAGGTGGTCAATTGCGAGATAACCGGTTGTAACCATATGGTTAGGGTCGAGAGATTTTATTGTAGAAGCGATGTCGGCAGTGAAACTGATTATGCCATCCGGGTCCTTCAGGTCGGTTAATTCGTTTCCTATCTCCCAGGCAAAAATGGCATTGTGGTCTTTGAGCTGGGAGACGGCGAGTTGAACATACGGTTTATAGTTGTTAGTGTAACCGCCCTTAAACCACGTATCATCCAGAGTAGTCCAGCCGCCGGGTTGAGTCATATAGTAACCCTCATCACCCTGGGGACAAAAGCCGGAGTTGTAGAAATCGGTGAGACAAATGATAGCCTTAAGTCCCCATGTCTCCATTTTATCAAGGACAATCTTGAGGCGATCCACATTTTGTTGATTTGTAGCGAACTTCGTCGGGGCAAACAGCCGCACAACTTTGCCCTCCATCGAAACCACGCCATCTAAATTTTCACCTATATGGCTGGAATTGGTATAAGGCAGAATGTCCCCATACCCATAATGGCATATTCCCCGAATATTAACGCCGATAAAACAAAAGGCATTGCCATTGAGGGAAAACTCATTTCCATAAGCCGTTATCACTTCTGCCGGAGCAGCTAAAGCGTTACAGCAAAATAATAACGACATAGCGGCGACAGTCATAGTTCCTGCCATCCGGCAAGAAGAAATTTCCGCAAACCATCCTTTAATAAAACTCACCGATAACTCTCCTATTCCATATAAGTTCACGTTTTTTTCTTAAAGACTTCGCAAAAAAAGCAACAATTCTTTTCCCATAAGAGAACGCGGAAAACGGGATATATGGGGTATCTCTGTTCAGGGATTTATATACAACCCACCGATGGCGCGCCTTCGGCCTTCGGCGTCATAAGTCATGCGCATATCTTCTTCCCTCTTCATCTTCACTCTTCATCTTCATCTCCATCTTCATCTTCATCTCCATCTTCATCTCCATCTCCGTATCTTGTCGCAGACGCGCCCCTGGCGGGCTTTTCCTGCGCCACGCTACGAATTCAATTACCCGTTTGTAAACCTTGAGTTTTCCATACGAAAAGAACATATTTATTGCGCAAGTAAAGTCTAAAATGAAGATGAAGACGAAGCCGCAGACGCGCCCCTGGCGGGATGAAGATTTTAAGAGCGGAAGGCATCGGCGACGGCGAGGGCGGCACGACAGGCGGCAACGTCGTGCACGCGAATTATACTCGCCCCCCGCATCGCACACACTACCGCCGTCGCTATCGTTCCGGGTAACCGCTCCCCCACCGGCGCTCCGGTTAACTCCCCGATGAATCGCTTCTGCGAGATTCCCAGAAGGAGCGGTCTCCTGTGATGCTCTAAAAATGTCGGTATCGCTCTCATCAAGGCGAGATTGTGCTCCAGCAACTTCCCGAAACCGATGCCGGGGTCAAGAACTATCGCCTCTGACGAAATGCCCGCCGCCTCCGCAACATTCATTCGTCCGGTGAAAAATTCCGAAATTTCTTTTACCACATCTCTATATGTGGGATTTTGCTGCATCGTCTTTGGGGCGCCCTGCATATGCATAATGACAAGTCCAACTTTTGCTTCGGCACAGAGCGAAGCCATTTGCGCATCGCCACGAAGGGCGGTTATGTCGTTCACGATAATCGCCCCACACTCGATGGCAGCTTCGGCAACTGTGGCTTTGTAAGTATCAATGGAGATTGGCAATTCAGTTTTTCCGCGCAGGGCTTCAAGGACAGGCAGGACGCGGCGCTTTTCTTCATCGGCACTGACCGGTTCGCTTCCGGGACGCGATGACTCTCCACCTATATCCAGGATGTCCGCCCCCTCATCTGCCAATGCAAGTGCGTGTCTGGTTGCAGCTTCAGGGTCGAGAAATTTCCCGCCATCGCTGAAGGAATCTGGCGTAACATTAACGACACCCATAATGGATGCGTGCTTGCCGAGTGTGAGCGTTCTATCACGGAGTCGCCAGGTAAATTCGCGCGAGGAACGTGGTGCTTGCGCCACTTTAAGTATGCGATGTCCGAGCTCGCAAAGGGAGGGTGGCTGACGGGAGAGTTTTTCCGCCAGCCGCTCATAGTGAGCCAGTGTTCCGAGCACGATGGCATCTGTTTCTTTCACCGAGCAATCCACACAGCCGGCTGCGATTGCGACATCTGCGCCGAGCGACAGCATCTCCTGTTTCAAGACATTTGCCTGATACGGGGTGAGGTGGTGGATTTTTACAGGACGCAAGATTGCCTTGTGTGCCATAATCCCTGCGCCCTCAGGATGTGCACCGATGCGTTCAATCTCACGCCGGGCATCATCCGGCGATAAAAATTCCATCCTGTGGATTAAGAGAGACTTATTCATCTATATACAACGTCATAAGTTGTGTGCATATCTTCTTCACTCTTCATCTTCATCTTCATCTCCGTATCTTGTTGTTTCCTCCGCCACACGTGTTCCTAACCGGCTCAATAGAGCCATCGTTATCCTAACGATTTCACTCAAAATCTCTTTGCCACCTCGAACTTCATCTATGTTTTTTAGTCTGCGCGCAACCAGGACGTCAAGACACGCAGCGCATTCAACGGACGATCCCAGTGCAATTTGCCAGTAACGTGCCCGATCTTTTTGTGAAGACCTGGCATTTCCCTCCGCAATATTCAACGGGATGCTGGTTGAGGCTCGTTCCAGCTGATCCTTGACCGAGACTTTGGATGGCAATGATTCAATCAGGGGCTGTGTCCACGCGACGAATTCTATCGCCCGCTGGTAAACTTTAAGTTTTTCGTGTGAAAAGACCATAGTCGTTACGCCCGTATAGATGAAGATGAAGACGAAGATGAAGATTTTATAAGGGAATATACATAAGATTCTCCTCCGAAAATTCGCTATTCTCGATTCAGTATTTTGTTTCCGGGCGAGTTGAGGGGCGACGTGGACCGGACGGCGGCGGTGGTAGTGGTGGAACCGATTTCACTGACTTTCGTGTTGTGGTGCGCGGTGGTGATGGACGGGATGTCCGCCCCCTGGAGGTAGAAGTGGGAATGCTGCTTGCCGGAGCCGCTCCGGCAAAAGTCCCGCTCGGTCCCCGCGTAACCGCCAATCGCTTCTGGCGCAACGTCTCGGCATCAAGATTGGATTCCAAACCGAGCAATCGGGGGAGTTCGATGGGTCTATCGCTTGTAAAAATCGGAACTCCTGGTAGTGTTTCTGCCTCCCCCGGTACTTTTCCTCTTTGCGCTTCAAGTGTAGGAGAGGTGAGTGCCTCCTCCAGTGCAGGCGGGATGCCTTCCGCCTCCTTTATATACTCCTCGATGGATTTCCCCCTGTAAGGATGTTTGCGAGTTCCCCGCTCCTCAAAAATGGTAGGGGTAATGAAAAAGAGGATATTCCGTCGGTTACTCTTTTCAGATTTAGAGCCGAAGAGAGCAGAACCGATTATGGGTATATTCACCAGAAATGGAATCCCTTGTTTAGTGTTAGTATCTTTGGTATTGATTAGTCCTGCAAGGACGCGCGTCTCACCGCTTGGGATAATAAGTGTGGTGTTTGCCTCTGTGGTCTTTTTCTCTACCAGTGTGTATTTTTTATCTTCAAATATCTTCTCAACATAATCCGCATCGCTGTTTTCAATTTTAATATCCATTTCGACAAGTCCATTATTGGATATGCTGGGTTTCATTGTGACCTCGAGTCCATAAGAGACCGATGCCTGCCCGGCACTTTGATATGTGGTAGTGCCTGTATAATAATTGGTTGTGAGGTAAGGTTTGGTCCCGCCGACATGGAAGGTCGCCTCCTGCTGATTTTTAACTAAAAGGCGCGGCTGAAGCAGAACTCTCGTGTCCTTGTCCTCAAGGAGGGCATGCAAGTTGGCTTCTACATATCTATTCAAATATCCCACAAGAAGCTGGCTTCCATCCATTGTAATATTCGTCTGCCGGGGGTTAAATATTTCACTCTGGTATTTCCAATTGATTCCAAGGTCAAAGGTTCTATCGAAACTTGCCTCGATCACCTCGGCATAGATAAGAACCTGCTTTGTGGGTTTATCAAATACGGCTAAAATTTGTTCAATCTTCTCGTGAACCTCCGGGACGTCCTGAACTATAAGTGTCCCCGACTTTACATCAATCTGCCAGAATACATCGGCATTCTTGGTGATGACCTGCTCGATTGCCTTGGAGAGCTTATCCACATCTTCTCCCTTGAAGCCGATGTTGGTCAGGTTATAGACACGCATTTCAGGACCGACGTCCAGCACCTCCACAAGCATCTCCATACGCTTTATGTTTTGAAATATGTCGGTAACGATTATCTGATGGGTTTTGGGGTCAACCTCGATTGTGCCGGGAGCGGATTTATAGTTTTTGAGTTTATCGGCGAGGGCAGCGATGTCGGCGTGTCGGATATAAAAGACCCTCGTCATCAGCTGGACATCAATCTCATCTAAGAGTCTTTTTATGAGTTCGATGACCTGTGGCAGGTCGGTAACGATGATTTTGTTTGTGCGTGGGTCGGCGGCAATCTGCCCGATGCCCTTTGTGAGGACGTTCTGGAGCGACTTCTTTGCCTCCTCGGCTTTTATATATTTGAGAAGGAATATCTTTTGTATTACTTTTTTTGGCAGGTATTGCTTAAGGTATGTGGTCTGGTCCATCAATTCATAATGTGTGCTGTCAATCGGTTCGAGGACGAGGTTGTTTGCGCTGGCGATTTTCTGGAGTATCTGGCTCACGGGTTCATCCTTTGCGATGATGTCAATGCGCAGATTCGACGCCTTTCCGCGGGTCATAACACTTATGCCGGTTTGCTTCTTCAGAGACATCAGTATCTGTTCAATCTTGCCCTTCTTAAAGATGAGAGTTGCGCGAGGTTCCGGCACAGATGGTTTTGTGGGCATAGCGGTGTCACGCGATGCAACGGATGGCAATCCCCTCGAAGACTCTTCAACCTCCGGTCTTGAATTTCCCTCTTGGCGGCGAAACTCTCCGCGTGGTCTGTCTTTGCCAGACTCTTCGATTTCCGCTTTTTCTTCTTTATCTATTCCCACGTCCGCTGCAAATAAGGGTGGCGACAAAACTATTGTCAGGAACGCCCCCAGAATGAAAAATAGTAAGGCTCGCACAGCATCCGGGTCTCTCGTAAAAATTCGCATTTGCCTTTACTCCTTTACCTTGAGATATATTGAAGTTCATTGTATGTTGTCAGTTGTCAGTTGTCAGTTGTCATTGGGTTTAGAACATACTTAATGTGCGGGATTGAGCACCAAAGGTGATGATCACCTCAAATTTATCCTCATCCACCTTTTCGAGTTTTACCTTACAGGTCTGATTTCGATATTTAACATCGCGGGTCTGTCCGACCTTCATATCCCACTCCTGGTGAGTGCCGGAATCCTCGAACGATGCCGTGTCCCCAAATAAGCTGGTCAATTTCCACCGAGCAGTGACATTAGTTATATTTGGTGTAGGTTTTGGTTTGGGTGTGCGTGTGGGGCGCGGTGTGGGCTTGGGGATAATTGTGTCAAAGATGGGGGCTTTTCCGAACCGGGGATACTTATCCCCTGCCAGTGAGAGTAGTTTGGGAGGCTTTGTGCCATAGTCGGTCTCTGTGGTTTCCGCCGCTTTTCCCGATTCAGCCGTAGCGGCGGTCGGGGTTGCCAGAGAGGAATACGAGGGCACCTCTGGTGGGGTATAATGTGTCGTTGCAACCAGATACCCAAGAAACACAATGAGCACTATAAGGATAATATTTGCTATAAGTATCTTGTGATTCATAAACACCTTACCTCGAATTATGAATTCTGAATAGTGACGCATATGTAAAAAGTCTAACATTGAGGGAGCCGCAGATTTCACAGATGACGCAGATTACTGATATTAAACACGTTATAAATCTGTGTCTTCCTTTCGAGCCACTGAAAGTGGTCGAACATTCTGCGCAATCTGTGGCTTCAACACTTTTTACCGATGCATCAATAGTGAATTCAGAATTAAGAATGAGACCACAGGCAATATACCATTCCCGCCATTCACAATTCACTATTCTCAGTTCACTATTCACTACTCGCCATTCAGTTCACCTCTGCGAGGGAGCAATGGCTCTGCGCCTGGTGTGGCGTGGGAACGTCGCTCGACGGGCACGCAGGGTGCGACTTAGTCCCTTCGTTTTCTTTGCCGGTTTCATCTTCACCATTCGCGCCACTGTAAGTGTTACGTCCAGAACCGGATTATCAAGGCGTGCACGGATGTCGAGCTGACGAATCAAGACTGCCTCGGCGTCAAAGCCCTTCAACAGCTTTGCAACCTTTTCGCGGTCTCCCCTTGTATGAACCGCCAGTGTGATAAAGGAATAATCATCCACTTCTTCAATCGGTTCAATTTTGGGTGGCTCAATATTAGGATAATTGAAACCCAGACGACGGCACAGGTTAGCCACGAATTCGCTGAAGTCTTTGCGCGGGTCGCTCTTTTTCTCTGTATCCACGCTGGCATAGCGCCCTGCGATCTCTTCATATCTCTGGCGGATACCGACGCCTTTTTTCATTTTCTTATCATACTCGGTGAAAGTCTTTCGTGTAGTGGTGAGTGTTTCGGCACGCATCGAGAGCGCCCCATAAATCCGGAGCACTCCATACTGCACCACAAGCCACATCGCAAAGACTCCCACCACCAGGCTCGCAAGTATTTTTTCTCGCTTTGAAAGCGCCACAGGTGCACTCCTTAAAAGAGACAGATAAGGGTGTAATTAAGGACTTTGGGTTCTCGATTGTTCGGCAACTGTTGCCAGCTACGTTGCTTTATGTCCACCCTGCGGAAAAATGCGGTCTTTTCTAAATCCGCAATAAGGGCATTGAGGTCCTTGATGGAAATGGCGTAACCCGAAATCTCCGCTGAAATACCCTTTTCATACTTGAATCCCGTAATGGATACCTTTTTGGGCAGATAAGGAAACGTGCTGACTTTGTTAAGAATAGCAAGGGCATTCCTCGGGTCGCGGACGTAGCTGGAGATAATGCGTGTTTTCTTCTGCATATCATCCAGTTCCGCAACCAGTGGTGCTAACCGCTTATTCTGATTTTTATACCATCTTGTGAGGCGTTGTTGTTTTGAACGATATGCATTGAAATATAAGATGCCCAGAATCAGGGCAATAATAAACATCACACCAAGCGTCATAATGCTTTGTTGCTTCCGCCGCGCTTCCTGCCTGGCGATGAATCGCTCCGGGAGTAGACTGATGTGAATCCCTTTTTCATAAACCGGCTCGATTGCTGCGCCAAGTGTGGTAAAATACGAAGCCGGCAACGTACCCGCCCCCGAAATCGCTCCACCAATCTCTATAAGGTTGACATCAACTCCGAGATTCTTTGAAAGGTATGTAGTGATATTCTTAAACTGAACGCCTTCTCCTGAGAGGTATATCTCCTGTATCGCCGGACAATCGAACTCACGCCTTGCAAAATCGTAGGTCTGGCGGATGGACTGAAGAATTTTCTCCTTCCATTGATTGAATATTTCTATCTCTTCAGGAGACTGATGCTTTTCGACAATCACAACGCGTGGGTCAGAGGTCACCGCCCCGGATGCGGGTGATGTCGTTGTGTGATTCACACCGCCCAAAGCAGAACCGGGATTAGAAATGGATGCAAAGAAATCGGCGGGTTCGAGAAAGTCAATCTTGCCAAGGTCTTCAAGCGCGACTGGATTTGAACGGTCTGGAATGGCGCTCCACTCCGACAGGAGTTTATCTATCCCGTGAGAGGTGCTGCGGGTGAATATCAGATTTCCTTTATGGATAATCACAAGGTCAATCGTCATAAGCCCGATATGCAAAAGGGCGTATGTTATT
>CAZGKP010000117.1:0-11986 GCA_964526215.1 uncultured Candidatus Sumerlaeota bacterium
GAAGACCGAAAATATCGTCAAGGACTTCGGCGTAAACAGCCATGCCTTTCAGGTTGCCCGGGCATCTTTGCTTTCTCTCTGGCAAATGCACAAGGGACAATCCGAATTTAAAGTCGTCTACGAGAATTGGGAAAAATATCTACGTATAGTCTATGGAACTTCGGTTGGTGAGGATGAACTCTTTTGCCGCCATACTTACCTTGCGACTCTAGCGAAGCTTATGGTCTGGCAAAGACTGAGTGAAGTAAAAGGTTCACTGGATAATGCCCGTATTTATTCCGTCCTCAAGGGAGAGTTTTTTAAGAATCGGGGTATTGAAAATTTCCTTGAAGAAGATTTCTTCTCCTGGATTATCCGCACAGATGTCGGGGACAAAGGGGTGGAGCTCGCCCGGATGCTATTGAGTCTACTCGGCAATTACAATCTCAGAGGGCTTTCAGAAGATGTCCTGAAATCCCTTTACCAGGAGCTCGTTGACCCCGGGACACGCCACGACCTTGGCGAATTCTATACCCCCGACTGGCTTGCCCATAGAATTGTGCGAAAACTTATTCAAGAAGCTCCTAAAGGTTCCTTTTTAGACCCTGCTTGCGGCTCTGGCACCTTTCTTTATCTTGTTATTCGTGAGAAAAGGGAGCTATTACCCCCTACAAAGAAGACCTTAAGCCACATATTAGGTTCGGTTTTTGGTGTTGATATCCATCCCCTTGCCGTCATTGTGGCAAAAACAAATTATATACTCGCCCTTGGTGACCTCCTGAAGAAGGGGCGTGGGAAGGCAAAAATATACATACCTATTTACTTATCAGATACTATAAAGATGCCTGAGAGATGGATGGCAACTGAGAGGGCAGAATATCCTATTGACATAAATGGGAAACCCGTGAATCTCCCTATGAAATTACTTGAAAATCCCGCACTTTACGATGAAGTCATTGAGATTGCCAAGGAGTTCGCTATCGAAAATGTTGGACGAAAGATTGCAATATCACACCTCCTTAATTTTATTCAGCGTCAACACCCAAACTTATCAGATGATGAATACATCCCACAATTCACCTTTCATATCGCCGAGACATTGAAAGCCCTTATCGAGAACCATCGTGACACCATTTGGGCGTTTGTGCTTAAGAATGCTTATAAGCCGCTTTCTCTAAAAGGGAGATTCGATTTTGTCATCGGCAATCCCCCCTGGCTTGCCTTTCGGTATGCTGAGCCACAATATCAAGAGTTTTTGAAAAGTCAAATCACCCAGCATTACAAACTCCTTTCCGGCAGAG
The DNA here is from genome assembly GCA_964526215.1 of uncultured Candidatus Sumerlaeota bacterium. Taxonomy (GTDB): domain Bacteria; phylum Sumerlaeota; class Sumerlaeia; order MWCT01; family MWCT01; genus CAZGKP01. The sequence goes on from CAZGKP010000117.1 coordinate 1,281, forward strand.
GCGAACTTATTACACACCTGGAATTGGGGACATTATTTTTCCTCCGAGCAGCAGACCTCTATCTCAAACCGAATGGTGTCATAGCTTTTGTCCTGCCCAGAAGCATATTTACCGCAGACCAGCACGATGCCTTGCGTCGGGACAAATTTACGGGTGTGGACATTAAGCTGACCCAAACCTGGGACCTCGAAGACGTAAAGCCATTATTCAATGTTCCCGCCTGCGTCCTCTTTGCCCGCAAACAAGATGATACAAGAATCACTTATCCAATTCCCGGTGAAATCTTAAGTGCCAATCTTACAAAGCATAACTCATCTCTCAAAGAGGCGGAACGAATCCTGGATACGCAGAGTGTCAAATTTTACCTTCACAAACGCGGCAAACGCTCATACTGGGCGACAACGGAGAGTAAATTGCCCACTAAAGCAAGCTATTACAGGAAACATTTCACACAAGGAGCGACTATTGTTCCTCGTTCGCTGTGGTTTGTAGATGTGAGAAAATCTCCAGCAGTAGGGTTTGACCCCTCCCTCCCTCCTCTCGTGAGTGCAGAGCGCGCCAGGAGGGAAGCCAAGCAACCATATAAGGGACTCGTAATGACGGGAAATGTAGAGAGATGCTTTCTTTACACCACCCTTCTCTCCACAGATATTTTGCCCTTTGGGCATCTCGACTTCCGTCTTGTGGTGCTCCCCATAGAACCTGTCGGTGACCATTATACACTCGTTATGCCACAAGAGGCTCACGAAAGGGGCTTTTTCAAACTCTACCACTGGTTAGAAGAGGCACAAAATGAATGGGCAAAGAGGAGAAAAACCAAAGCTTTAAGAATGAACATTTATGAGAGATTAGACAGGTATCATGGTTTGACGAACCAGAATCCCCGTGCAAAATATCGAGTGCTCTATAATACCTCCGGCACATATCTGACCGCCTGTGTTGTTCCAAACAAGCATATTACTTTCTACATCGGGGGACAAAGACTGAGAACACGGGGCATTATTGCCGATACAAAGACCTACTATTTCGAGACAAATGACCAGCAGGAATCATTATATTTATCATCTGTCCTTAACTCACCTAAAGTGGACAAGCTATTAAAACCTATGCAGAGTCGGGGGCAATGGGGTCCACGCGACATCCATAAAAAAGTCCTCGAGCTGCCCATCCCACAATATGACCCCGATGATAAGCTACATATCCGTCTTGCGGAATTAGGGGAAATCTGCTCCCAGAAAGTCTCACAGTGGCTTAAAGGCGGTGGCAAGAAGAAAATAAAGAGCATCGGCGTATTAAGGTCAAGGGTGAGAGAGCTGCTCAAAGAAGAACTCAAAGAAATAGATGCCCTGGTTCAACAAATCCTCAAACTCTGATGAAAAAGCTGAGAGAACCACATATCTCCACATACCGATTGTTAAAATTAGTTGACATATAGCCCGAAATATTTTCATAATATTTTTGAAGATTTGCAACGGGGGATTTGAATATGCACAGGAGAATTTGGACGGGGATTGTCCTTTGGATTGTTATTGCGGCATCGGTGGCTTTTGCAGGGAATCTTGATGCGAGGCTCGCCGCTAAAATGAACGCCCCACTACGCCTGGCTTTGCGCACTTCAAAACCTGACCTCATCCAGCTCGCATCAAAACCCGAAAGGGTTGTGGGTGTTTTATCCGAAGGAGGCTCGGTCTTTCTCGATGTATTCATCACCACATCCCTTTCACGCAATGAACTTTCGGCAACGGGAGTAACGGTTCGCTCTCATATCGGCAATGTGTATACCGCCCGCATAAATTATGATGACATTTATGAACTTGCACAGAATCCAAAGATACAGAAAATTTCACTCTCCACGCGAATGTGGGAAATGCTTGATGTCAGCGCGGATGAAACGGGTGATATGTTTGACCGCCTTGGGTGTAACGCTAAAGCCGCCTGGTCAAGGGTGACTGGCTCGGGCGTTATTATCGGCATTGTGGATACGGGCATAGATTGGGACCATAAGGACTTTATCAAAGACCCCGATACCGGCAATCAATCCCGCATCCTTTATCTATGGGACCAGACGCTAACGGCGATTTCGGGAGAGAGCCAGCCTTCCCTTCCCGGATTCAACTATGGTGTGGAATATCCGCAGTCGTGGATAAATAACGAACTCTCCGGGGCGACATCGGGCAATGTCCGCTCGAAAGACACCAATGGGCACGGGACACACATCGCAGGGATTACGGGCGGGGATGGCTCGGATTCTGACGGCGACCCGCCTCCACCTAAATATATCGGGATTGCCCCCGGTGCCGATTTCATCATTGTCAAATCCGACCTCCTGGGGAGCCACATTATTGATGGCGTGAATTATATCTTTCAGCAGGCGGCAGCTCTGGGGCGTCCCGCAGTTGTTAATTTAAGCCTCGGATACAATTTCGGTCCACACGACGATACGTCCGAGGTGGAAACTTCACTGGATAACCTCACAGGCGCCGGTAAGCTCATTGCGGTGGCAGCGGGAAATAACAACGGGAGGGACATCCATTCAGAGGCAGTGATTTCGCCCGGCGGCTCAAAAAGCACAACATTCAACGTCCCCGTCTCGCCCTCTATCACGCAACTGTGGATAGATATATGGGTTGATGCGGGCGACACATACAACGTCTCGGTAACTGCGCCGAGCAGTGCAACCGCCGGTCCTCAAAGTCCGGGAGGGAGCAATACGTGGACACTCTCCGGCGAGGGCGATGTAACAATCGAGAATTACAATAATTCGTCTCACCCCGCAGGTGACCAGGAGATTTTCCTGGATATAGAAGGCATCAGCGGTGGTAACATCGCCAGCGGGGATTGGTCATTTACACTATCGCGCATCGCTGGCGGCGGAGATGGTGCGTTCGATGCGTGGATTGCTGTCCCCGACCCGGGCATTGTCAAATTCACAACTAATAACACCGAAGAGGAGATTATTTCAGTGCCGGGGACTGCGAAAAACCTGATTACGGTTGCGGCACATAGGAGCAAGAATCACCGGACGGCGAGCAACGGGAATGTATATGGATGGACGGATGCCCAAAAGCCGCTCGGGGCAATCGCCTCATTCAGCAGCATAGGACCTTCTCGCGATACACCTTCCGACCCCGGTTATCTAAAACCCGACATATCCGCTCCGGGCTTTGTGATTGCATCCGCCCTGTCAACTGATTACTCACCATCCCCTAGCGAGATTGCCGATGATGGGCGCCACCGGATGAATCAGGGAACGAGTATGTCAGCGCCGCACGTGGCAGGTGCGCTGGCACTCTTCCTCCAGAAAGATAGAACCATCACGCCCGCAAGGGCGAGAGACGCACTCGCCGTCAGTGCCTATGAAGACGTTGATACGGGAAGTCTCCCTAATTACGTCTGGGGATATGGGAAATTAAACGTTGCGCTTGCCCTGGACGAATTCACCGCCGCCCGCCATTGGGAACTCTACCGATAAAGACCACAGATTATGCCGAAGGCGCGCCTTCGGTGGGTGGATGAGAATTACGTGAGGAGCCGCAGATTCCGCAGATTATTATCAATTCTTCTGAGGTGCCAACTGGCGCGGGCTGCATAATTTCCCGGTGGTTTTACTTTCCCCCCCGGAAATTCTCAATGTCTCTGTTCTTCCCGAACAAAAGGACGCGGTCTTCTTCCTTCAGGACGTATGTTGGCAGGGGTGAGAGAAGGAGCACTTCGCCTTGCACACTCTTCTCATCAATGCGCCGGGTGCGAATAGCGAGAATCGTAAGACCATACTTTGCTCGTATGTTTCCATCGAGGATTGATTTGCCGACCAGCTCGGCAGGGATGGCTAATTCCTTTATGGAATATTCTCTGGAGAGTGCGATTTCCTGAAGGATGTCGGGATTGACAAGGCGTCTGGCGAGTTGTGCCCCCATCTCCAGCTCGGGATATACGACCTGAGTCGCGCCCACGCGCTTCAAGATGTCCCCGTGTGTGCGGCTGAGGGCTTTTACAATTATGTCCTTGATTCCCATCTCGCGCAGGATGGCGGTTGCCAGAATTGAGCTCTCAAGACTCTCGCCGCAGGTGACAATTGCGACATCATAGTCCTGGACGCCGAGTGCACGCATAACCTTTTCATCTATGCCGCTTGCCACGACTGCGTGAGGAATCTGGTCGGATATTTCCTGAATCCGTGCCTCGTTATAATCAATGGCGAGCACCTCGCACTTCAGGTCAACCAGCGTCCTTGCCACGCTGAAGCCAAATTGCCCTACACCTATCACTACGTATCGTTTCATTATCAGCCTGCTTCTCCCACCAGAGCCCGACTGTCCCTTATGAATTTATCAAACACCACAGCAAGGATGGAAAGTATAAGCCCCACCAGACCGGCTATGAGGCAGGATGTAGTTTTCTTCGGGAAGATGCGCAGATCGGGAAGCGACGGGTGAGCCAGTATTACGATGTCTGTCCTTTCCCCGTTATTATTTTTGTTTGCATAGTGAAAACCCTCTGCATCCACCTCTGCCTGATTCTTGAGGTCCATAACGTATTGATACTGGTCTCGCAGGGCAGAGACATCGCGCGCCAGCGCCTGGAAATCTTTTTCCAGTAAGGCGGTTTCGGTCTGTAGCGAGGCAATCTCTTTTTTTGTTGCATCTATTTTTTCGGTAAGGGCTTTCTTTTTTGCGAGTAGCAGAGCGACTTTTGCCGTATTGTTTTGTGCCGCAGCAGACGCAAGGTCAATCTCGGTATCCACCAGTTGTTTTTCCAGCCCCTTTGTCTCCGGGAGGGTTTCGGGTTCACCCACCGAGATCCGGATGCTCTCCTGGTCGCGATATTTGTAATAAGAGCGGCGCTCGTCGCGGTAATCGAGTTTAACTCTTGCAGGGGCAAGGAGCAATTCTTTAGCGGTGAGCTGGCGGATTTTGAAGGGCAACTCCCAGCGCAGTTTCAGAAACACCTTTTCCTTTTCAGCGAGGGTTTTCTGGAGTTCTTCACCCTTTTTCGCGTAATAACGACTGGTGTAATCTGCCTCGCGCGAAAGTATGTCGCCGTAGCGTTGCATAAAGTGCCGGAGCCATATCTCGAGTTCCAGTCGCGCATTTTGGGGAGTATCGGCATCGGCAGTCAGCACTATAATCGGGGAATATTCCTTTCTCACTGTGGTGTCCTGTTCAACCTCGGTTGTTACCTCAAAAGCCTTCTTGAATTGCTCCAGTCGAAACTTCGTGAGGGGTTTTTTTATGGCTTTTGCATAATCGGTCATAACCTGACGGATAAGGTCATCGTTAGACAAAAGGAATTCGTAAGATAGTGCAGTCAAGGGTGTCCGTTCGGCATTAGTAACCTCGCGTGGTTCTTTAATCATTATCTGTGCCGAAGAGCGGAATCTCTCCTTTGCCACAAACTGGACGTAGATTGCCATCAATGCCATACAGATGATGGTGCCCAGTGCAATCAAAAAACGTTTGCGCCAGAGGTGCAAGATATAAGAGGCAAAGACATATTCCTCATGCGTTTCCTTCATCATACCATCACCTGTGGGTTCAAAATTGATTCAATCCGATGAACTCTTGAGATTTCTCAAAAGGGGAAAATCGCCCCTTAATAGAGGATGATAAGTAATCCTGTCAAGCCTTTTGCTGACCCCTTTTTCGTGATACATCGGTAAGAAATTGAAGATGCCTTCCGGTGTAGGGGAGCTAAATCTGCGGCTCGATTATTGAACTTTCTCGCGGTTGAGAATTTTGCATATCAATGGCTTGAGGGAAGTGGTGTCGGGCTGGATGTGTCGAGCCTTTCCCGCTGCGCGAACCGCACTGGCTGTGTCTTTTAGTCCGTTACCGCTTACAATTGTAGCCACGCCCGCCTTTTGGGGAATTTGTCGCCGGCGAACCGCCTTGATTATACCGGCAAGTCCCGTTACGCCCGCAGGCTCACCAAATACCCCGCATATATTTCCGAGTCGCTTCATTGCTGATAAGATTTCCGCATCACTCACGCTGATATAAAAGCCGTTCGATTCTTTAACTGCCCGTACAGCCTTCCGCCAGTTGCGCGGCGTCCCCACCGCAATGCTGTCGGCTAATGTGCGGGGCACAACCGGCTTCATCTCGCCCCCACTCTTCCACGCCGTTACGATGGGGGATGCGCCCGATGCCTGCACGCCCACCAATCGCGGCAATCGCTTTGTAAATCCCAGTTTTTTCATCTCGACAAAGCCCTTCCACACGCCCGCAATGGTGCATCCATCCCCAACCGCCACAAATACGTAATCCGGCACACTCCAGTTTAATTGTTCACACATCTCCAGGCTCACGGTCTTTTTCCCCTCAACGAGATAGGGATTGATGCCGGAGTTGCGATTGTAAAACCCGAACTCCTTTGCGCAAGACATACTCAAGTTGAAGGCGTCCTCGTATGAACCTTTCACGACAAATACATTTGCGCCGAAGATAAGCAGTTGTGCAACTTTAGCCTCCGGCGCCTTTTCGGGGACAAAGATAAATGTCGGTATGCCCGCCGCCGCAGCGCTCCCCGCAAGCGAGGAAGCCGCATTGCCTGTAGATGCGCAGGTGATTGCCTCTGCGCCTTGTGCCATTGCCCGCGCAACGCCCACTGAACTTGCCCGGTCTTTCAAGGACGCAGTCGGATTAATGCCATCATCCTTTATCCACAAACGCTTTATGCCAATCATTTTTGCAAGACGCGGCACCTCGTAAATAGGCGAGCCGCCTATATGCAAGGGCGGGATTTTGCGCCCGTTCTTCACCGGCAAAAGTGGCAGAAATCGCCAGTGCGAACTATCCAGGTTGCGCAAAAGCACATCCTTTGTGAACACCTGCCCGATGGCTTCATAATCATAAAGGATATCCAGTATGCCTTCATTGCCGCATCCGGGGCAGGTGAGGAGTCCGCGCCGTTCCTTATATTCGCGCCCGCAAATGACGCAACGCAGCCCCGTAACAAAATACGAGGGCTTGTGGGTTATTTTTGCCGGAACAATATGCACCGGTGTTGCTCGCGAAACGAGTTTGTTCGTTACCTTGACCGCCTTACGCCACAATGCCTTATCCCGCGTAAGAATCAAGCCATTGTAATATCTATGGTCTTTCTGGTCGAGGCGAATCGGCGCGCCGAAGGCATCGGTGAGGAAACATCCCCGGGCTTTTGCAAAAGCCATAGTCGCCCCGATGTCCCAGACATTGAATTTCCCGCCGCCAAGGGCAGCCGGCAATCCATAGTATAAATCGAATTTCCCCAGAAAGATGCCCAGACTCTTTACCGGCAACGACTCGGCGTAAGTTACATTTGCCGGGCTGAGTTTCCGGATGAAGGCATGTTGATTTTCATTATCTTTTTTGTTGGCGGAGACGACAATTCGGGGAATGGCGACTTTTTTAACCTTCGCAACGGGTGAATAGGCGACGGCAGGCTTTGGCGTTAATATTGCCGCACCAGTCCACCTCTTAATGGGGCAATTCATCACGCCCAAAATCGCCTGCCCATTATGAATAAGGGCGATGGATGTCCCGAAATTCCCGGTCTTTTTCTTATAGCCCAGAGAGCCGCAAATAGGGTCAATGCACCAGTAATATTCCTTATTTCGCTCGCTGTTATCAAAAGATTCCTCGCCGACAAATCCCCAGGTCTCATTCAACCCGTATATGGAGGTGAGATAGGTGCGAGCAAGAAAATCGCATTTCTTATCAATGTCCAGTTTAATGGCGGCAGCCTCCTCGGTTTCGGTTTCATCCCACGAAAAGTCATAATCCCTGTTGTAAAAATATAGCATCACGTCCTCTAAAATCTCTGCGGCTTTAAGGGCGTGAATAAGGCGCGGTTCGGATTCTGATAATGCCTTCATCTCACGGGTTATTTTCATTTAATGGCTCCCGAAAATTTATGTACCAACGGATTTTGAGTCACGACTGATGTGATAATAGCTCCAACGGATTCAGGGCACCTCACCGTAGGAGGGGTGCCTTGAATCTGTTGGAGAATTACAATCATAAACTGTATTCTGTAATCTTCTTCCGCAGTGTATTTCGATGTATACCGAGAATCCGAGCGGCTTTGACCTGATTCCATCCGCACTGTTTCAATACGCTTGAGATATGTTCTTTCTCCACATCTGCAAGTGGGCGGGGTTTTGAAATACGCGCTGGCTTCTGCGGTGCCGCCGATGCAACAGGCTTCAGTATAAAGTGCTGGGGTTTTAGGATTTTGCTGGTGCACAGGATAACGGTTCGCTCAATTGCATTCATCAATTCACGCACATTGCCGGGCCATGAATATTTCTCAAGTTTGATAATAGCGTCGTCAGAAATACCGAAAATCGGCTTTTTCAATTTGTGCGCATAGACTTTGGTGTAGTGTTCTGCGATGAGGCGAATGTCACTTTTATGTTCACGCAGAGGTGGTGCCTTTATTGTTATCACCGAGAGGCGATAATAGAGGTCTTCGCGAAATTTACCCTCTCTCACCAGTTGCATCAAATCGGCATTGGTGGCAGCAATGATGCGCACGTCAACACGGATGGAGCGTGTGCCGCCCACGCGATAAAAATTCTTCTCCTGTAAAAACCGCAACAGTTTGGGCTGAAGTAAGGGCTTGAGATCGCCAATCTCATCCAGAAAAAGCGTTCCGCCGTGTGCTATCTCAATCTTTCCGCGATGAAGTGATGTCGCCCCCGTGAACGCACCTTTTTCGTATCCAAAGAGTTCGCTCTCAAACAGAGTATCCGGCACGGCTGTGCAATTCACGACAATGAATGGATATTCGCGGCGAGGTCCGTACTCGTGGAGTGCACGCGCAATCAATTCCTTGCCCGTGCCTGTCTCACCCATAATCAGCACAGAGGAATCAACATCGGCGAGTCGCTCAATCTCGGCGCGAATTGCCGTTATCTCCGGGCTTGCACCAAGCAATTCTCCCTCGCGCACTGTGCGTGCCTTCAAAAGCGAGCGCTCAAAGTAACGCGACTGGTCAATGGAGAACACAACCAATCGCCCCACTGCCTGCAGGAGACCCAACGCCTTCAAATCGTAGCGGTCCGCACCCTCTCGGTCAATGTAGATAAGACCGAGCGCCTCTCCCTTCAGAAGGAGAGGTGCCGATATGCTCGAGCGCGGCTCACCAATTGCCCCCTCTTCCGCGTAACGGAAATCACCCTCCCCGCCCGAAGAGAGCAGTGCCGTTTTCTCAAAAAAAGTCGTCGTTATCACCTTTCGGCTGACGGCGATTTGCTTTTCATCCGGGGATATAGCTACCACCGGCTGGAGTTCCTTCAAGACCGGGTCCCACAGCATTACGAATCCGCGCTCGGCGTGGAATAGGTGCATAAGGCGATGAAGGAGTGAATTCAATAGTTCCGGCAATTCGCGTGTAGTAGATGTGAAGAGGTCGGCGAGTTGTCCCACCAACGCAATCCCTCTATCATCGAGCGGCGGCGTTGTGTCAATCGTGGAGGCTGCCTTTACCTCGAGGGTTTCATCGTGCGGGCTGGAGACATAAACCGATGAGCCGCTATAGCGTGCATTTTGCACATCAAAATCAGGGTCGAAGAGAAGGACTGAAGAGCCGATGCGAATCTCGTCATTGCGCAACAAGATGTGCGCGGTGATTTTTTTGCCATTTACGGTTGTGCCGTTTTTGCTCTCAAGGTCGGACAAGGTATAGTTTTTGCGCTTGTGGACAATCTCGGCGTGGACACGCGAGACCGCGCTATCGGGCAGCTCAATCGTGCATTCCGGGGCACGCCCCAGCGTGGTTTTTTCACCAAGCGGAAATCGCGCCCCACATCGTGGTCCCTTTATGGCAAGTAAAGTAGACATAAGCCTCCAGTTGAAAAAAGAAGTTAGATGTAAGAAGTAAGAAATACTTCACAGCCTAATTGCAAACCAATTCTGATAATCCGTCTTATCTCCTTAATACTTCAGACGTCGCACTGAAAAAAGTATAAGCGCAAGTGAAAACCCATAACCCAGCAACTCACCAATTCACAACCCAATCACCCAACCCTAACTACCATTTAAGCGTATATGCCGCAGTATAGATACGGCGCACACCAATTCTGCGCACACTGAATTTACGTTTGTCCTCTGAGAAATCACGCATCCCGGCGCTAATGAGCGGGTCGAGGATATCGGAGACCGAATTATGGTCGGGTCCCTCCACAACGATATATGAAGTGTCACCTTTTTCCTCGTATTTCACAAGGTGACAGCGAGCCTTGCGGCAGATAGATTCCACGAGCCTGCGATGGCGCTCACCTGAGCGAGGGGTGCTTGCGCGGACAGGGCGTGGGGCGGTTCTACGGCGTCTGGTATAATGCGCCGCTATCTCTGCCTGACGCTGGCGTTCCTGTTCAGCCCGGATGCGCTCCCGTTCCGCCTCCTTTTTTCGCATCTCCTGCAGCTCTTTTTTACGTTTCTCTATCAGTGCCTTCTCTTGAGATTTCTGCTCGTAGTATTGAAACCCCAGGTAGCCGCCCCCGACCACGATTACGAGAAAAACGAGCACGCCCATAGATTTCTTCACGATTCAAAAATACCTCTTTTACTTTCCGAATTCATAAATATTCATAAAATGTAAAGGGCACTGGACGCAATATAAAATCATTATTACAGAATGTTTCACCCGGTGCCCAATCCGCCTATAGCGGGCCAAGTTCACCTCCTGCGAACTGGGGGAAATATATTGTTGTTCAGTGCGCC
>CAZGKP010000118.1:0-11955 GCA_964526215.1 uncultured Candidatus Sumerlaeota bacterium
TTTGCCAAGCCAGATAGCAAATACCGTATGGCCCTGGACGAGACCGAGAATCTCCATGATCTCCCGGCCAGGTAGTGCTGCGGAATTCAATAGCAAAACCGTGCGATCAGGCTCAGTAGGCAGTGTCCCCTCTCCTGATGTCTTGTTTTTCCTTTGTTCGAGAGCCACTGTAAAAAGAACCACAAGGATACCCCCCAGAAGGCAAAAAACCGCTATCCTGAGCCACCAGGGCACGACCGGATCATCGGCAACGATCACGTACCACGGTATCCCGGCAAATACTGCGGTGAATAGCCCGAGCACGAAGGCCAGCGAGCCAATTTGTCGAAGTATTCTCATAGCTCCTCCTTTAGACCAGTATGAAGGGGATGAAAGGGGCGAACTCTATCCTAATTGGCGTTTTTCAGAGCTTCATAGGCTCATCTTAGATCTTCATCCTCCGCTATCTTTTTCAGATAATCATAAATACCCTTCTTGATTCCCAGTAATTGACCGATTTCTTTTCCCATCTATGGCAACTTTTCTTTTCGGTATAGCCATAGAGTTTTTATCTTCTCGAGAATATCTTCTTGTTGATAAAAAAAGTTATTTGGGGTAGAGTTTGACACCCTTCACGCTCTCTATATGAGACCCCTTGATTATAAAACCGGCATTTTCATTTTGTTTCTTTATATTGCTTCCACCACGATTTCCATTCATCTAAATCCTCGAGATGAATATTTTGCTTTGTAATTCGGTTAAGACAAATATTGATTTCGTTCAGTATTTTTAAATTCTTTTCCTTATTAACTCTTTCTATTAATAGTGGAATGAGATTTTTATCTTTTATATTTTTATTTCCTATATTGGTATCGCAAGTAACTCTGAAAAATCGGGCAACTAAAAATCGGGCATTAATTTCATCATGCTGAAGAAGATCTCTAATTTCATTAAGACCAGCCGTTTTTAAATCTATTTCTTCACCAGTATCGTCATTTATTAATACACTATCAAACGTAGGAAGTAGAAGTGAAGCCCAAAGGCTATTAATTATATTCGCTTTTGTAATTTCAGCTAGTCTTTGTATTGGCAGATCACCTTTTTTTTCCAATATCCGCAATTTTTCAAAAGCATCTCGATCAAACGCCATCGCAAGCATTATTATATTATAATCTTGCATAACGAGATTTACTCGTTCATTGACAATTTTCCCAACCGCCTTTTTAGTGTGCTCCTTTGCCTTGTCTTCAATAATTTTCGTAATATTGTCTTCCTTAAATTGTTGATCAATCTTCTTGTCTATCTTATTCTTGACATCGTCAAGTTGCCAACTAATAGCCTTCATTTGAAGATGGGATTTTTCTTTCAAATCAGCAAATTCTTCATCAATTTTTTTCTGATAGCGTTCGTACGTATTCCTTGCGTCATCAGTAATATTTTCACACTTACTTTTTAGGTAAGTCATATCTTCATGGAATGATCGAATGTTTTCAAAACCAAAGTATGTTAAAATAACACCTGCAAACACGATGATTATTAACAAAACCCATTTTGCAAATAAGAGTTCGTTTAAAAAACGTTGTTCGATCCTTTCTCTTTCAGAGTCAATCTTGTCCATTAATTTTGAATATATAAATTCCTCCCTTCTTGTCAGAATATCTTTCTTGCAATTGGGGCAAATTAGACAATCCGAGGTGATATCAGCGTTACAGTATGGACATTTTTTCATTTATTGATCCTCCTGCAGGAATTTGGAGTAAAGGGGTCAAACTCTAACCTAAATGACGTTTTTTTATTGTTTCATGGTCTCTTTTTAGGTCTGCCTTTCCCTAAATCTTTTTTAAATAGCCATAAATGTCTTTCTTTGTTCCAAAAAATTGGACGATTTCTTTTCCCATCCGTGGCAACTTTTCTTTTCGGTATAGCCATAGAGTTTTCATCTTCTTGCCAATAAAAAAAGTTGTTTTAGGTAGAGTTTGTCCCCCTTCACATTCACCCACCGTTATATGGCGCCCATGATCTCGGGTCGTGTGGTTGGTAAGTGGAAATGGTTAGATTAACGTTCATTTAGCTTATCAATTATATCAAAGCTACTATCCAACAGACTTACGCCTCCTGCGATTAACGAGGAAACCCGCTCTTCAGTGCTCGCTTTGTAATTTCTACGCTTTCTGGTCGTCTTATTCGCTATTTTGCTCCCAACTGAAGCCCCACTTATTGCCGCTGCACCAAGACCTACTAGGGCAGGAGCAGCAGGTCCCACCAAAGGCGAAGCCAAGATTAAACCAATCCCTATCACGCGCATTACATAAGCGATCTCTTCACCAGGATCTTTGAAAGCCATCCTCATTTACCTCCTCAAAAATAGAACGGGAGAGGGTCAAACTCTACCCCAAATGACCTTTTCGATTGCTTCATGGTCTCTTTTTAGGACTTCCTTTTCCTGAGTCCTTTTTAAATAGTCATAAATGCCTTTCTTTATTCCAAGAAACTTGCCGATTCCTTTTCCCATCTATGGCAATTTTTCTTTTCGGTATAGCCATAGAGTTTTTATCTTCTCGAGAATATCTTTTTATCAATAAAAAAAAGTTATTTGGGGTAGAGTTTAACCCCCTTCACCTTATACGCTTCAGGGAGCGTAATCGTGTCTTTTCTTGCTGTATACTTTTCGGGTAGTGATTTATCTCGCCTTTCGTTTCAAATTTAGGTGTTCGGCAATCTGGGAAGGCATCCAGGGTGAATTTTCCTGCAATAAGTAAATTACAATCGCCCTCGCCTTGCCAACATCTTCACCCACCGATGGCGCGCCTTCGGCGTAACCTTCTGCCGTCTCTTATTATTCCCCGCGGCAAACCATAGACAAAATGTTTCAGCGGTTGGCATCTGAAAGCAAGATTTAATTGAACTCATTATAGAGGCTGACCCCGTTCACTTATATTATTGGGAAATTTCATAGATTATTACGCCTGAACACGTTTTGAAATAATTACGCCTGGAGATAATATGGATGTCAAGAGTAAATTCAGACCGAATCCCAGGCGGAAACTCATTGATCAAGTCCGTAAGGTTTTGCGGTATCATCACAATGCCAAGGGTGTATGACCTGATTCTATCATCGTTAAATCATAGGAATTTTTGACAGGATGAACAAGATACACGGGATAAATTATCATCCTGACGATCAGAAGCATATAAATCCCCGTGCTTGCCCGCCTCAAGGAGCCCGTATCCTTATCATTCGCATACTTCGCAGTTAAAAGTAGAGACAATATTAAAACCGGAATACAGCGATAACTTTCGATTATGTTGAAAACACTTCACATAAATAATGGTTCTGCATCACTTGATAAGTGAAGCAAGCAACACGTAAAAAATAATTTCTCCTCACCACAAAGGCACCAAGACACAAAGCGACACAAAGTAAAAAAATCTTGGTGAATTCTTCGTGTCTTTGAGTCTTGGTGGTTAATATTTTCTTTCACCGATACTTACACAACAACCACGACATTTGTTGCTTATCGCTGAATTTGGGTTAAAACATTATCAATATTCGCTGTTATGATTAAACTATAAATCGGGGACTTCATACAATACTCCAATTCATGATTCACCGGATATGGGTTTGGTATAACTGATCTTGTCCATCCTGTTGATCCTGTCTAAAAGAAAAAAGATAGAAAGGAGACATGCACCCTCCCAGGCTGAAACTCGTGGATCAGGTCCGCCAGGTTTTGCGATATCATCACTATGCCTACCGAACTGAAAAGTCCTGTTGCGACTGGAGCGTCAGACACGTTAAATTTCGCGGACAGAGAACCCCGAGTTATTACAGTATTGTCTTTACGAAAATCTGCGTAATCTGCCCACCGATGGCGTGCCCACCGATGGCGCGCCTTCGGCCTTCGGCATAATCTGCGGCTAAAAGTTCTTTTGGTTGCGGCGATAGCCGCGCTATGTGCTCTGCGCGCTCGTATTTGGGTAAACTGCTTAAAACTGAAGGATTAAGGAGACTTCCGGCTTTATCTAATGCTCCGGGGCACTTTGCACCGTGATTTAACACACTTGACTTGACAGCGCTGCTTCTACCTGAACATAGTCCGGCATTATGGGTGTTTTCAGATTCATTCACGCCGCAGATTTACATCTTGGCAGCCCCTTCAAGGGTTTGCAGTCTCTCGATGAGTGGATTGGAGAACGACTTGTTAAGGCAACCTTTGATGCCTTCGACAATATTATTGCCGCCTGCATTGAAAACAAGGTAGATTTCCTGCTCGTCGCGGGGGATGTGTTCAATGCTGAAGATAGGGGTCTGGGTGCACAGTTACATTTCCGCAATGGGCTTGCACGACTCGCCGAAGCCTGCATTTCGTCTTATGTTGTTTATGGTAATCACGACCCGCTTTCAGGTTGGTCGGCACATCTCAATTTCCCAGAAGCGGTAAAAATCTTTGGTGCAGAGTTCGAGACGGTGCCGTTTGTGCGAGACGGTGAAACACTGGCGCATATTCAGGGCATCAGCTTTGCAAAGGCGGATGTGCGGGAAAATCTTGTAAAACGATTTCGGCGTCCAGCGGATTCACCCTTCTCAATCGGTCTGGTGCACGCAAACGTCGGGACAGATACGGGGCATGAACCTTATGCCCCCTGCACAATGGATGACCTTATCGCCGCCGGTATGGATTACTGGGCGCTGGGACACGTCCACAAGTGTTCTGTGCTGCGGAAGAACGACCCAACCGTTGTCTATCCCGGCAACCCGCAGGGACTTCATATAAATGAACCAGGCGCACGTGGCATATATCTCATCACGGTTACAGACGGCGCCGTAACTGAACCTGAATTCATCCCTACTGACCTTGTGCGGTGGTTTAACCTATCGTCGAATGGTGGATTAGACGTTTCTTCCATCGAAAAGGAGGGTGAGCTCTTTGCGATTCTGGAGGAGAGGTGTGAGGCTATTGTCGGAGAGGCGGACGGTCGCTCGGCGATTGTGCGGCTGGCTTTAACAGGCCGGACGCCGCTCCACCGCCGGATAGCACGTGCCGATTTTTTGTCGGAGCTTGAGAGGCACCTGCGTGAGAAGTTTGCCCCACAGGGTTCCGAACCTTTGCTCTGGATTGACCGGATTATGGATATGACGCGCTCGCCGGTTGATATTGAGGCGCGTCGCGCTGCTGGAGGGTTTCTCGCAGACCTCCTGATGCTCACAGGTGAAATGCGCGATGATGCCGAACGGCTCTCGCGGCTCACGCCCATCTTTGCAAAGCTCTATGAGAAAAATCCCGCTTGGACGCGTGACATCGCTTCGCCTGATGTTGATGAACTCCGCGCCATTGTTGACGATGCTGAATCTCTTCTCGTTGACCTTCTTCTCCCGGAGGATGCCGAATGAGATTCAAGACAATACACATCACCGGTTTCGGGATATTTAACGATTATGACCTGAATGATTTGCAACCAGGTGTTAACATTTTTCTTGGAGTCAATGAGGCGGGCAAGACCACGCTTCTGGAATTTGTCCGCCGCACCCTTTTCGGATTCCCTCGTGGTAGCAAGAAAGTAAATCCCTACACTCCCGTTACCTCAAGAAGGGCTGGTGGACACATCATTATCGAGGGCGCAAATGGAGGGGTCTTTGCCCTCGAGCGCTTCGCCGGAAAAGGTGGCGGTGCATTTTCTCTCACGCTCCCCGACGGCTCAATAGGGTCACAAACCGACCTCGCCAACCTCCTCGGCAATATTACGTCTGATCTCTTTCAAGATGTTTTCGCATTCGGACGTGAGGAATTGAGCGGACTAAAGAACGAACACTTTGAACGGCTTTACGGCGCAGGGCTTGGATTGAAAGGTATTTCAATTTCAGACGTTTCTAAATCTCTCATAGAGAGAGCCGAAAAAATCTTCAAGTCCCCGCGAGCAAAGACGCCCGTAACAATTGGATTGGATAATCTCGGAAATATTCGCAAAGAACACCGCGAACTTGCCAACCAACAAGTGCAATTCGATGAACTGATGGCGCGAAAGAAAACCATCGCTAAAGATATTCCAGCCCTTGAAAATGGCTGCACTGACCTCCGCAAGAAACTTGAGCATCAAAAGTCCCTCGCCGGTGCGTGGGAATTCTGGACGGAACGCACAGAGGCAGAATCTGAACTCTCTCAACTCCCGGTTTTTGAGAATTTCCCCGAAGATGCCATCCCGCGCCTTGAAAAACTCCTCGAAAGGCTCAACGATTTAACTGCGGATGAATCTGCAACGAAAGGGATGCTCTCTCGCCTGAAGACTGACTACAAATCAATCACGGACCAACTTGCCCGCTTCATCCCCAACGCCGGGGCGCAGCCCGTCGAATCGTTGCTGGCGGCACTCGATGAAAAGGAGAAAATTATCCGTTCCCTCCGCGCCAGCCAGGCAACTCTGAGTGAACACCGGGGCAACAAAGATAAACTCCTTCAAAAAAAATCGGGTCTTGAAAGACAGCTATTACTTATCGAATCTGCGCAATCTGTCCGCCTCCCACCATCGGTTATTACGGGAACGATTGCACCCGGTTTGCTGGGACTCTTAGGGGTTTTATTTTTGATTCGCGGAGAAGGGGTTTTGCTGGCGCCCCTGGCTATAATAGTGGGGATTGCGCTTTTAGTGAATCACGTAATCTCTACAAAGCGCAGACTTGCTCTTGAGGAGTCCAAAAGCGCCGAGCACCGCCTCCTCGAAAAAGACATAACTGATTGTAATAAAGAAATTGATGAACTCGGCGAAGCCATTGAACAAGAAACGTCCAAGATGGAGAATTTATCCCTTGACTCCGCTCTACCTCCTGAACCCTCGCAAGCAGATTTGGAAAGTGCAAACAATACTATTATCAGACTACGTGAGCGTATAGAAAATATCCGGAGTCAAAGTGACACGAATAACTTTACCCTCCGCAAGCTTCGCACGAAGTTACAAAACACCCGCGGTGAAATAAAAGATCTCCTTAAGGCAGGCGATGCAGAAAGCGAGGAACAGTTTCGCAGAAATGCCGCCTTTTTTGAAAAACGCGAAACCGCCGAGGAGAAACTGAAAAACGCAAATAAGAATCTCAAGCGTATAGCGGGTGCAGACCTGGCGGCATTCATCGGTGAACTGAAAATCTCTTCGCCTGGGAAAATTAAAGATGCTATTTCACAAATTGAAAACGAGCTGGGGGCAAAAGAAGAAGCACTGGCAAATCTTCGTGAGGAGATGGGTGAGATTGGCGAGAAACTCCGCATATTAGAGATGGATAAAATGCCCGCCCTTCTGGAAAAAGAGCAAGAGATGCTGGCAAATCTTGCTGAACTCGGGCGCAAGTGGAGTGTTTATGTTGCGGCGAATCGTATCCTTTCAATGGCACGGGAAAAATATGAAAGGGAGCGCCAGCCTCAAGTTCTGAAAGAGGCGCAAAGGTTCCTCAGTAAAATGACCTGCGGGCGATACTCCCGGATATTACTCCCGGCGGGTGAAAAAAGTCTTATTGTGATGGATGCCGCAGGTATGCGAAAAGAGACACTGATTCTTTCCGGCGGGACGACCGAGCAACTCTACCTCTCACTTCGATTCGGGCTGATAAAATGGTATGCGCGCAACGGGACAGTGCTTCCCATAATCACCGATGACGTCGTTGTGAATTTTGACCCAAAGCGTGTGCGAGGTGCTGCCGAAGGATTTATTGAATTGTCCCAAACGCATCAGATATTATTTTTCACCTGTCATCCACAAACCGTTCAACTCTTCAAGGAACTCGACCCTACCGTGAAAATTCATAAAATGGATACAGGAGGAAGCAGGAACGAGGAAATATGACACATTGGCAAAAATCCAAATTGTTTTTCATCCTAATTTTTGTTATCATATTAAGCGGGGGCGTGTATGCACAAAGCATAAGCCCCTTTGACCCCAATGCATACGAGGATGACCCCGCCTTTGTCCCTCAGTATATGCCGAGTTTTCCCGATTCGCCCACAACTGGTCCGCCCCTGCGCGAACCTGATATGACCTGGGTGGAATCCACTTTAACAAGTATGACCCTTGAGGAAAAAATCGGACAGATGATTATGGCATCTTCCGTTAGTTCCGGCGAGTCGCTGATTGATAGTTACAAGGTCGGCAGTTTCGTATTCGTCGGTAACAATCAACAGGCTGCAAACATCATCGCCGCCACAAACCGGCTCCAGAGTTATTCTCCAATCCCACTGCTTTTCGCGATAGATTCAGAGGCGGGACTCGGCGCACGCGTTGCCGATGCGACCATCTTTCCCCTCATTATGGCATTCGGGGCAGCAAATGACCCGGAACTTACAGAGGCTTGTGGTCACATCACGGCACGAGAATCCCGCTCCCTCGGAATACACATCGGTTTCGGTCCGGTTGTGGATGTCAACACAGAGCCGAAAAATCCCATCATCTCCACACGTTCTTACAGCGACGATGCAATGCGTGTGGTGCGGATGGCGCGGGGATTCATCACGGGTGCTCGCCACGAGGGGCTTTTGTGCACATTCAAACACTACCCCGGACACGGTGCAACAACCGGCGATAGCCATAGTTCACTGCCGGTGGTTGATGCGCCTTATGACATTCTTCAACAAATTCACATACGCCCGTATCGCGAACTTGCGGGCACGGGAGACGTTGACCTCGTGATGACGGCACACGTCTGGTTCACGGCGGTATATCCTGGAACGCCCTGGCCTGCCACGCTTTCGCCAATTTTCCTCGATGATATTTTGAGAGACGACATCGGTTACGACGGTTTGATTATCTCCGATGCATACGGAATGGGGGGGCTTGCGATTGCGGTGCCGGATGAACAGGAGAGGGCGGTTGTCGGTGTGGAGGCGGGACTTGATATAATTCTTATGCCCCCCAGTGTTGCAAATGCATTTAATGGAATACGTAATGCGGTATTAAATGGGCGCATATCCGAAGAACGGATAGAGGAATCTGTGCGGCGCATTCTCATCGCAAAGAGCAGAGTCGGGCTGCCGGAGATGAAGATGGTTGACCCGACGCTTTATCAATCGGTTTTGCGACATCCAGAGCATCTCGCAGAGGTCCGCTTAGTTTGCGAACTCGCCTTCACGTGCGCAAAGAACGACCTCG
This sequence comes from uncultured Candidatus Sumerlaeota bacterium, assembly GCA_964526215.1. Taxonomy (GTDB): domain Bacteria; phylum Sumerlaeota; class Sumerlaeia; order MWCT01; family MWCT01; genus CAZGKP01. The sequence goes on from CAZGKP010000118.1 coordinate 9,106, forward strand.
CCACAAGTCCACCCTTAACTCGGAGCGACAGTATCCTTCTACTTGTCCTTTCCGCCAGCCAGCGCATCTTTTACAGGATGTCGAGTACCTATTTCACCAACCCACTTTGTGCGGCGATACCCGGTGTCGAGATTCGCACCGTCTCGCGAAACATCTCCTCCGCCGAACACGACTCGATACTCGCCGATGCACCAAACTTCGATAAGGTAGTGATTGCCGGTTACGATTGGTATAAGATAGCATCAGACGACCAAGTGGCGCTCACAAACGATTTAACCGGATTATCCACGCCCGTGATATATGTTGATTTTGGTGCGCCTTATCATTACTTACAAATCCCCGATGTGGATGCATTTTATTGCGGTTATGCAAGTGTAGATGCGATGCAAGAGGTGGCAGTTGAGGTCCTTTTAGGCGAACGCGAGGCGCAGGGTGAATTACCCGTTTGCATCCCCGGTTTACCCTCACTTTGCAGGGTCTCCGGCTGGGCACTGTATTAGGGACTGAGAGTCTATCAAATGCGGAATTACTCTCAATCATCATAGCGCCGGGGATTCACCTGAGCCGGAATCCACCCACAGATTCATCTAAAGTGGCATAATTATTAGTGAAGGATTAAGAGTTCCTAACAAAATAAAATCGGAATCAACAAAACATACAAGGCTCGTAACATTTTAGCTCTTTGAAAAACAGCCTCTGGCAAACTAATATCGAACATTCAACTTTCAACGTCTAACGGGCTAATAGGCTCAACGAACCAACCAATTCCATTATTTTTTTCAAACTGCTAAATTGTTACAAAGGAGCTAAATGTTTCGTTTAGCCAGAATCTCATTTTGATAGGGACTTTAAGAAAAAATGCACATTTCGTCATTTTTTTCTTGATTTCCTGCAACGCAATTGGTTAAGTATTAGAAATTAAGGTTATTTCCGGTGGGATACATTTTCCCGACAATGTAGAAGGGGGAGGGTATTTCTAGTGGGGGTGATGTCTCACCGGAAGAAAAATCAATTTTGAAAAGGGGGGATGAATTATGGCGGATAATGAAGCCTCCGCACAGGAGGCAACCGTGAGGAAAAAGGTGGAACGTATTGAGCGACAGCTGGATAATCTGAAATCTGCAACCCGCGCCTCCTACTGGGTGGGACGCCTTGTCTTGCTGGTTCTTGTGATTGTGATTCTGCTTCAGGTGTGGTCTCTGGTTAATATCTTCCGGCATCTGGACAAAAAGGCGTATGCCGAGGCAGCCCAGGAAGAGTTCCAGGGGATGGTTCCGAAGATTCTGGACCATGCGGAAGACCTCGCCGAGAAGCTGGCACCGGTTTACAGTGAGGCATTCGTCAAGGAGTTTGATGTGGCGATGCCCGAGATTACAGAGAAGTTTTCAGAGGAGCTGAAAACCTTTGTCGCAAATGTGGGTGACAGGATAGAAAAGACTATGGAGAAGCGATTTGAGCAGGTTCTTGACAAGCAATTGGAGATCCTGGCAGAGGAGATGCCAGAGCTGAAGGACGATGCTAAACGCAAGGAGATTATGGATAATGTACTCGACTGTGCATATACAGCCGCCCAGAATCTATCAAACGACCTCTTTCAGCCCCAGATTAAGGCACTTGCCGATCTCGGTGCCACGCTTGAGAGTGTCGAAATCCCCGCCGAGCTTAGAAAGATGCGTGACCCGCAGCTCCTCAGCTATACCCTGGATAAGCTGGGGACTCTGTTGATGCTCAAAATGACCATCCTCGAAGATGTCTTCGTGGAACCTCTTGAAAAAGAGGTGAAAGGAAAGTGAGGTGAATCCGATGAATGAACTTGGCGAAATTGAAAAGAAAGCCGATGCTATCGGTGCCCGACTCGATAGGGAAATTAGAAGGAAAAAGAACTCGATGATAATATCCCTCGTAGGAGGGGCGGTGCTATTAGTCATCGTTTTTTTGTATTTCGGCTTCATAAAGGGGCTTGTCCGGGAGGTGATAGAGCCGCGCGGTATGGCGCTGATGGCACGCGACCAGGTGGAAAAAATGTTGCCAGATGCCGCCAGGGAGCTCGAGAGAGCCCTTAAGGAACAGGCTCCCTATGCCGCCAAATATGTCCACGAGCAAATCCTTATTGCCATCCCACAAATGCGGGAATATCTCGAGGTTCAATTTGTTACTAAAACCGAAGAGTCACTGGAGGCGCTCGTTGGCGAGTTTGATAACCTTGTCTCGGATGCCCTCACAGAGAATCGCGCCGTCATCACCGGCTTTATGAGGGATGTGCAGGACCCTGCAAAAAAAGAAGAACTTACTAAACAAATCTATGAATCTATCAAAGCACAGTTTAGTGACCCCCAGATTAAGGCAGACCTGGATTCATATACCAATGTCCTGATTCGTCTGAATAAAAAGATCAAATTTCTATATGAGGGCAGGGACCTGAGTGAAGAAGAGACTCTGGTCCGGGACATCATTATGGCAGTTCGCGAGCTTGCATCCCGGGGAGCCACAAAAAAGATTTGAGGTGTTATAACATAACACAGTTCAGGGCGCCAGGAGGCGCCCTTTTTATATCTCATAAAGATGTCTCACAAAGGGGTGCAAAATGCGCAAAAAAAATAATTATACCATTTCTCAAAAGTTATATCCGAATAGCACAGGTTTTTTGATTAAATTGTCAAACTGCCCCGAAAATGCGAAATATGAAGCCACCGATGCACGCCGACTTGTCCGCCGCAGGTCGAAGATATGCCTTGTGCGGTAGAATTACGCCGAAGGCGCACCATCGGCATTCTCTTGAGGTCAGACTACTACGAACTAATCTGATGTGCACCCATTATGGCATCCCGCCCAAAGTTTCTGATGAATATG
>CAZGKP010000119.1:0-11893 GCA_964526215.1 uncultured Candidatus Sumerlaeota bacterium
AAGTATCAATTCCTGATGGAACGTCCGGGTGTTCCGTTTACGTCCCACACATTCGGCATCCATATTGTGCGGCGCTCTCTGGGATTTGCCCGCTGGCTCGTTGGCGAGATTTACCGCTTCCCCTTATACACGCGGCTCTTAATGAGCCTCGTATTTGCAGCCACTGGAATATTTGTTTTATGGGGAGCGGTGGTTCTGTTTGTGCGAAAGTGTGCGGTGGGAATTGCTCTGGTATCCTTTGTTGCGCTCGGTATTCTGATGACGTTTCTCTATAATATCCCGGACATAGAGCCATATTTTATGTCGTTTTATCCGGCGATTTTGATACTGGGGATTCTCGGTCTTATTGAGGCAATTCATCTACTTGAGATGCGGCTCTTCGGGCGCAACATAAACTTCCTGCCGTATCTCTTTTTTGCATTGCCGCTGATTGCGCTCACAAGTCATTATCGTGCCGAGGATAAATCCAACAACATTGATGCCCTTGAATACGGTGTTACTATCTTGAGATATGCCCCGCAGCGCTCCATCATTATTACTTTCGGGGACAATGATATTTATGCCCTATGGTATCTTAAGGAGGCGCGCCGTCTGCGCCCAGACGTGACAGTGGTGGGGGCGAATTTCATACACAGCGGGTGGTATGCCTCACATTTCGAGAACCGCCCGCATAGCGCACCGAGGTTCACAATCAAGGGCACGAGCCCGCCTTCATCAAAGGGCGACTTCCTGCTTGACCTTATGCTCTGGGTGATAAATCCGAATCTCGGAAAATACCCGATACTGCTCACCGCCACAGACCCGCTTCTCGATGAAATTTATGACATAAGATTGATCTGTCAGCCCCTTGAAGAGGCGGCATACGAGCGCGCCCCTGATAGCTTCTTGCCGACGCCGTATCTATTCGGACTTTACAAAAAACGTTGAGGCTTCAGCGGCAGGTCTTCCCCGGAGGGATGCCGAAGGACTTCGTTGCATACATACGCAAACCGGGCGTAATTATGAGTGCCTCGGTATCGGGAATCTTCCGCGCCAATTTTAGACCAGCCTTCGGACCGAGAACAAAGATAGCTGTTGCGAGTGCATCGGCAGTCTCAGTGTCACCCGCAACCACTGTGACGCTTGCGCATTTTTCGGCGGGACGCCCTGTGCGAGGGTCCATTATATGGTGATAACGCTTGCCGTCAACTACGACCATTCGCTCATAATCGCCCGAAGTCACAACGGCGCGATTTGAAACCTCCAGGGTTGTTACAAATTCTGATGTTTTTCGTGGGTCCAGGATGCCAACGCGCCACGGTTTGCGTTCTGCGCTCAAGCCCATTGCGTAAAGGTCACCGCCCACATTCACAATGGCGTCCGGGAAGCCACATTTCCTTATTGCCCTTGCCGCCATATCAACCGCCGTTCCTTTGGCAATGCCGCCCAGACCAATCTCCATACCCGCCTTCCTGAACGCCACTGTCTTTGATTTCTCCTCGAGGCTGATGTTACGGAAATTTACAAGTAGGAGTTTTGCACGGATTTCCTCATCGGTTGGGATGTGTGCATTTTTCGGGTCCAGTCTCCACAATTTGCCTACAGGTGCAAACGTAATATCAAATGCACCGTCTGCCAGGCGCGAAATTGCCAGCGCGTGTTCTATAACTCCGAACGTCTCATTGGAAACCCTGACCGGGTGCTTTGCCGCATTGAGATTGATGTGCGCAACATCGCTTTCACTATTATATGGACTCATCAGCGATTCAATATGCGCGATTTTATCACGTGCAGCCTGGATGGCAGCGCGGGCGGATTCCTCCTGCGATGCAAGACACGGAATCTTTATCTCAACCAGTGTCCCCAAGAGATGATATCGTTCCGAGACCTCCACCCAGCGCCGACCAGAGCGCAAAAGCGCAACCGCCACCAGTGCAATTATCACCAGAAACAAAAACGCCCACCTCAATCGGTGGACGCTGAATGCTGAACAATAATCAAATTTCCCTGCCCTCAATTGCTGACTCCTAACTAATGACTGTTGACTGATGACGCCTGATTGCCAAGGAATCAACGTCGCAGATTCCCGCAATCAGGAATGACTATTTCGCCAGCCCGGCAAAACCCAGAAACGCAAGTGAGATAATACCCGCCGTCACAAGCGCAATTGGAAAACCGCTGAATGACTTTGGCACCTTCGCAAGCGCAAGGCGTTCACGTATGCCTGCAAAAATAACCAGCGCAAGTGCAAATCCAAGAGATGCACCAACGCTGTAAAATATCACTCCGAGAAAATCGTGCCCCTGACGGATGTTAAGAATCGCCACTCCCAGAACCGCACAATTGGTCGTGATAAGCGGCAGATATATCCCCAGAGCACGATACAGCGGTGGACTGAACTTCTTCAGAAACATCTCCACCAACTGCACCAGTCCTGCTATAACTAATATGAAGCTGAGTGTCTGAAGGTAATCCAGATGAAAGGGTTCCAGTATAGCCTTCTGAACAGTGAACGCAACGACCGACGATAGCGTCATCACAAACATCACCGCCATACCCATTCCCAGAGCAGTATCAATCTTTTTCGAGACACCCAGGTAAGGGCAGATGCCCAGTATATGGTGAAACACCATATTAGAGACCAGCATCGCATTTATGAGCAGGATAAAATAAGTAAGCATCCCACGACCCTTCAATTTCTATTAAGATGCGACCACAAAATTTTGTGTGTCTGTGAATTTGCCATTCAATTTAGCAAAGCAGAGCCGAACTGTAAAGACTGGGTTAGATACTGCTATGAGTATAAGCAATCAACGATAGACTTCTTTCCTATGTCTTACTCGCATAATTTTAATAGCCTCGTTTCTTGCATCAATTTCATATAGGACTCGATAATTTCCAACACGGATACGCCAATCATTCTTTGACCCGGCTATCTTACAACATCCAGGCGGTCTTGGATTTTCGCCCAGCGTCTTGATTCGAGAAATAATCCTTTGAAACATTTCAACCAGCAGTCATTTCAAATCACGCTCAGCCGACCGCTCAATGTATATCTCATACAACTGGATTATACTCCTCAAGAAAATCTTCCAATTTTCTAAACTTAAGTGGTTTCTTTCTCATCTCTGCAAGTATTTTCAGGTCTTCCACATCCTCCAATCGCTCCAGAATTTCCTGATATTCTTCAATATCCACAATAACGGCAGTTGGCTTACCATCTCTAATAATCACATCCGGAGACTTTCTTTTTGTCCTCATTCCTTCAGACCTCCCTTCTCATTTATCAATCTACCTGCGCAGATATTAGAAAGCAAGTCGAGACATTCCCAGGTTCTTTATTTGCCAGTTATCGAATATGCAACATTCAGAAAATATACACATCCTGCGGGCAAAATGCCGCAACGTATTCTGGAGGCAAGCAAATGTATCTATACCAGGTTAAGCTCCAATCATAAAGTTCTCAAGAACTCAACACACATGCAGTAAACATTCTTTCACTCTTCCTCTTCTATAAGGGTGATGACATCGACAACATCAATCTTGCCATCGCCATTCTGTTCAGCGTAAAGCAATTGGGCGGTGGCGCAAAGGTTTCCTTCCGAGGATGTGCTCCACGAGGTCAAAGTGAGCAACAATTATTCACCAGCAATTTGCTGGTCCGCCATAAGCACCAATATCGTTCCGCTCTGCCCCTTTTCCTGGTGGACGACAACCGTCATTGAACTGTGCGCCTGGATCACCTTTATCAATACACGGTGAGACATCCTTGAGATGGAAATCGCCATTGGCGGGGTCAACTAATTGTGGATCGTCAGAGATATTCCCGATGCCCCCACCTGTCCAATCCTGGATGCAGGAATAAGACGGGGTAGAACTATCGTAAAGTTGAGGTCCAACAGAAGCGTTATTTTCCCATATAATGCAATTTCTAATGGTTCCTTCGCACCATAGTCCTCCGCCAATGGCGGCAGAATTGTCATAAATAGTGTTGTTCTGAATTGAGCCTCCACATTGGCAGAGACCGCCGCCATTATCAGAAGAGTTCCGCAAAATGATATTGTTCTGTATGATGCCATCACAATCGTAAAAACCGCCGCCACCCATACTACCGGTGTTTTCCTTAATAATATTGTACTGGATAGTTGCCAAGGTACCATTACCATAGATACCACCACCGTGTGAGGCGTAACCTTTTGTGATGGTGAAGCCCATAAGGACACAGGCGTTATTTTCAGTGCCAGAGAAAGTAACCACACTACCGGCTTGATTACCATCAATGATGGTATTTGCAACCACTGAAGGGGCTCCAGGGTCAGCTGAGCATAGTATAATATTTTTCCCCTGGAAATTGATATTCTCATAATATGTGCCAGGATAGACAACGATTTGGCAGCCATCATAGGACACATTAATCGCCGCCTGAATAGTTGAATAATTTCTCGGAACATAAATCACGCAAGGGGTAGACGTTGGGATTGGAGTTGGAGTGGGTGTTGAAGTCGGCGTCGGTGTTGGTGTGGTGGGGCGACCAATAGAAAAAACTATATCATTAAAGGTGCTCAGAATATCTTCGAGAGTGCTTACATCCAATGCATGTGTGCCATGATCTATATCACCGGGTGCTTGCTCAAATGTCACAGGTGCACCTCCCGGTGCCTTTGCTCGCAAGTTGATGGTGGCAACAGGGACAGAATCTCCGCTCAACCCTGTCCCTACAACACCTGCAAGAAATCCGAGTTTGTTGCCGTTTACCCATGGGGGTTCCGGGCTGGGCATATTCCACTCAGGGGCGACAGTAATCCCAGAAGCTCCGCCGACAATCTCAAGCAGTGCATCGAACTTGACTGTTACACGAATTGTACCTACCGAGTGGGGTCCCGTGTTGAGGAGAATCCCCACCTTCCACTCATCCCCAACACCGTATTCCAATTTATCGGATTCCAAACTAATTGACCCAGGTGGTGGAGTCGGTGTGGGAGTTATAGTTGGCGTAATTGTGGGTGTAGGTGCAGCATTAATAAGAGTGATAACATCGGCGACGTTTATTATAGCATCTCCATTAGCATCGGCTTGAGCGAGTTCTTCAGGCGAAAGTGCTGTTTTCCCTATTATATAGTTTTTAACTTTTTGCCACGTAATAATTGGAGTTTCGGTCGGAGTTGGTGTGGGAGTTGGTGAAGGAGTTGTAGTCGGTGTTGGCGTAGGAGAGGGTGTCGGGGTTGGTGTCGGCGTTGGGGTCGGTGAAGGCGTTGGTGTAAAAGTCGGTGTTGGTGAAGGAGTAGGAGTTTCGGTCGGGGTTGATGTGGGCGTAGGTGAAGGCGTTGGCGTAGGTGTCGGTGTCTCCGTCGGTGTTGGACTGGGTGTTGGCGTAGGTGTGAATGTAGGGGTAGAAGTTTCAGTTGGAGTAGGCGTGGGGGTTGGCGTAGGCGTTGGCGTAGGAGTAGGAGTTTCGGTCGGAGTTGGCGTCGGGGTAAACGTAGGTGTCGGTGATGGCGTGGGAGTTGGTGTTGATGTCGGTGTGGGTGTCGGTGTGGGAGTAGGTGTAGGAGTTGGCGTTGGACTGGGTATAGCTGAAAATTGTTCTGTTCTTTCATTATTACTTTCGTTAGATTCAGGAATAGTATTAGTTGTATCGACTACACCTTTGATTGTATGCGGATTAGTATCTGACGGCCATGTCCTGAGCCTAAATGGCTGTAGAGTAATAGATCCAGCAGTTAAACCGGATACATTAACAAGTCCCACATAATTGCCATCAAAATAAAAGTTATTGAAAAAGCTTTCTGTTGCATCACCATTACCTTGGTTCTTAATTTTAAACCATATCCAAGTTGAATCTCCAGCGGTTGGAGGATCTGGATCAACCAAGATGTCCTCAACTATTAAATCAGGCATATGAGTTGGGGTCGCTGTAACGGTAGGTGTTGGCGTTGGGGTTGATGTCGGTGTTGGAGTGGGGGTTGGTGTCGGGGTTGGGGTTGATGCCGTGGTAAATGTCGTATATAAAGGAAGGGGCTCTGACCAAGCTCCATGATTGTCCATATATCTGACCTGCCATTTATAGCTTGTATTATAATCGAGTCTTCCCGCAGGTACAGTAATATATGTCAGGTTATCGGTGCTCCAGTCTCTTTCCCAAACGACAGAGCCATCATCAACCCGCTTTATCCGCCACCATGTCTTCCAGTGCCAATCTCCCGGATCTGGATCACTGAAAGCGGAACCGCTCAGAGTTGGCGTCAGGGAAACACCAGTAGCTCCATCTGCGGGTTCTATATTGGATGGTCTGTTAGGAGGATGATTAGAAGGGATATGATAAAAGGTACAACGGTCCCAATTGCTATAAGCAAAGAAATAGTCGATAGTCTTGTGATATTGGTTGTAACTATGAGCATTGCACGTTGCATAATGTGTTGCATCGCCTGTAACTGCAAATACGGCATGCCTCCAGTGATCACTATTATCACCAAAAATCGCTACATCGCCTGGTAGAAACCATAGAGGCTCCACCTGGCCACTATATTTCGTTTCATGCTGGGCACCTAGGTAATTTACCAAATAGTCATTAAGGTTATCACAACTAGGGATGGATCCGTAACCATCGGTGTTGGGGTATATGCTTAGGTCTAATCCTCCTGCTATAAGGCATTGAGAGACAAAATTTGCGCAATCACACTCATAATCTGGAGGGCAGGTTGGGCAACAATCTGTGCCATGATAGAAATGATAATTTGGATTATGTCCGTTCCACCATGTATCCGCATAATCTACTGCTGCTTGAGGATTATAAGAAGAAGTTGCCCAAGCATCAACAATGTGTGACAAATTGCCAGATAAAGTAACAAGGGGATCGGTGCTTCGTCTAACAGTGACACTGCTGGCGACAACGGAAGAGTTTGTTGGGTTAGATGAACTCAGAATAATATTTTTGCCGCCAAAGTTGATATTCTCATGGTAAGTGCTGGGGTAGGCAATGATTTCATCGCCGTCGGAGGCGGCATTGATGGCATCCTTGATTTTTTCGACGGGATTGACATAGTTCGGTGCGGGAAACGTCAAAAGCGGCACAAGCATAAACCATAAAAATGCACCTGTTTTAATAAGTGAACCCTTTTTCATCATAATCCCTCCTATAAAAAATTGGGAAATATGCGTAACTTGTTCGATGCTGTTATGCATATATTGCGCGTTTTTTTTCCTTACTTCCCTGAAGGTCGCCATTCTCAATGCCGCAGATGGCAAATAAGTATCTTCCCGCCATACACGGTCTGTGCAGACGCCCTACACGATGTCTGCACGCGGGCTACATACAGGATGCGTGCAGCTGCCCTACACGATGTCGGTAGCTATAGCTGCACGGTGTGTGTAGCTATGGCTTCAGGGGGCGTGTAGCCGCACTTCTTTTCTGAATTTTTCGCTTTTCATAATTCGCTCTTCGTTCTTCGCTCTCAGATACTCAGTGTTGCTTCGAGGCGACCGGTGCGGTGTTCGGGCACTGTTGGTCTGGTCTGACGTTGGTCTATGACAAAACCATCGGAGCAACTAAAGCACCTTGAAATTTTTCTCATTGTGCGGATAATTTTTAGCATATCATCTATGTGCTGTATAAAGTGTCAAGGGAGAAATGGCTCTTGAGAGGGCATTTTTTAGATAAAAGCATTAGACTTTTCATCAAATTATGAATACCAACTGGTGATTCCTTAACTTATGCTTTGTCTTGTTGTCCTCGCAGTTGTTGTTCTATCTGCCTGGATATTTCGTTTACAAATACTTCCGCTTCCTGCAATCACGCCTCCACATCCTCGCGCTTGAAGGTGACTCGCCCATAATCAGCCTGGTGTCTGAACTCGAAAAGATGGTGATAAAAACGCCCCAATTCGGCGGGTAATCGTCCTGTTTTTATCCAATGACGCGCAAATAGCGAACGGATGCCAGTGTGTTTAGAGGAAGATAACTTTTCCGTCCACAGCAGGGCAGAAACCATATAGAAACAGGCGTAGTAGAGCCGGCTCACGGCATCAGGAAGATGACCACCTTCGAACAACAGCTTCGCTGCCTGAAGGGTTTCTTCGGCTCCTGCCATACGATAGCGGATATATGCAATGGTTTCGGGTTTCATAGAACAAGGGCATCCTGTTCAACGTTTTCGTGAAAAGGGGAGGCGCAAATGGGGGGCAAGTCCCACTCACTCCTGGTGTAAAACATGGTGCAGATGACGATGTCGCGCTTCAATTCGAGATCGAAGATCGGGTCCCGAATCGCATTCTGCTCCTTTGTAGTCAACGGCTCATCAGTCAGGACAAGAATATCATAATCCGATTCGGGATATTGAGCTCCCCGCGCAACGCTGCCGTAGAGCAAGATTTCCGCCGTGGGTAAAAAACCCTGAATAAGTTTCTTGACCTTGGACAAGAGCTGTTTGTCTTTGTTGGAAATAGTGCTCGCTTCCTCAAGTGTTTTCATAATGGGTTCCTTTTCTCCACAGACGAATCTCCGATCTTATTGAACCTCTCTATTCAATGTCGTCACGCACACCATACCGTGTGCCATAGAAGTATCCGTAATCTTACCGCCGGATTCAGGTTTATTATTTTGTCCCTTATCCAGATGCTGCGTAAAGAGTCAAGGGAAAGATGACTTACTGCGTTTCTTTGACTGGATTATTCTGCCGGGGGATGGGTGGCTCGGAGTGATTCGATTTTGTTCATCGCTGCTAAAAGAAATCCGAGCGTGATGAATCCTCCTGCGGGCAATATCATCACTATGGCTGTCGGGATGCCTTTTCCCATAATCGGGATGCCGAACCATGTGCCTGAACCCAGTATCTCGCGTATTGTTCCAAGCACTAACATTGCCCACGTAAATCCTATCCCCATACCCAGTCCGTCCAGTATGGACGTCGTTATCGGTTTTTTTTGCGCGAATGCCTCTGCACGCCCTAATATTATACAGTTCACCACAATCAGCGGGATGAATATCCCCAGTGCCTTGTGAAGCCCTGGCGCAAATCCGTGCAACACTAAATCCACTACCGTGACGAATGTTGCGATGACGACTATAAATATGGGGATGCGAACTCTGTCGGGGATAATTTTTCGCAACGAGGAGATAACAATGTTTGACCCGACCAGGACAAATATGACACTCACACCCATCCCGATTGCATTTATGGCTTTTGTGGAGACGGCAAGAGTCGGACATAACCCTAAAAGTAACCTGAATGTCGGATTGCGCTTCCACAGCCCCTTTGTAAATTCCTTACCAAGACTCATCGTTCACTCCACAGAAATAAACATCAACAAATATTATCCACAGATTTCGCAGATTTCATAGCGCGGCTAATGCCGCAACCAAATAGAAGTCTCACGCAGAGGCGCAGAGATCGCAGAGAATATACTGGTCATAATATCTTTCCTTTGCGTGCTCTGCGCCTCTGCGTGAGGGAAATCTTTGTAAATCAAACGGATGAATTTTAGCGCTCATAGATCATTGATATTGCTAAACTTATTCGGTCTAATGCTAAATATGCTTAATAAAATTTCGAGACTTTGACGATTAGTAGTACATATTACGGGTATTCTAAATCTTGAAAATCTGCGAAATCTGTGGACAAGTAGTTAACGCCCGGCACGATATGTCTCGAATATTCCAAGACCTTCTTTTAATGCTTTTGCGGCGGCACGCGAGGAGATTGTGGCGGCAGTGATTGCCTGGACATCTCCGCCTTCTTGTTTGACCTTGAATTTGAAATTTTTCAGATTCTTTCCCCGGAATTGCCGGGTGAATTCTTTTGATGTTATATTTTCACCAAGACCCGGCGTCTCATTGTGACTCATCACGCGATATGTGATTATGCTGCCATCCGGGTCTACGCCCAGCAAAAAGTTAATGTAGCCGCCGTAACCCATAGCGCGTGTCGGCAAGGCGTAACCGATAATCTTGCCGGTTTTATCCCGGGCAATGTCAATCTCTATATTTTTGCCTTTTATGGAGACAGTTCTGGACTCAATATTAGCAGTTTCGGGCGGGAACACGACTTTAAGTGCATCTTCTTTCTCACGTGCTCTGGCGGTAGCGATTGGTTTTTTAGTGAGGTCATATGCGATCCCCAGAATCGCCGCTGCACAAACACATACCAGCGTGAGTGTCAGAAAGGTGCGAAAATCCGAAAACTCTCTCTTTGGCATATGGCAAATTCCTTATGCCTTTTGCGGTAGCACGACCTGCCTCAACCCATAGCGCCGTCCCCGCACGTAGCGGTCAATGAGCGGCGTAAAACAGTTCATTATCAATATCGAAAAAGATACGCCTTCGGGATAGCTTCCAAATACGCGAATGATTACGGTGAGTATTCCGCATCCGATGCCGAATATAATCATCCCGCGTCCGGTTATGGGCGAGGTAACGAGGTCGGTCGCCATAAATATCGCCCCCAACATCAGCCCACCTGAAAGTATATGAAAAATGGGGTCGGCGTATTTACTGGGATTGATGAGCCACAGTATCCCGCTGAATACAAACACCGTGCCTATATATGAGACCGGTATGTGCCAGCGGATGATGCGCGTTGCGAGCAAGATGATGCCGCCGATTATGAGGGCGAGGGCGCTGGTCTCGCCGAGCGAGCCGCCACATTTGCCCAGACATAATCCCCACTTCGATAGCGCTATTGCCTTTTGTGCACCTTGCATCTGGAGAACGCCCAGGGGCGTGGCGTAGCTGGCGGCGTTCACAATATCGCCACGTGCCGCAATCCAGCGCGTCATCTGGGGCGGGAAAGAGATGAGCAAAAACACGCGCGCCACAAGTGCCGGATTGAATGGATTATGCCCCAGTCCCCCATATACGTGTTTTCCCAGAAGCATCGCCACAAATGCCCCGATGATGATGAGCCATACTGGCGATGTGGGTGGCAGATTCATCGCTAAAAGGATGCCCGTTACGAAGGCGCTGCCATCGAGTGCGGTGCGCCTCCAATCCGTTTTTGGCTGGAAGAGGCGCAAGAATATTACCTCAAAAAGCGCACAAAAGACTACGGACGTTATCAGGATTTCAAGTGCGTGAATCCCGAAGAAATAAACCGCCGCAAACGATGCGGGAATGAGCGCCAGCACCACTGTATACATTACTTTTTCGATAGTGAGTGGACATACTTCGTGTGGCGAGGAGGCTATTACGAGCGAGGGGAGTGGTTCTTTCTTTTTTGGCAATGGCTTTTTCGGGGGACGTGAGCGGGGAGGTGATGAAGCGGGAGCCATATCGCTGCTTCCCGCAGGTGAAGTCTTGTTGTCGTTATTCGGCATTATTGAAATCCGAAAGAAAAGAGATGGGTATTATCGGGAATCAAAAAGACGCCGTGCTTTTGTAGAAATCGCCACAGACTATTTCAAGTAAAATATGGAGCGGACGTCCCGCGGCTTTGCCTCTTTCAAAATCATAAATGGATTCACCATCTTAGGTGGACACAATTAACACTCCACCTTCACAATTTTCGTTGTGCCCGTCGTGTCGTTGTGGTTTCCGGAGCGGAGATTTGTGTTTGTGCGGGAGAATTTTACCCCCGGGAGAAAATGAGAAGGGCGTTAGCCACCGGGCGCTCCACGCCACCGGTGCCGTCAGGATGCGCTTCGTCGGATACGTGATTCACAACCTGTCCGTCTATGACCATTGTGGATGAACCGCCACTGTCGAACTCCATTCCCTGATATGCCCCGAATTCAAAGAGTAGATCTGCAAGCTGCCTCTGGGAAACGCCGATGCTGAATTTCGCCTGTCGCCCGTCCACGACTATTAGTATCAGATACCGCCCGTCTTTAGAGATGCCAACGCCGGTGCGTGGGTGAAGATTATCATAGTGCCAGTGTTTCCATTTCAGTGTGAATTCCTCGCCGAGGGGAACTGATTCATAAGG
>CAZGKP010000120.1:0-11862 GCA_964526215.1 uncultured Candidatus Sumerlaeota bacterium
GATTTTAGCAAAATACCTGTGTGATTTTGTGCCAGATCTTAGCTAATTACCTTATTTTATACGTTGAAAGTTCATAGTTGGAGGTCCAATGTCTCCAACTCTACCGGATTCAACCCTAATCCCTCGGCTACAAGCTACTTACCGACCAACCCGGTTGCCGAAAGCAAAACATCCATTCGCCATTACAAAATGAACCTGTATGGCTGGAATACAACTCGGCGTCAATGAAAAACCCTGCGTTACTCTGCTTCCTATCCACAATACCTTATGCGAATTAACCGGCATCCTTTTGCGAAGAGATATTCACGCTTCATCTGCAATAGTCCACTCACAGGGCAACTCTGCAACGATACCAAGATTATGAGTCCTCAGGGTCGTAACCCTGAATTCATATTCGCGCAGTTTCTGGTCATAGATGTGCTGGGGATTCCGGCTGTCATATATGCGGATGCTTACGTCGTATTTACTAAAGAGTAAAAGTAATGGGCGGAAGTAGACGAGGATTTTCCCTGCACCTTCGAGCCTGTCCGGCATAAAACCGCTCTCGGTAGAGTGAATATCCGCTATGATGACATTGTCCTCGCGGGTGATGATGATGTTGATGCCGGGGTGTTCAAGGGGACAGGTCCCTGTGTTATACGTAATCTCGATTGTCATTGGCTCATTTGTGCTGAATGCCGTTTGCGACTCACCCCTGGCATCCAGAAAACGCACGCCCTGTATTATGGAATTGCGGATTGTCGAGGGTCGAAGACGCGCTGTGGTGGACACACCGTGATGGGCGGATTGCAGATTGCGGATTGCGGATTGCGGATTGCGGATTGTGGATTGAAGGGTATGTCCGATGGTCTTGCCATAGATTTCAGCCCGGTACTCATTGGCGACTCGCCCCGCCTCCCCAAAAGAACGCACACGTCCCTTCTCAAGCCACAAAAGGTCGTCGCAGAGGTAATTCGCCACGTCAATCTCATGAGTGACAAATAGTATGGTTTTTCCCCGGCGACGGAAATCGGCAATCCTTTCAAAGCACTTAGATTGAAATTCCATATCTCCCACACTGATTATCTCATCAATCAGGAGGATGTCAGGATTTACATTCACGGCGACGGAAAAACCGAGACGCGCCTGCATCCCTGATGAGTAATGTTTGATTGGTGTGTCAATGAATTCCCCAAGCCCGGAAAATTCGATAATGCCGGGGATGAGATTCAAAATCTCCCTGCGTGAAAATCCCAGGATTGCCCCGTTGAGGAAAATATTTTCCATCCCGGTAAGTTCCTCGTGGAACCCCGCACCGAGCTCGAGGAGGGCAGCCACGCGACCATTGGCACTCACCTCCCCGGTGGTGGGGGGCAAGATGCCGGCGATGATTCTCAAGAGCGTGCTTTTGCCGGAGCCGTTCAGTCCCACAATCCCCAGCATCTTCCCCCCGGGCACCTCAAGATTAATTCCCTGAAGTGCCCAGAAATCCTCAACTATCTTGCGTGCCGGAAGATAGGAAGAGATACCCCCCGGCGGCTTTAGCGGCAGGTTGAACTTCTTTGAGAGGTTTGAAATTTTAATGGCAGCAGACATAGTCCACGAAAAAACCTCCCCATAACCCGGATTTGTCAATCACCCGAATTCAAAACTAAACTATTATGCATCGGTAAAAAGTATAAAGCCACAGATTGCGCAGATTCCACAGATTTTTCAAATCAAATCATATCAATAATCTGTCCGCCGCGGCGGATGAAATCTGTGGCTTATGAAAAATGACTTTTTACATAAACGTCAACTACACATAGTTGAGTGGGCAGCTCAAGTCATTTGAAAAAAATTGTTGCATTTCACAAACAGACTAATTAACAAAGGAAAAAGTCTGCCTTGTTGGATAAGGTTCTGATTTTGTATTTTCAAATAGACCTCCAGTAGAGAAATACACGAAGAGGTAACAGTCGTCATGTCGCAGATGCGCCTTGGCGTGAGGCGATTCGCCTCTCCCAAAAGGATGAAAATAATCCGCGAATGGCACGAATGCTCGCGAATGATATCCGTTGCCGTCCCGCCTGCGGCGGATTGTAGCTATAATTACGTCCATTGCCATCTTAAAAAATGTGCCGTGGCGGAGAAGTCTTGAAAAAAGCGTAGTCCGTTAAGAGTAAATTTGAACGTAAAATGGTTACAATTTCGGCTTGCGGATTACAGATTGCGGGATATAACTTAAATTCGCTATTCACTATTCCGGCTTGTCCGGGTTAGGGGGCTGTATTATGTCAAAAGAAACCATTACGCAACTGGCGGTCTTTATTGAAAACCGCACAGGTCGCCTTGCTGAGGTCTGCAGAAACCTCGGCGATAAAGGCATTAACATCTTCGGTTTCTCAATTGCAGATGCTGAAGATTATGGCATCTTTCGCCTTATCTGTAAACGTCCCCAAAAGGCGAAAGAGGTATTAAAAGCCGCAGGCTTTACGGTGCGCGAAAACGAAGTGGTTTGCGTGCGCGTCCCGCATAAACCCGGGGGATTGGCGGGCGTCCTTCAGGCACTCAGCGATGCTGGTATTAATGTTGAATATCTCTACGCCATCGCCGATACATTGATTGTCTTCAACCTCGACAAACTTTCCGAGGGGATTGAGTTACTCCGTCGGTGCGGCGTAGAAATTATAAAAGAAGAGGACCTTTGAAAAATGACACAAAGAATCTGGGACACCCGCTGGGAAACGGCAGACCGCTCAACCTTAAGGAACCATCAAACAGAATTACTCAAAGAACAGGTGAAGCGCGTATTCAATAAACTCCCATACTATCGCAAAAAGATGCAGGAAAAGGGATTGTCGCCTTCGGACATAAAGAGCCTGGATAATTTGCATCTCCTCCCCTTCACCACTAAACAGGATTTTATGGATAACTACCCCTTCGGGATGTTTGCCGTGCCGCTGAACGAGGCGGTTCGTGTGCAGGGTTCATCCGGCACGACGACCGGTAAATCCACCATTGTTGGCTACACACGCAACGACCTCGATGTCTGGGCAGACCTGTGTGCAAGGCTGGTCACGGCGGCGGGCGTTCAGGCTCACGACATCGCACAGGTAAGCTTCGGCTACGGATTATTCACCGGCGGCTTCGGTCTACACGCAGGGCTTGAACGTGTCGGTGCACTCGTCCTTCCAATCTCCAGCGGCAAGACGGCTCGCCAGATAAAATTTATGAGAGACTTCGGCACCACGGCTCTTATCGGCACCCCTACATACGCATTGCGCATCGCCGAGGTGATGCAGGAAGAGGATGTAAGTCCCGATGAACTCTCCCTGAAATGGGGACTCTTCGGCGGTGAACCCTGGTCTGAAGCCATCCGCAGACAGATAGATTCAAGCCTGGGCATTATGTCCACCGATAATTATGGTTTAAGTGAAATTATGGGACCGGGTGTATCTGCCGAGTGCCTCGAGAGAAACGGGATGCATATAGCCGAAGACCACTTCATCGTGGAGGTAATAAATCCCGAGACCGACGAGCCTGTGCCCGAGGGGGAGGTCGGTGAACTCGTCTTCACAACGCTCACAAAGGAGGCGGTGCCCGTGATAAGATACCGCACGAGCGACCTCTCACGCATCATTCCGGGCAAATGTCCCTGCGGAAGGACAGGGGCGCGAATGGAAAAGGTGCGCGGTCGCACAGATGATATGCTCATCATCCGCGGCACAAATGTCTTCCCCACACAAATCGAAGGTGTGCTTTTAGGGATAGAACACACCGAGCCGCACTATCGCATTGTCCTTATGAAACGTGGCGCCCTCGATGCGATGGAGGTACAGGTAGAAGTCACCGAGGAGATATTCCACGATGAGATGCGTAAATTAAAGGCATTAGAGGGAGAAATCCGTTACAAGTTAAAGAGTGAACTGGGTCTGGAGTGCGATGTAAAATTAGTCGAACCAAAATCATTAGAGCGATTTGAAGGCAAAGCCAGACGCGTCATTGATAAACGCTCATAATGCCCCGTAGAGTCGCCCACCTCACAGGCACAGTGGTGGGACGTTGGGTCTCGGGTGTTAGGGTCATTGGGCAATGGCGATAGTGGCCCACATAAAAAAGTTTAATTGTGCTTTTTTTTGTTGCATAGCTGAATTGGCATCTGTATGTTACCACCGTTTTTAGTGAAATGTGTATCTGTAGAAATGGTTAAGAGAAATGAAGAATAGGGAATTCGCAAGGGTAAAACCCCAAAATACAGACAAATTGAGACGAACAATATCTCTAAATTTACAATTCCCTATTGTGCATTCTTAACCTGCGCTCGCTGAATTTGTATGGAGGTGGGGAAATGAGAATTTATAAATGGAGAATGAAGAATACAGAATGCAGAACTCGCAATAGCCGCACGATAGTTCTGGTTTTCATAGTTATGCTGGTGCTGGCTGCCACCGCAACAGCAACAGGTCCACTCTATAAGACCACCCGTGCAAGTAAAATGAGCAATAAATTTCTGTGCGGTGTTATCAATATCCCTTTCTCGTTTATGGAAATCCCAAAAGCACTTAATAAGAACATCAAAAATACAGATTACTTCACCGGGATATTTGTCGGTCTGGGCGAGGGGGTGTATAAAACCTCAAAGCGTTTTTCCTATGGCGTCGTGGAGGTATTGACATTCCCCTGCCCCGAGGTTAAGACTTTTGAGCCTCTGGTGGACAGTCCTGTCCCATTTAAGGAGCTGGCTGAATAAGAGCGAGTCGCCTGTGGCGAACTCCGCCCCAAATAAAAAATCAGTATTTCAGGAGGTATGATCTATGCGTATTGTAAAAAAGAGCCTGGTTTTAGTTCTGGGAGTTGCACTCTGTATCGGGGTTATGGCAACCGCCTATGCGGGTGATGAGTATCGTAGCCAGTCTCAGGCGGGCAGTATGATGCATAAACTGGGGCGCGGTATCGTGAATGTCTTCACCGGATGGATGGAGATTCCGAAAAACATCGCCGCAGAATGGCAGAAGACAGACCCCTTCACCGGTTGTGTGATAGGAACAATAGAAGGCATTGGATGGAGCTGGGGACGCACAGCGGTTGGTTTTTACGATATAGTGACTTTTCCCCTCCCCGTCCCCAAGGACTATCAGCCCCTGATGGAGCCGGAATTTATCCTGCCCGATATATGGGGGGCGGACTTCCCGCATTACGCCAAACCGCTCTAATCCGTTCCGAAAATAATTGCAGGCAATTGTCAGTTATCCATTGTCAGTTATCAGTTTTCAATTGTTCTTTTTCATCCTTCCGGGAGAGGCAAAAGCCTTTTGAAGAATCCCCACCTTTTGTGGGGATTTTTTGTTGATGGACTACTGTGGCGGGTTTTGCATCTTTGAGTCTCTGCCTGAATCAGAAGCCGAAGTCTTCTTTCATCAAAAAGAGCGTAACACGCCCTTTCACCCTCTGGCGATGCATAATAACGGTGAAATTGCAGATAGAGACATCGGGGTTGCATTTGTCGCAACCCTCACCACGTGAGCAGGGCGTGTCTATTCCAAGACGGCGGGCATTAAGGGGCGCAGCCACAGTTTGTATGCGTTTGATTGCGGCATTCACATCGGGCACAATCTTTTTCTCCGATGCAAACAGGAAGACATTTCGAGGACCATAAACCTGCGCCGCAACACGATTGCCAAAGCCATCAACCCACCGATGGCGCGCCTTCGGCATTCACCATCTCGCCATTTTCGGTTATTGCATTTGTGCCGGCGATGAAATAATCAGCGGTGATGCCGCGTCTCCTGCGGGCGAGACTCTCCTCCCTCGATACGCCCGGCTCGTATGGGTCAATGAGGTTATAGTCTCCATTTCGCAAAGCTTCGAGCAGACCTATCTGCACTACGGTCATTGAGCCGCCCAGTGCAATCACGGCATCTTTGGGGAGTTTCCGGAGGGCGGTTATGCGTGCATCCTCTCCCCTTTTGAACCGCAAGACGTTGATATCATTCCTCTCAAGCGCACGACACGCTTTTTCTACATTTTCCATCTTTTCCTCCCTCACCAGACCTTATATTTTATTTGCCAAAGTTCTTGATTGATTGCAACTCATTCTGGCATAAAAAAACCGAAGTAGAGAGAAAAATTTCAGGAGGCGAACGGGAAATAATTATGAGGCGTTATGAAAGTTGCATTATGGCCTTTATGATAGTAGTAAGTCTGGTTACAGTAGAGACATTCGGTGCTTATGAGAATTTTTCGGCTCCCACCGGTCCGGTTGACCTCACCTGGACAGCGAACCTCGGCGAGTTGCACCTTAATCCCGTCATTATGCAGAAACTCGTAATCCAGCTGCAAGGCGACATTATCCTGAAGCAGGTACCGGGTGCTGTGTTTACGGTGGGGCGCAGAGGCGGGGCACTGAAACCCCGCGCTTACGGTGATGCACAAATCACACCCGAAAAACGCCCGATGCATCCCGATACCCAATTTGACCTCGCAGGCCTCACAGGGATGATTTCAACCATCCCTTGCGTCCTGAAACTTATAGAGGAGGGTAAATTGAACATAGACGCCCCCGTCTCTAAATACATACCTGCATTTGCAAAAAACGGTAAAGGCAGCATCACCATACGCCATGTCCTTTACAGCCAATCAGGCTTGCCCGTCTGGAAACCATTTTACAAGACCTGCAAGAATAAGCAAGTAGTCTTTGATGCCATAAATTCACTGAAACCGGTATGGGCACCCGGGACACGAACAAGTTATAGCGATTGCGACGGCATCCTCCTGCAGGAACTTGTGGAAAAAGTATCGGGGCAGTCGCTGGATGTCTTTGCTCAAAAACAAATCTTCGAGCCGCTCGGAATGAAAAATACCCACTATAACCCCGACCGTAAAGACCTCACACGTTTCGCCGCCACGGAACTATCGCCTTATCACAAGCGCATTATGATTGGTGAGGTTCACGACGAGAATGCCTGGGCGATGGGGAAAGTTGCGGGGCACGCCGGTCTCTTCAGCAATGCACACGACCTCGCCATCTTCGCGCAGATGCTTCTGAACGGTGGCACTTATGGCGGCAAGCAAATCCTGAAACCCGAGAGCGTGAGGATGATTTTTACCCCTAAATCACCCGGTGCATATTCGTGCAGCTTTATGCTGGGGAAAGGGAGTGGCAAAACCCTCGTTGGTCTCGGACCGGGTTCATTCGGGCGAAATGGGTTTACGGGTTGCAGTCTGTGGATAAAGCCGCGTGAGTATCTATTTGTCGTCCTGCTGACTAATGCGGTGCATCCCGGTCGCAAGACACACAAAGTAAGCGAATTTCGCCGAACCGTGCATTCACTCCTGCTACAAGCCGCAGGAATAAAATAATTTCTCATTGGTTAAAGGTTCTATGGCTCTCCGGGTTCTTCAATTATGCGCTGTAGATTTCACGGTGAAGAATTTCCTTCGCCCATTGATTCACTTTCTCACCGAAGAGGGTTTCAATGTAACGACTGCCTGCTCGGAAGGTCCCTTCTTTCCCGAGCTTAAAAAGGAAGGGCTGCGCCTCGAGGCAATTCCAATCTCACGGAGTATGAACGTCCTCAAGCATATTCAATCCACTGTGCGCCTGTATCGCTATCTCAAGAAGGCACGCTTCGACATTATCCACGTGCACACGCCGATTGCCAGTTTAATCGGGCGATTAGGGGCGAGGTGGGCAAAAGTCCCCATCAAGATATACACCGCGCACGGTTTTTATTTTCACGATGATATGCTGGCGGCAAAACGCCGCTTTCATATATCATTAGAGCGCCTGGGGGCGCGCTGGGGCGATTTTATTTTTACACAGAGCGAGGAAGACCGCATTACGGCTATCCGCGAGAAAATCACAACCCCTGACCGCATCGTCACTATAGGTAATGGTGTTGATATTGAGCGCCTCAACCCCGAACGCATCCCGGTGGTGGAGAGGGAAAACCGCCGGAGAGAATTTAACATACCCCAAGATGCACCAGTGGTCGGCATAATAGGACGTATGGTGCGCGAAAAGGGCTACAGGGAATTTATCGAAGCTGCCGCACAAGTATTAAACAAAGTCCCCAGTGCACACTTCCTGGCTATCGGCGATGCGCTCGGTAGCGATTATGATGCATCCAAAGCCGAGTTTCAAAAACGCATTCATGCGCTGAACTTAACCAAGCGAATCCATTTTGCCGGTATGCGCTCCGATATACCCGAGCTCTTGTGTATCCTCACGGTATACACGCTGCCCTCGTATCGGGAGGGGATGCCGCGCTCAATCATCGAGGCGATGGCGATGGCGCGTCCTGTCGTTGCCACCCGCATACGCGGATGCAGAGAAGAGGTGGTGGATGGCGAGACCGGTTATCTTGTTCCCCCACGCGATTCGGCAGCACTGGCAAGGTCAGTAATCACACTATTACAAAATCCCGAGCGTGCTTTAGCATTCGGCAAGGCGGGGCGCGCACGCGCTATAACTCAATTCTCCGAAGAACTTGTTCTGAAGCGACAGCTCGCAATTTATGAAAAGCTCATTCGTGAAAAGGGGCTGGAGGGACGCAGATGATACTCGTGACCGGAGCGACGAGCCATACGGGTTGTCGTGTCGTGAGGCGACTAATTGAGCGTGGTCACAATGTGCGGTGCCTGGTGCGAACCGAACGCAATGAGAAATTCCTCCCGACTGAGAAAATCGAGATTGTGCAGGGCGACATCAGAGATACAGCCGTTGTTCTCGCCGCACTCAAGGACGTGAATATGCTTGTCAATGTCGCCCACATACGTTTTGCGCACACCCTGATACCCCTATGCAGGGATGCGGAAGTGACGCACGTCATCTTCATCAGTTCGACCAGGCGATACACAAAATTCCCCTGCGTTAGCGCAACCGAGGTGATTGAGGCGGAGGACGCTATTCGCAAGACTGGTCTTGAGTATACCATCCTGCGCCCTGCGATGATTTACGGCGGAAAGCGCGATAACAATATGAGCAAACTGGTGGAGCAAATTCGACACCACACTATCTTCCCCATCTTTGGCAGCGGAAAAAATCTGATACAGCCCCTCTTTGTGTGGGACCTCGTTTCGGCAATCCTCTACTGCGTCGAGCATCCCGCGACTGCGAGAAAGGAATATACCCTTGCCGGTCCGGAGGCAATCACGTATCGGCAGGCTCTGGACGCAATTGCCCGTTTGACGAATAGAAAAATACACTTTGTGCCTATTCCCTTATGGCTATGCGTTGCCGGGGTAAAGATTTACGAAAGGTGCACACAGCGTCCGCGCATAACGGCTGAACAGGTCAGGCGCTTCGGGGAGGATAAGACTTTCGATATTGAAGATGCGCGGCGAGATCTTGGCTTTGCCCCCCGTTCCTTCGAGGAGGGAATCAAACTAAAACTTTCCGGGGACGTCTGAGTGGTGAAACGCAAAATTACGGCACTTATAACCGGCTATGACGGTTTTGTGGGACCTTACCTCGCCGAGCATCTGCTCGCAAATGGACGAGGCGTCTTCGGCACGGTTTATGTCAATACAAAATCTCTCCCGCCACATCAAAAACGGCTTAAAAATAAGGTCACGACTCTCCCGCTTGAATTAACCGATTACGAAAGCGTAAAAGCCGTAATTGAAGAATCGAAACCCAATGAAGTTTATCACCTCGCCGCAATCAGCCATATCCCAACGAGCTGGAAAAACCCGCATCTTACCTTCTCCGTGAATGTAATAGGCTCGTTGAATTTGCTATGTGCCCTGAGGGAAGCGAGGCGCGAGGTGAGATTTCTTGCGGTGAGTTCAGCGGAGGTGTATGGTAGTCCATTGGCTGATGAATTGCCCGTAACTGAATCTGCGCCGCTGTGCCCGGAAAACCCCTATGCCGCAAGTAAGGCGGCATTTGACTTGCTTGCCTATCAGTGGAGCAGGTTCCCCGGGATGCACATTGTGCGCGTAAGACCGTTTCCACACACAGGTCCAGGTCAGAGCACGGATTTTGTCTGTCCGAGTTTTGCAAGGCAGATAGCGCAAATCTCGCTTGGCCTGGCGCCGCCCGTAATAAAGGTCGGAAACCTCTCGGCGAGGCGTGATTTTACCGACGTCCGCGACGTCGTCAGGGCTTATGCCCTCGCGCTTGAATCCGGCAAAAATGGCGAGGTCTATAATGTATGCAGCGCAAAGAGCCATTCGATAAAGGGCATCCTGCGGACGTTAAAATCCTTCTGCCCCAAAAAGATAAAGGTCGAGATTGACCCCACTCGCCTGCGCCCCGGTGATACCTCCGATATGCGCGGTTCATTTGCAAAACTCCGAAAAGCCACCGGCTGGCGCCCCAGAATTCCCTTTACAACCACACTCCGGGATTTGTATCAATACCGGGTTGTGCAACTTAAAACCGCAAAATAGACTCTAAGACTCTGATTCATCAGTTCACTGATGAATTATGTTTGATCTACATATTCGTAATCATATTCGTATTCGTAATCATATTCCCAATCGTAATCATATTCCCAATCGTTCTCTGTTTTCAGATTATGATTATGATTAAGATTACGAGTATAAGAAACGACCCTAATTTGTGAATACATATCGAGGAGAGATATTATTCAAGGATACCCCGAAACAATTGGTTCGATTCATCTGGTGAAACCCCTCGGCACCGGGCTGGGCGGTGAGATATTTCACGGGATGGACCACGCACGCAAACAAAAGGTGCTGGTGCAATTTATCCCGCTGGCGCAGTTTGAATCGGAGAGGCGTATTCGCGACCTGCTCGATGTGGCACAGACGACGCCTGACTTTGGCGATGCGAGTATATCACACTGTCTCGATGCTGGAACTTCGGGAGATTTCATATATCTGGTATTCTCGCCCGCCGACGGACCTTCATTGCGTCAACAGATTATGGCAAATGGGACACCACCCCCACGCCTTGCGCTCCGCTGGATGCAAAGGCTGTGCGAACTCTGCACAAAAATTCACTCCCTCGGACGCACCCACGCCGCAATCTCACTATCCGCTTTCTGGCAGTATCAGGAAACTAATCTCGCCATTATGTATGTGATTGTGGGAAAAGAGATGGTGAAGGGTGCCAGGGAACTTACTGATGATGCAATCGGAGATGCACTCTACTGCCGCGCACCCGAAATCTGGGGTCGCAGACCACCCACACCCGCCAGTGATGTATTTTCCCTTGGTGCGTGCTTTTATGAACTCATCAGCGGCAACCGCCCCTTTGCCGCAAATTCCCTCGAGGAATTGGGCAACACTATCCAGGCAGCTCGCTTTCCCACCCTCGATGAATTTGCCGATATATTTACACCGGGATTCCTTCAGTGTGTCCAGGGATGCCTGCGCCAGCCCCCCCAAGAACGCCCACCTCTCGCCCAAATCCTCGAAACTTTACAGTCGGCGCGCAACTTCCTCATCACTACACGGACTCGCAAAGGCAAACCTGATGTGGCGCCCTCATCAGTATTTCCCGCAGCATCCGCACAAGACCCGACCCGGGTCTCCGGGACTCCCGCTGCCCGCTTGCCCGAGGTCATAGAGCACGAAGAGAACCGGAAGAAATACATAAAATACTCGGTGCTCGCCGCTCTCCTTATCTTGCTTTATATCTGGTGGGGACACCACAGAAAGCAGGTTCTTACCGATAAGATTTACCTGACACGAAAAAAACTCGTCATCGTCCACAAGGCAATGGGGGACGATTATGACTCATGGACAGGTAGTCTGAGTCCCCTTATAGGCACATACCTCTATCAGGAAGAGATGCTGGATGCCTGGGGGACGCCAGCTATATGGTTTCCCGGACCAGATATACTTGTCTCTTGCGGACCGGATAAACGCGACCGGACATCGGACGACGTGATTATGCATCGCAAGAATATGACGTTCAGCGGGCTTGAG
>CAZGKP010000121.1:0-11748 GCA_964526215.1 uncultured Candidatus Sumerlaeota bacterium
ATGCCGAATGTGTGCAGGTGCTGGGGCGATTAGAGCCCCGCCTCTTTTCCTTTCGCTATTTCATACTTGGCGGTTTTCTGGATGGCGAATTTCCACATTCCCGGTCGCCCGCGCCCTTTCTCTCGGCAGAAGAACGAAAAAAATTCCGCCTCCAGGCATCCACAGAAACCCTCGCCGCTGACCGTTTCCTCTTTCATCACTTCGTATGCCGCACTCGCGAGAAATTCATAATAACAATCCCGGCGCATCAGGATGAAAATCCGCTCCTGCCCTCTCCCATCCTGGAAGAAATGCACAGGTGCGCGGAAATCCCTGTTCAATTACCCGCACCTGATAATGAGGTTTATTGCGAATCGGAATTACAGACCGCTCTTGGCGAGCGAATTACGTCCCGGACCGCCCCACCAGAGGATATTCAGAACCTCGGTGCATTATACCGCGAGCTACCAGATGCTGCCTGCAATTCATCAAGGTGCTGTGATGTCCTTCGGCTGCAACTGGCGCGCATCTCTGACGATGTCCGCCTTGAGAACGCCTCCCCTCTTGCCGGAAAAGGCGTATTCTCCGTATCGCAGCTGGAGGAATACGGGCGGTGTCCCTTCGGTTATTTTGCAAAACGGGTTTTACATCTCTCCGAACCAGAGGAGGTTGTGGAAGAGCTAACGCCATTAGAGCGGGGAAATATTATACATCGTGTGCTGTTCAGGTTTTACAGGGAATATGCTCTGGCGGGGAAAATCCCCATCACGTGCGAGGAAGAATCTGAAAGGGCGGCGCAGCGCCTTTCAGAAATCGCTTTGAGGGAAATGACGGCGTTGCCTTATGATGATGTTTTCTGGGAGGCGGAAAGGGAACGCATCCTCGGTGGAGACGCCCCCGGCAGTCGTCCCGGCATCCTGCGACTCTTTATCAAAAATGAGTTTGAATTTTTCAGTCGGTCGGGCGAGGTCTACATCCCGGAATTTTTCGAGGTGGCGTTCGGGGGCGTCCCGGCATCGGAGCGAGACCCGCTCTCAAGCGCGGTTCCGTTCACGATAAAAGACCCCGGCGGACCGATTCAGTTGCGTGGAAAGATAGACCGCATAGAGCGTCTCGGCGATTTCTTTGCGGTGGTGGATTACAAGACGGGCTCTAATCTGCCAAATATTCACGACCTGGAGGCTGGCATAAGTCTCCAGCTGGCGATTTACCTACTTGCGGCGCGAGAAAGGCTGAATCGCCACTTCAGACGGACACTTCAGCCCGTAGGCGGGATTTTCTACCAAATTCATAGCGAAAAGAAAGTAAAACGCGATTCACAAATCATCCTCAAGGATAAAAGAAAACCCCTCCTGGGGAGCAACCGGAAGAAGACATTTTGCGAAACACCGGATGAGCTGGAGAGGCTACTCGAGGTGGCTAAACAGTATGTCCGCACACATATCAACGGCATCCGAAACGGGCTATTTCCACTGACCAGTCTTGATAGCAAGAAGGCGGGATGTAGATACTGCTCATTTCGTCTTGCCTGTCGCCGAAAATAAGTCGGTTTAGCCAATTTGTCCGTTGTCCGTTGTCCGTTGTCCGTTGTCCGTTGAGCCCGTTCACAGTTCACAATTCAACATCACCCCAAAGTAGCTCTCTTATACAGGAGCATCTCGCCCGCCAAAAGGGATTGAAAGCCATAACGCCTTCTTACATTATCAATTGCGCAGTAGAGGCGGCGAAATTTCTCGAAATTCGCACTGTTCAGGAAATCGAGCTGCCACCGGTCGTAATACAACCTCGATGCCGAAATCGTAACTGACCTCACCGCCATACGCCGCTTCCATACCTTGTGGAAGATACCGGTTGCGGTGCGGGAGATAACCACATCGTAATTTGTCGGCTCAAATAGCCCGGTGCCGCGCCTCTCTATCCGGAAATCCGAGTAACGCAGAAGTAGCGTCACACAACCGGTACGACAATGTGTGGCACGAAGTGCATCCCCTATTTTCCCCGATAGATGACAAATCACAGACCCCAGAAAGTTCACGTCATAGGAATCTTGCGCAAACGTCTCGCCTCGGCTGACCGATTTTGCAGGCGTCATCGGGATTACGGGCGAATCATCCCTCCCGCAGGCACGCTCGTAAAGCACACGTCCCACCTGTCCAAACTCCTTCACCAGACGCCCCTCGCCCAGCCTCACTAAATCACCAATGGTCTTCAATCCATACAGCGAGAGCCTCTCGCCGATTCGGCTCCCGATACCGGGGAGTTTCTCAAGCGGCATTGGCGCCAGAAATGCCTCCTCATAACCACGCCATACGTATAGCAAACCCGAAGGTTTTGCCCACACAGATGCCACCTTCGCAATCAGCTTATTCGCGCCTAACCCGAATGATGCGGGCAGGGATAGTTCCTCCCTTATGCGCTTGCGAATCCGCTCCGCCACCGAGATGGGCGAACCGAATAAACGCCCCATCCCCGACAAATCTATATATGCCTCATCCTGGGATGCCATCTCAACCAGCGGACTGAAGTTCTGAAATATCCTCCGCAGACGATGTGAGTATTCTTCATATTGCCCATAATTCCCCCTGATGAATACTGCGCGCGGACACAACCGCCTTGCCTGCGAAAGAGGCATCGCCGCACGGATGCCCACCTCACGTGCCTCATAGGACGCAGACGCCACAACCCCCCGTTCACCCGGTCCGCCGCCAACAACAACGGGTTTGCCTGCAAGGGACGGGTTCAACGCCCGCTCCACAGATACATAAAATGCATCCATATCAATGTGGAGTATTTTACCCATTTTTTATTATGCCTGCCCCTTCCAGACAAATCAATATAAACATACAGCGAAGAAAAAGCGAAAGTCAATGGGAAAATTATAATAATTTTAGCAATCCGAGATGCAGGGTTAAGACATCGGGAAAGAGTATCGAAGCCCCTGTGCCTCCGGCGGGCAAACCTGTCAAAAAGCTTTCCGGAGATTTGCTCTTAAAAGAAAGGGTTATTTATCTTTGAATCTAACAATTGCTAAAGTGTAAAATGCCTATATTCCACCGGTAGCTAAAACATTACCACTTTTGAACCCTTTAATCTGGTGGAATCTTGATGAATAAATCCCCTTCGCTAATCGTGCCATTTGTTGGGTCATACATAACCTCCGGCACATATTTATCACCGAGCTTGCGAGCATCCGCCTCGTCCGTGTCCGGACCATAGCTATAAATGTAGACTGGTGTCGTATTTGAGATGCCAAGGCTTTTGCCTCTTGTATCTGCGAAGTTATCGGGGGGAAGTCCGTTGGGAAAGAGTTTTTTGACTTCCTCGGCGCTACTGGCTCTGAGACCATCCCGCGGAAATGGGAATTCCCTCTTCTCCGACACCACCGCTATGATATCGCCAGAACTCATCGTTCCATTTGTAGGGTCGTATTCCACACTCGCTTTACTATCTACTTTATCAGGACCGATGCTATAACAGATAAATTGCCTATTGGTTTTATCGTAAAAGAACTTCAATGGTGTGGAAACAAATGGGTCTTCCGGGAGACCCTCGGAAAGCAGTGGGGCGAAGTCGGAAACAGACTTCGGCACCCTTCCATCAAAAACGAGTTTATATTTCGCCGCTGTTGCCATCCTGAGCAGTTCAAACCTTGCATCCACCACATGCTCATGTGTTATGCCATCTTTATTAATCTTGTTCCACGTAATTCTGGTTATCAGAAATGAGAGATAATTCCGAGCGTTTCCCCTGAGGCAATCCATTAAAGACTGATTATTATATTTCAGGCTCAATTCGGCGAGAGTTGTCCAGAGTTCAAGAAAATCATCCTTTGTTTCACAGGCGTTCAGGGCGTAAATGGACAATCCTTTTATGGCTATTGAGCGCATAGCCATTCCAACGAGTCGAGCAATTACAGTGTTTGATTCATTAAGCAATCTCCCCAGGTGATAGTCCGCAGCAAGCAGATTTAACGCATCTTTTCGCCTGCCATGGAGCAAACGGTAAATGGATACGACATAATGAGTTTTTGCGTTGACCTGCATCTCCAGGAAACTCGGAATAATGGTGTTCCCATTTTTTGCCCGGGGGAAATATAACTTCTTATATTTGAGGATTTGCGGGAATTCCTGAAGACGCATTTCGAGATTCTTTTTCTTACTCAGGTGCTCTCTTAAAAAATAATAGGCATTATGAGCAATACTGGGGGGCTTTTGCGAAGGAGGCTTTGTTCGTAAGAGTAAAAAAAGTCCCACAATTACGACCAGGACGATGCAAAGAAATGGGAGAACCGATGCTTTTCTATCCATCTTTCAACACCTTCTCATTCATTGCAATTGCATATAGCATCTCCAGCATATATGAGGTTTCGGGAAAGGCTTGGAGCCTTACGCGCTTTGTTGAGCGATACTCCAGACTCAAGATTTCTTCTCAAACAATTCAACGGCTTGTTTCATCATTCGATGCGGGTGGAAGTCTTTGCTAAGTGATTTATCTCGAAGTTCCCGCTCTCGGAGGTCTCGCGCTCCCAACCCGATTATGCTTACATCGAGGTCAGTTTTTCCCAGTTTAGGTTTAGGACGCTTTATTTTATTTCCCTCTTTATTCCACTTTTCCTGCCTCCCCTGCATGCACGATGGCAATCTTTGTCATAATCGGTCCCAGTATCTCAAAAAGGAGTGTGGTTGCGGCTATTGTGTTGATGACCAGTAGCCCCAGATACTCTTGCTCTACGCCCATAGCGCGTAATTCTTTCTGAACAAGGAGCGAGAGCCCAATGGCAACGCCTGCTTGCGAGAGAGTTGCCAGACCCAGATACTTGCGCAGAACCAGTGACGCCTTGCTCTGCCAGCAGCCGTAATAAGCACCGGCGAGCTTTCCCACAATGCGCATTGTGAAATAGATAAGTCCAATCATACTTATCTCTTTCAAGAGACTAATTTTTAGATGTGCACCCGCCAGAACAAAGAAGATAACAAATATCGGCGGCGTGATGCCCTGGATGCCCTCCAGACTTCGATGACTCGCCCTCGGGTAGGTGTTGGCTATGAACATCCCCAGCGTGAGATTGGCTAAAATTAAAGAGAGGTGATAATGATTGGCAATCCCCGTACAAGTCAAAACCATCCCGATGGTCAGGATTAAGACGTGTTCCCTTGAGCGGAGTTTTCGCACAAAATAGGTAAGGATGAAACCGAGTATCAACCCGAGCAGTATTGCTCCGAAGATACCCACAAGGGGTAAGGCCAGGGTCTTTGTGAAGTTCACAGAGGCATTGATGCCAGCCGAAGTGTGCATGGTAAGACGAGCGAGTGCAATAGCGAAGGCGTAAATGATTATGGCGAAACCATCGTCGAGCCCCACAACAGCCAGAATGGTGTTTGTGAAATTCCCCTTTGCACGGCATTCCTGCAGGACTGCCACAGTCCCGGCGGGTGCGGTGGCTGGCGCCATCGCGGCAAATATTAACGCTGTGTGAATCTCCCCTGTCAGCACCCATATACCTCCAAAGACGCACAAAAATGTCCCCATTGATTGGGCGAAGATTATAAACAAAACCTTCTTGCCGACCTTTGCCATCTCCTTCCAGCGCAATTGACTGCCGATGGTGAACGCCACCAAAGAAAGCGCAAAATCGCTCAGGCTATCCATTTGGTATATCGTCTTATAGGTGTAAAGACCAAAAAAGGAGGGGCTGAGCAATATTCCTGCTACTATATAACCTACTACGGAGGGGAGTCTTATTTTATTAGCAAGCCGCGAAATGGCGAAGCCGAATACTATACCCGTCCCCATAAAGAGGAGCAGGTCCATCTCCTGATATAGAGGAAGAGACAAAAAAGGTTACTCCCGTGCCTCACACTTCCGAATCGTTACACAAAAAAAACGCTAAGGTGTCAGCGGGGTTATGTGGCGCTTTCCTTTGGGCACTCGGGTTTTTTAGGAAGCACATCTATCTCGGCTGGTTTGACGGTGAGCTTCAGGTATGCAACGCAAAGACCATAACCTATCCAGACCAGAAGCCCTATCCCGCCCCTATAGATAAAATTTATTGCCCCGAAGATATAAGGCACTATGAATAAAGCGATAAGTGCGGCATTGATGCCCCCGTAATAAGAGGCTGGTGGTTGTTGCCTCCACCTGTGGAAAAGGAGCGCCAGCAAAAAGGCGGAAAAGAGCAAAAATGTAAAAAGCCCCACCAGCCCCGATTCGCCCGTTATCTGGAGATACCAGCTATAAGGGTGCGGGCTACTCTCAAGGCGGGTTCCGGGGCGTATTATGCGGTAGACGTCCTCGAATTGTTTCCACCCATACCCGGTGCCGAGAACTGGATATTTCAGGATTAGTTCGCACACAAGCGCCCACCTCTCCAGACGGAAAGCCAGCCGAGATGAAGGGTCTGTATACGACTCCGGGTTGAATACCTCCAGATAATGGTCCCTCATCACGCCCGGCATAAGCACTGCAAGCAAAAGTAGAATTACCATCATCGTAATAAAATATTTTCGCTTTGTGAGTATAATCAAAACGAAAAAGGCAATTATGGTGGATAGTAACGCCCACTGCGAGAGAGTGCACAGGAGCGCCCCGAAGGGAATCAGACCGCTCAGGGCAATCCAGCGGCGAGAGACACGCTTCACCGTTATGAAATATTCCACCATTACGACCATAAGACCCATTGAGAGGAAAAGACCCGCCTTCTGGAAGTGGTTGAACGGAAACTGGACATGGAAGAGGGGATTGAGCGTGCCGGGTGCGAAGAGACGCACTGCTTCTTTCCTCACAAGCCAGTTCTTCACGGTATAATTCCCCAGCGGATACGCAATCCCCTGAAAAAGCACAATCCCGGATATAAAAAGAACCGCCAGATATAAAGCCACAACCGTCTTTTTGAAATTCTCAAAACTCCTTATACTGTTGGAAATTAAAAGATAAATCAGGAGATAGGCTACAATACCCTTGCGGAGCTGGGGAAAACTCTCCTGGGGGAATTGAGATAAGAAGCTGGAAAGCAGAGCCGCAAAGGCGTAACACCCAAGCGCAAAATCAAATGCCTTCTTCAGTCGCCAGCGAGAAACACTCGGTCTGAACGGATATGGACGATTGACTATGAAAAGCACACAAAAATATAATATCCCCAGCTCCCGGAAGAAGATGCGGAACATCTCACCAAATTGTTTGCCCGGCAAAACCACCACCACCGCCGCAATGGCAAGCGTTCCCAGGTATTGAACAATTGTCCGTCTCCATTGCCTCCGTGTGCTCTGAAACAGGATTTTTGCAAACCAAGCCGTAATCGGCACAATCTGGGCGGTGTAGTAAAGAGCACGCACCTCCCTTTCAAAGGGGATGACAAAAAAAAGAAAAAAAATCCCCCACAGCGAAATGGTATCACAGATATGAAAAATCTTCTCGTGGCGGGCAGGTTGTTCCACAGCAAAATACCGTGCAGGATAACTTATTAAGGGGAGCAAGGTTTATGGGCAAATCTGAAGCCGGGGGAAATCCTCACGCAAAGCCGTCAGGGCATCGGGATTATCAAGAATCTGTGTTCTCTGCACACCGGCGGGGGGCAATTTCAAGATGCCATTATACAGCGCTCCCATTAATAATCTACTTTTGTCAAACTTACGGTAGGAATTTGTAACCGGTGGCAGAGAGGCTTGTCAATCAGTCATTTGCACCCGGGCAATCATGTGCAATCATCATAATGCTTTCGCCTCTCCCAAAAGTATGAAAATATGCTTTAGACAGGATTGCACGGATTTCACGGATAATAACCATCCGTGTCAATCCGCGTTATCCCGTCAAAAAAATAAATTTTCGGGATAAATTTTTAATGACAATATGCCATCGTTCAGCGCACCTTTAGCACATAAACCGTTACGGAGGATTCTTATGAAATTTACAACTGAATATCTATGGTTCAATACGCGTAAGCACCGGGAGTATATCAATATCACCGATACGGTGGAGGAGATTGTGCAAAAGAGCGGCGTTAAGGAAGGGATGGTGCTGGTTAGCGCTATGCATATCACGGCGGGCGTATACGTCAATGATGCAGAACCGGGGCTTATTGCTGACATTGACGAATGGCTCGAAAAGTTGGCGCCGTTTAGACGCGACTACCGCCACCACCGAACCGGCGAAATTAACGGCGATGCCCATCTGAAGAACCTGCTCATCCACCACGAGGTGATTATGCCAATCACAAATGGTCGTCTCGACCTGGGTCCCTGGCAGCAAATCTACTATGCAGAATTTGACGGACAGCGCCGCAAACGCCTCATAGTTAAAGTTATGGGCGAATAACTTCATACGTCCCCATACGTCCTATATGACCCATATGACCTATACGTCCCAAATATGTCTGCAATATCTGCGGACATTTCAGACACGTGTTAGTAAACCTGTAAGCCGGAGAGATGCGCACCGATCTCGGGATTTATTATGCGGCTCGGCGATAAGACATATAGTCCCACCTGCGGATAAATGGCATAAAGATACGGGTCATCAAAAGCGACCGCTCTCACATAATAGCCGGCAAGCGGTTGGAAGAATTTCACGAGATGCCCCGCTCCTCCTTGTGAAAGTTCAATCAGGGCTATGCCGTCTGTGCCGGCGGCGGCAAAGAGCCACCTGTCTCGATAAAGGGCGACAGAGTCCGCCTGAAGGGCGACTGAGTTCGCCTGAAGGGCGACTGAGTCTGACTGTGAAAGCGGGATTTCTCCCGTGAGCACCGGTGCAAGCGGGTCTTTTAGCGAGAAAATCTTTAACCCATAATCGCCACAGGCAACCGCCATTCTGTCGCCCCTGATAATGCCCGCAAGCGGTCTATCCAGAGGCAATGTGCCGAGCCTCATCGCCTCGGATGTGGTTACGTCTTCAATATGGATTCCCAGGAATTCGTCGAGGAGATATGCTATGTCGCCGTAAGGTAGAACGGCGCGGGCGTATTCACACGGCTCGCCTCGCCCGATGAGGACGGGTGTTGTCGGTTCGGATATATCTATAAGTGTGAGACCGTAAGCCTCCGATGCCAGGTATGCACGCCAATCCCGAACCGCCAGTGATAATGGATTCCCGGTGTGTCCCCACCATTCACCCCTCTCCTGTAGTTTTCCGGATTCATCCGGGCTGAATATCACAACGCCTCCCCTCGGGTCGGCGCAAAAGACATCCTCATTATGCGCAAAGACATCTCTGTAAAAATGGAGGTCGGAGTGCGTGTCGGTAAGTTTGGGCATCCAGGGTCTGGAGACATCAATCGCATATAGAGCGGTATCCTGTGCGGCGACATAGGCGTGCCCTTGAGAAACCGAGATACCGCAGAGATTGCCATTTAGCGGCAGTGTTGCGAGAACTGCGCCACCGGTGCGCATCTGTGGCGGGGCGATATGTATCTCATCGGCAGGGATACGGGGAAGCGAGAGCGCCGAAAAGATGGCGTCCCGGGGAGCCCGGCATCTGGCAAGAGGAGATGTATTATTGCGGGTGATTCTAATCAGGCGACCTCCTCCCTGCGGCATAACGAGCGGGATATGCGTCTTTCCTGCCTCGTAGAAAAATGAAAACGAATCGCTGGTGAGCACATCCCGCGCTTCTATAACATCTGTATTGTTCAGGATGAGTTCGGGAGTGTGTGTGGTGAGGCAATCTTTGTTCACAATGATGATGTGGAGAACTCCTGATGGGTCTGTAAATGAGCGGACTGTGTGATTTGGTATCGGCTCTGCGGGATTTTCCGCAGGGATGAGAGTAAGGAGCGTTGGAGCCAGTATTTCGAGTTGGCGATTAAGTTCGGCAGCGGTGTCAAGAATCGGAAAGGGGTGAGCATCATAAGTGAAGAGTCCCCGGAGTTCATAAACGCTCTGTGCCAGGAAGTAGAAGATGCCTTCAGCGCCGTAAGCGAGTGCGAGCCAGACCTGACAGCGCATCTCGGCGGGAGTAGGCATCCTATCACTGTTTTCCATAGCGAATCCCTGAAGTATCATCCATAAGGGGCGATGTTGCTGGCGTGCGGCTTGCGAGGCAACATCGAGGTCAGCGCAGAATTCATCAAAACTCGAAGGCGCAATAGGTCGTGGATAGCGCAAAGGGTAGCGATGATGTAGAAAAACAGCGGTATCCATTGCGCGAAAGCGATCGCACATATCGGGTGGGGCTCCGATGGAGCTGAAGGCGGGATGGTCGGGGTCGAGTGCTCGTAGTGTGCAAACGGCGGAATGTGCAGCGGCGAGTTGTTCCTTGCCGACCTCGTCGCACACATAGTAGCCGAGGAGAGATGAATGGGGCGCAAGTGAAGCAATTGCCGATGATGCGGCGTCACAGAGCTCCGTCTCGCTCACCACCTGATTCGCGAATACGGGGAATTTTGCAATGAGGGCATCAATGTGTGTTGTATGGAATATGACCGAAAGACCGAGTTTGTCAGCGGCATTCATCAATTCCTCTCTGCGTGCATCAGGCACCCACGTGGCGATGATGGTATTAAAACCGAGTGCAGAGATGTCGGCGAGATGGCTCGTATAATCGAGGTCTTCGGTATAGCGACTGCCGAGGTAGAGCCATAGCCCTCGCGGAAAGACACCGGAGAGGTCTTTTATGGGACCGGTGAGCGGCGGGCATGCCTCAAGGCGAACCGGTATAGTCATCACGGTATCTTTTGACAAATCGTCTCTGGTACATAGGCGAAATGTGTAGAGTCCGGGGGTTGTGGGTTCATCATTATGTGTGCGTCCATCCCAGGGGATTTGGTGAGCGCCTTTTTGTTGCTCAACATTGGCTAATAGAAGGCGGATGCGATTTTGTGCGGCATCCAAAACCTCCACAGTTACGGTGCCGGATTTGCCAAGTATGTAAATGAATGAGGCGGTGTCATAAAGACCGTCGCCATTTGGGGAGAATGCGGAAGGTTTGATTGTGCAGGCAAAGAAGCCAAGTGCATCGAACCATATTGGTGTATGGGTACCGGCGGTGGGGCGCAAGGAGAGGCGCATCAGGACTGCACCGGCAGGTGGTGTGAATTCAGCCTCAAACCGCCCGTAGCAGGGAGTTGCCGTAAATTCAACTGCACAATCTCCGATGGTATTCAGGTCATTATCGAAAAATGAGGAGGTGATGTTCTCCGGCGTGATTGAGGCATCATCCGTGCGGGCATAGAAAACAAATTTGTATTTCTTATCGTGATATACAGCGAGCTCCTGGAAGACATAATTTGCCGCATCGCATCTGACCTCGACTTTGCCGCTGGGGGCGGTCTGCCCCGATGTGTCCACGATAGGCGAACCGATGGTGAGCCAATCGGCGGGCAAACCGTCATCGAGTTCTTCAAAGTCGGGGTTATGTATGAACTCATCATAAAGAGAAAATGCATCACCCCAGGACCAATCGGGCTGGAAGGCAGTGTTAAAAACGAAGACACCATCTTCGGCATCGGGTGGGGCGAGGAATGATGCGGCATAAGGGGTATATACGGTAGAGGGAGTGAATGTGCGTCTCTGGGTATTGAGCCATTTGCCAGCGGCTTCGAATACGCAGGCGAGCGCGGTAAGCTCATCGCCGATGTCTCCATGTATATAGCCACAGAAGGTATAACGTGTCCCGCCCACCACGGGTTGTATCTGGAGAAAGCCGTGGTAGGCGGATGTCTCCACGCAGACATTTCCCTCGAATGCATCAGCGGGGTTGCGGACAATAACAGCGAGGCGTTGCCGAATCCAGTTGTCGGGGAAACCGTTATGGTCATTATCGTTCTCAAAGCCGGGGTTG
>CAZGKP010000122.1:0-11557 GCA_964526215.1 uncultured Candidatus Sumerlaeota bacterium
TCGGTGTTATCCGTGTTCCATTCTTAATTTCAGTCGTTACAGTTATTTATGTTATAATGGGGGGATGATGGTGTGGTGAAAAGCCCTGATTGATTTGGTAGCTTTGCAAAGATGCGCCCCCCAAAACATTGCAGGTGAAATTGAGTTCAAGATGGCGAAGAGCGGGTGTGGCATATTTTCTCCATCAAATCCAGCCGTAATCAGATAAAAAAAGCCGAAGACCCTTCACATTTTGTTTCCTATGGTCGCGCCCACCTCGCCGGCATAATGCAGGGCATACTTGAATAGAGCCGGTCCGTAAAAATCCGTGATGACAATCATAGCCAGGGCGATTGCCTTGAATTGCTCTCCGAACTCGGGGAACTCTTGACCTATTATGAGTGCCAGCGCCAGCGTAATCCCGGACTGATTGATGAATCCCATCCATCCCACCTTTCGCATTACGGGGAAATCCTCCACGAGGCTGCTCCCGATATAAATCCCCGAAAAGACCATAACCTTGCGCAACATAAGTATCAAAACCGCCACGAACCAGGTGTCTCGCAATAGTGAAAGGTCGAGAGAGGCGCTCGCCACAGGGAAAAATATGATATAAATAAATGGTGAGGCATCCTCTATCCCCGCAAGGAGGCGTTCGCCCCGCCCTGTGAAGTTCTCAATCACAAAACCTGCCGTCATACTCACCAGCAAGACCTCCAGATGAATTGCCCCCGAAAGTAGCGTCAATCCCAGCGCCAGTCCGATGACGAGTAGATACATAGATTTGTGTGCAAACTTAAGCAGTTCCCCAACACCAAATCCAATCCCGGCTCCGATTGCCAGCGACCCGAATAGATGCCATAGCGTTGTTCCCACAAAACCACCGGCACCCTCACAGGGTCGCGCAATTCGCGCACCTATCCCCATAACTATACCAAAAAGCACAATCAGGATGACGTCTTTGAGAACCACCACACCCAGAGTCGTCTCCGCAAGCGGACCGCGAGCTTTCGTCTCATCGAGGATTGCGATAGTCGTTACGGGAGATTTGGCAACCTCGATGAGTCCGAAAAGCAAAGCGACAAGCAGCACCGTTTTCTGCGGGGCATCTTTGAGGAACGGAAAGATGTGTCTCCCCCCGAAAAAGACGAAGATAAACACCCCGGAGAGTGAAAAAAGCAGGATAAAGAAGGTGATGGAGATTATGCTTTTGAGACGTGAGCGCAGGAGGGCGAGTTTGACCTCACGTCCGGCGTGCAGGGCTATCAGGGCAAGCGCAACGTTGTCTATGAATTTTAACTTAAAGACCGTGCCGGCGGACATAAAGCCCAGAATATGTGGTCCGGTCAGAAGACCCGTAACCATATATCCCGTTATGCGAGGCAGCCCAATCCGCTCGAATAAATCGCCCATCACCCACGCAAGGATGATGAGACCGCCGAGGGCGATTGCCGCCCTTGTGCCGGTGCTTATTATGAGTCCGTGGGGTTTCTCCCGGACCAAATACAACGCAATAAGCACAATTGCTGCCGCTACCGCGCGATGGGAAAATACTCGCAATGAACCCTTCAAAGCATCTTCCTCTTTAATATCGTCAATCGCCGCAGAAGAGAGCTCGTCGCTATCCCCCCCAGAACCTCTCCTATTACAAAAGCTACTATTGCCGAAAGGACGACCAGTGGGGCTAATGTCCCTCCGGTGATCTCTGAGAAACAAAGCGCCGCAATCAGTGTCAATGCCCCAGCAGGCTGAAGCGCCCCTGCAAATTGATGTTCAATCCCCTCGCCACTTCTCATTCCACCGATGCGGAAAGCTAATTCCCCTCCGAAAAATTTCCCTATCATTCGCAGGATGCCAAGACATACAGCTCCGGCAAAAATTCTCCGTCCCGCCACCGGCAAAAATACCCCGGCCAGAATAATAAGCCCCAGGTATAATCCACTCTCGGCGGTGTGGAGCATCCGCGCAAGTCTCTGGCGAAGCCCCGGCGCAAGGTTCGCTGCAACTGCGCCTGCTATCGCACCCGTTACCACCGGCGCCAGCCCCACATAAGCGCTAACTCCCGCCCCCAGTGTCAGAACGCCGATGCCCAAAATCGCTGTGGGGATAGCCTTACGTTCAGTCCTTAAAAGTAGCCACAGGAGGAATGCCTCGCCAATACCGAGCGCGAACATCAAAATGAGGCTGCGCGTCCACCCGACACCGCTTGGATGCCACAGGATGTTTATCACCCCCAGAGCTATAACGCCAATGACACCATCTGTGGACGTTGCCACGGTGAGTAGCGTTACGACGGGAGACCTCGCCCTTATGCGTCTATGTAATGTCCCAATTATGGTGGGCGAAGAGATAGCGAGCACTGCCCCCAGCGCAAGAGCGGTTTCCCACACCTCGGCTCTTTCCATGCCGGGTCGCCCGGCGAAAAATCCCAGCGCAAAAAGAGCAGATGCGGCAATTATTACGAATGTGGTAATCCCTTCCAAGAAAGTTCCCAAAAGATAACGCGGGGGAATTCGTCGCAATGTTACTGCATTGAATTGAAACCCGAAGAGGAATCCCACCCAGCCGAATGCCATTTCAAGTATGGGTCTAATCCCGCTCCGGACAGATTCGTCAATAACCGAAGAGATGCGCGGAGATAGGAGGATTCCGAGCAGAAGTGCCGCGATATGAGTGAAGACAATCGGCACGGGGGAGTCGAGGGTTTTTCCGCTTTTTGCCCATAATGTGCGTAACGCCAGTCCGCCCACCAGAAAGAAAAGACAAAGGAGGGCGAGTTTGAAGCCCATTCGAGCAATTCTCCTTATGAGAACTCTTCTACCCTGACAGCCATCAGTCGTGCAGATTCGGGGTCTGTAAAATCCACACCAATCTCAGGGGCGAGTTTGGTCAATCTCTCGAGTGTCTCGCGGTCGGGGCTTGTTGCAACAATCAGCTCGCCGGTCGGATGCGTGTGAGGGAAGGCGGATAGGAGTCCGGCGAAGAGCGGCACATCCCGCTCCAAAATAGCATTCATTGAAGTGCCGCTCATAACAAGGGCATCGTCAATCCCCAACTCGAGCAAGAGGGTCAGTAGCTCATCGAGTTTATCGGGATCCCCCAGGCGTATAAATAGGGCATACATTTCACATCATTCCTCTGCGCTGCGAATCAGGCGCAGGACTTCATCAGGGGTTGTGGCTACAAGGATTTTCTTCCGTAGCTCTTTGCGGCGGAAGAGCCTTGCAATTTGCGCAATGATACCGAGGTAATCCTTCCGCACCGAAAGCGAACCAATAATCACAAATATTATATTTGCCTTCTCACCGGCGCTACCGTAACTAACACCGTCAGAAGAGACCCCGAGTGCACACAGGAGCGGCGTAGGGTCAGGCATAATTCCGTGAGGAATCGCCACGCCGTTTTCAAGCAGCGTGGATTCCTTCTCCTCACGCTCACGGATTGAGCTCATAGCGTTTTTTAGGGCAATCTTGCCTTTGGAAATCTCCGGTAGAAACGCAAGGCACTTTTCTATCGCCTTCCATTTTTGTGTCTCGGAAAGAGGACACGTAATCGCCCCCAGAGGTAGAAAATCGCATAATAGATTCACGGCATTCTCCCCTTCCTCTCCGTATTAAAAAATAAATGGTAAGGGAAGAAAAAAACAGAGTCAATGCACAAAATGAAAAAATCGCTTTACATTGTCTGTCTGAAGCGGCTTTTGTATATTCATATCAGGGAGAGCAAGAATGATGCTTGATGAACACAGGAATGAAAAAATGGTGAAACTATGCGAAACAAGGGATATCGTGGAATTAACGCTCTTGCGCCAGGCGCTCACGGATGCGCAGATCAAGTGTATGGACTCTCCCCATTCCGAAAGTGCATACGATGACCTCTTTGTTCCCGCAATGGGATATGCAGATATATATGTCTTTGAAACAGACCTTCAGGCTGCCCAAAAAGTGGTTGCAAACCTGAAAAACACCCGGGAGAAGTGATGCCGGGGGCACATCAGTTTATACACAGCGTCGTAAATAGTATCATATTTATTCGCCGCGGCGAATTTATCCGCCTTTGGCGGATATTCGGAAGGGAATCTCGAATACATTCTCTCATAAAATCTTCGTCTTCATCTTCATCTTTATTTTCATCTCCATCTTCATCTCCATTTTATACTTTACTTGCGTAACAGATATGTTCTCTTCGTATGAAAAACTCAAAGGTTTGCAAACGGGCAATTGAATTCGTCGCGTGGCGCAGGAAAAAGCCCGCCAGGGGCGCGTCTGCGACAAGAAACGGAGATGGAGATGAAGAGGAAGATGAAGGGTGAAGAGTGAAGAAGATATTCACACAACATAATGTTCACCGGTATAGCATCCAGTTGTGGGCGGCGGTGGGCAGTTCCAGAATGGTTAAGTGCAGGGCGTTGCTATCTTGTTCTCCTCTTACGATTTTCAGGTTGCCACTTTGTGCATCCTGGGGGATGGTGAAATCAATCTCGTGGTCGCTCCAGTTCGTAATAGTGGTGATGGGTGCGGCACCGAGAAAGAGAACTGCGTCTTGTTGTTGCGAGCCGAAGTTATATCCCCGAATGTTGATTGTATTGCCCGGATAAGCGATTTCATTCGAGAGAGACGTCAATACTATTTTCGTTGGTGGCGCACCGAATGTACGGATTAAATCATCGGAGCCCTTGACGCCATCCGGTCCAAGGCTCACAATGGCATACGTGTCGAAGGTGTCGCCGTAGAGCTCGTGGGTGATGGTATGGGAATCGGGGCGGACAAGCCCGGCGGGCGTGAACAGATAGTAAGGCGTGCCCCATAAATCAAGGAGAGTGCCGCGGTCGTAGCCAGCGCCATCTTCTGATATACGGTTATCCTGAAAAGTAACGTATGGACCGCCCCAGAGGTGTGGTGGTGCCGTCAAATCTACCCGGTCGGCGTGGAAATGGGCGGTGGTGGTGTCAATTACCCACGTGCCGCCAAACTGGTCAATGTTGTCGTAATCGTGTATGATGTGGTCCGGGAGAAGGTCGTCAAGGTTTTCGATAGAGACGTAATAGCCAATGTCAATATAGACCCAAACCATAGCATCGCAGAGGGTCTGGAGCTCGGCGAGTGTGGCGGTGATTTCACCGTATCTATCGGGTTTACGAGAGGTGGCTGGGGCGATTGCCGCCAGTAGAAACACCACGCCGAGCACAAGATTTCGCGTCTTCGTTCGCAACGCTTATCCCTCCCACAATCTTAATTTTACTATATACAAAAAGCGGGATATGTCAAGTATATAAAGAGAAAAGGAATTTTTTTGCTCATATCCCGAAGATGAGAAGATTGGAAATTGCAAGTTGCAAAGTGTGAATTGTAAACTGTGAGATGTGAATTGTGCGCCACATAGGGCGAATGCTCTTTTTAACTTTACAGTCGCTCTGGGATTATATGATATTTGTATCCTGCGTTAAGGACATAATGGGGAGGTTCAACGATGCCTTACGTCGTTGTAAAATCCGGGGAGCTGAAAGGAAATTGCATCTCCCTGAAAAAGAGAGAGACGGTATTTGGGCGACTTGAATCCTCGGACATCTATCTGCCGGACACAAACATTTCCCGCCAACACGCCAAATGCGTGCTGTTGGAGGATAACCTGACCGCCCTTGTAGACCTCGGCAGCTCGAATGGCACGTTCGTCAATGGGCTTCCCATCAGCCGGATATTTTTGATGGATGGCGACGAGATAAAAATGGGCGAGAGCATCCTTGCGTTCTTTGAGGGAGAACCTGAAGATGCTTCTGTGGAAACTGCCCCACAATCGCTCAAGATCACAGATGAAACTCCGCTCACCGCACATCCCCTGATAAAGACCGAGATTTTGACCCCTGCCGATGAGAAGGCGCGCCTCGATTCGCTCAAAGAAAGCTATCTCCATCTCCACACCCTGAACAAACTCATCAGCAATTTGACCACTGCGTCCAATACTTCCGAGGTCTTCCAGAAAGTCGGCAGAGCGGTTCTCTTATCGTGCGGCGTTGACCGCATCGCCTTCTTTACCTTTGATGCACACCGCAACCGGTTCAATCTCCATTCAACTTACATCGCCCCATCGCTCGATACGGGAGATTTTGTAGAAAAATTTCCTATCCACCAGCAGGTCCTCGAAAGCATCAAAGAAGAACGCATACCATATCTCTTTACCGAGCCCCGGGAGAATGAAGAGGCGATTTCACCGGCTTCAGCGCG
Source organism: uncultured Candidatus Sumerlaeota bacterium (assembly GCA_964526215.1). Classification (GTDB taxonomy): domain Bacteria; phylum Sumerlaeota; class Sumerlaeia; order MWCT01; family MWCT01; genus CAZGKP01. The sequence continues at coordinate 6,201 of CAZGKP010000122.1, forward strand.
CCCCACCATAATGGGCGTACCGATTCTGCGAGAGAACAAACTGCTCGGTCTGATATACATTGATAGCCCGCGGAGTCATCAGCCGGTTGATAAGTCCGCACCCGATTTTGTTTCCCCCATTGCCGCTCATCTTGGGCTGATTGCACAGCACCTTGAGGATTATGGACAGCTCAAACGTAAGAGCCTCGCCCTTGAGCGCGTCATAAATAAAGACCTCGTAATCGTTTGCCGCAACCCGAAGATGTTGAGCATAATGGATACTCTGAACCGCGTGGCGGAGACGAATTCAACGGTCCTGATTTGTGGAGAGAGCGGCACCGGCAAGGAACTCGTCGCCCGCGCAATACATAGCTACAGCCGCAGGCGGACTGGTCCAATGGTTTGCATCAATTGCGCCTCACTTCCCGAAACGCTCATCGAGAGCGAGCTATTCGGATATGAGCGTGGGGCATTCACGGGTGCAATCTCGCGAAAACCGGGGAGGTTTGAGCTGGCGGATGGCGGCACTGTCTTCCTTGATGAGATTGGCGACATCTCGCTTTCCGCACAGGCAAAAATCTTGCGCGTCCTGCAGGAGGGTGAATTAGAGAGAGTAGGCGGAACACGCACCATACACATAGATGTCCGCGTTATCGCCGCTACAAATAAAAACCTCCAGGCGGCTATCGAAAAAGGTGAATTTCGCGAAGACCTCTATTATCGTCTGAAGGTGGTGGAGATTGAACTACCGCCGCTACGCCAGCGCACCGAAGACATCCCTATCCTTGCTGAGTATTTCCTACGCACACTTCGCAAAGAGACATCATCTCAAGCAGTTCGCTTTTCGCCCGAGGCAATGCAAATCCTGATGGATTATCACTGGCAAGGAAATGTGCGCGAACTGCGTAACGTAGTCGAGCGGGCACTTGTCTTTGCACGTGGAAGTGAAATCCTGCCCAAGCATCTCCCGGCAGAATTTGCCCGAAAGGGCAAAGGAAAACGCAGACAACGAGCAGAAGTCCCAATTACACTCTCCGACCTGGAACGCAAGCACATCGTAAAGACCCTCGAATATGCTGGCGGAAATAAGCTGCGTGCCGCCGAACTCCTCGGCATCAGCCGCTCCACTCTCTATGAAAAACTCAAACAATACCGCATCAGGATGTGAGCGGATGAAACCACATTGTATCATACTCTGCATCTTCCTTATATACGCCACTTCCTCCCTGCAGGCACGAACTCCGTATATAGAAATCACACATACGTTTAGCGAAAAGGAACAACGCCTGAATGCCTCCACCCGCTTTTTCCTTGAGGACGTGGCAGGTGATGAGATGCGTGAATTGATTTTGCAGAATCATCGAAACTTTGCCATCTATAGCCTGAACCCGAAAAAAAGGTCGCTCACCCCGCTGCAGAAAATCTCCATCCCGCCGAACGCGTATGGAGGCGGACCTTCCTATTTTACCTTCGGGAATCCGGGGCGGGGTATCGGGCAGACACTCCTTTTGCTTACGCCGAGCGGGCTTTACTATTATGCGCGAACCCCAAATCGCCTCTCTGATACACCTACAAATCTCCTTGATGTAACCAGTCTCTCGGCATCGGATAAGCCTGCGGCTACATTCAAATTTGTGAACTTTGCACTGGATGTGGACGGCGATGGCTTTGACGAATTGCTTATTCCCGGAGTGAACGGATTCCGCCTATTCAAAAAACAGGGCGGCGATTTCACGGAAATCGCCTTGCCTCAAATGCAACACTACCCATTCACAATTTTCGATGTCTCTCCCCGCATTACCTACGGAAGCCACACCATCCGCCACTCCCTCAGGCTTGTCTGCATTGAATCCATTAAGGGTTTAAGCGTTGCACTCGTAGACGAAAAACTGCGCGGTGATGAGCCGGCAAAAATACGGATATACCACCCCAAAATCCCCCTTTCATTTCCTCTCCACCCTGACCGGGAAATCAGGTTAAAATCCTCCCTCTTTAATTCCTTGTTATCTGACCTGAACCACGATGGCTTTCTGGACATATTCTGCGTGGAGTGCAATAAGGACGTCTTTTCACCACTTACAAAGGTATCGGTCTATATCGCCCCGAAAATAAAGTTTACCCGGCTCGACCCCCCCACGCAACGCATTCGCATCCGCGACCCGACCGGTTTCATCCTGTTCGGCGATTTCTCCGGCGATGGTTATACCGACTTCTGCTCGGTGCGCTCCGAATACAATTTCTCATCCACAGACGATGTGATTGAATACCTGCTTGGTAAATATTTGCATTTTACGCTCGGATTTTATCTCTTTCACCCGGGGGAAAGCCGCTTTTCACAAACACCCGATTTCACGCTTCCATTGCGAATGAAGAGCGGTTCTTTTTATTCCCTGCACCTCCTGCCAATCACCGCCGAGGGAGATTTCAATGGCGACGGGCTAAATGACATCCTTGCCTTTCTCGCACCTGACAAAGCTGAAATCTTCATCACGACAAAGAGAGGCATCGCTAAAAAGCCCTTTGCCACCTTAAACACGGACAAAGTATCCGGCTACCGCATCAAGCGCATAGACCCGGGACAAAAGGATGATGTCTTTGTATTTTCCCTGAAGAAGCGCCGAGTTACATTTTATATATTCCCATAAAGACGAGCCATATATGCGAATTTACATTTTTCTTCTAACGATTTTTCTTCCGGGATTTTTTGCTGCGGCAGAACAGAAACTCCCTATACCTACATATACCACTTTCACATTCCGCCACGCACATCACGATAGGGTTGTATATGAAGACTATAATGGCGACAACCTGAAGGACATAATCACCGCATCGGGGCGCACTCTAAAATTTTATCCCCAGCGTCCCCGGAATCACTATGCTGACTTGCCTGCTCAAACACTCTTCATAGCCGAACCTTATTCACATTATACATTTGCGCAAATCCATAAAGGGAGGGGGAAGGCACTCGCACTCCTATCTTCCACCGGCATAGACCTTATGCCTCTGAACGGTGACACATATTCCTCGCCGCCTGTTACGTTTCTGTGCAAGAAATTAACCTTTTATCCCCGACCCTTTATTATTATTAGAACCGACTTTTTTCTTGAGATAGATGGCGATGGCATAGATGACGTCATTCTCCCGGAAGGTGGCTCGCTCTGTATCTATCTCGCCGATAATTTTACAACCCCCGCGCTCACCGCACCTATGGACATAACCAGGCGCTTTCTATATCTTGTCGGGAATGACTACCCCTTTATCTGCGCCGCCAACCCATTCAGACAATACATCTTTCGTACGAGAGACTCAAAGAGTATCATTTCTGTTAGAGCCAACGCGTGGCTGGGTGAGACAATGAGAGGCGGTTATCTCACCGACCCGGGAGTTCCGGGTAAAACTCGTCTCACTCTCGCCGGACGCACCTATATCCTCAAAAGAGATAAAACCTTTGAGATGGAAAAGCTCCCCACCCTCGCCGAGCCTGAAGATAACGAAGACCGATACGAAATCGAGGATGATGGAATGGTTATCAGGCGCAGGGAATTGGATTTTAACGGCGACGGGCTGCCCGACCGCGCAGTTTACAAGACCACACAAAGCACCTTTGCACCAAAGACCGTTGTCAAAATATTTCTGGCGCACCCAGACGGCTCATTTGCAAAAAAACCCGATTCGGTTGTTCGTGCTGGCGCCATCTCTCCTTATGGCTATGCACAATCTTTTAAGGACGTGGACGGAGACGGGCACCCGGACCTTATTCTTCTCGACCTCGATTTGCAGGGCGCATCGCTCGAATCAAACCTGAGGGCATTTTTCCGACTCGGTATACCGGGAAGTCTCGATTTCTACCTGTGGACTGAAGGGGAGGGATTCCCACGCCGCCCATCTTTCTCATTCCCCATCACCATAAGCCAGCAGATTTTTGATTACCGCTTCACGTTTCGCGATTATTTTGTAGTCGGGAAGGACTTTACGGGGGGCAAGAGACCTGACCTCCTCATCAAAACCGGACAGAGGATTTTTTCACTGCACCGCTTCACTAACAGGAAGAGCGGTTTTGCCAGGAAACCGGATGCGGTTTTTGAATTGCCAGCGACACCGGAGCAGATTCGTGCCCTCGATTTGAACGGCGATAAGCGTAATGACCTTATTTTTTCCCGCTGCGACTCAAAATCTCCCAAAATTTCCCTTGATGTTTTATTTTTATCTGCTACAAAGAAATAAATGTAAGGCAAAATAGTTTTCCTCCCACTAATTTTTAATCTAAATTACCCGAAAGGAGTCCGCACAATGACAGAGTCGTCTCCTGATTCCCTCTCCCCCGAGGAGCAACAGACATTATTGCGTCTGTCTCGCTTCACACTCGAGAAATGGGTGAGGGAGAAAAAATATCCATCTGATAAAGACCTTGAGGCATTCAAGCCCACGCACGCGTTAGAGCAAAAGGCAGGCGTCTTCGTTACGCTGCACAAGCTCGGTGAGTTGCGCGGCTGCATAGGTTATGTAACCGGCACCACAACAATTTACCACTCCGTGATAGAAAACACCGTGAATGCCGCATCAAAAGACCCCCGCTTCCCCGTTGTTACCGAAGATGAACTGGATATGGTGGATATTGAGATTTCGGTTATGACACCATTAACGCCCGTGGAGGACATCGAGACAATTGAGGTGGGGAAAGATGGATTAGTCGTGGAACGGGGTTTTCACCGAGGGTTGCTGTTACCCCAGGTGGCGCCTGAGTGGGGGTGGGATAGATACGAGTTCCTTGAGAATACCTGCAGAAAAGCCGGACTCCCGCAGGACACATATAAGAAAAGAGACATTAAAATATTTCGTTTTCGCGCCCAGGTCTTCGGGGAAAAGAGCAGGTAATATTAGAAATTGGAAGTTGTAAATTGCAAGTTGCAAACCGAGAAATACTAAATTGAAAATCTGCAACTTACAATTTTCATTTTACAATGGAGCAAAGCGACAAGAGCATAGTTACTTCTGAACGGCGACCATCGTTTCCACCACTCTGGTAATGAGTTGTCTCCCCGCCTCCATTTGGTCTATTGTATCGAAGTTAGACGCCCACCAGCAGACGTAATCTACCTGTTTGAATGCGAATGCCAGGTGATACAGGTTATCTTCCGCAACCTCCTGAAGATCAATTTCGGGGCAAGATTTGCTCATTACCTCAACCACAAACGAATCGGGTATTTTTCCCGTGGGGTCAGCACCCGTGAAGATAGTTTTTGCGTCCGCAGATTGAGTATATCGTGCGAGCAAGTTCTCATAGGAAAAGTTCGGCATCGCCTGCAAAATCCACACAGATTTTGCTGACTCTGTGGGAGGCATCATTTTGTTACCATCCTGTTGCCAGCCTTCAGGCC
>CAZGKP010000123.1:0-11516 GCA_964526215.1 uncultured Candidatus Sumerlaeota bacterium
AACCCCGACATCCCAATCTAAACAATCCCGAAAATTACGGTTGTCAGTTGTCAGTTGAACATTGAGAGTTGGACATTGGACGTTTCCACCTCAGGCGAATTCAACGTTCAATTGATGCAGATACATCGGTGAACATCGGCGTTCATCGGTGGCTACTTCTTATTGTTTTGGGAGATCGGAGATTCGCTGTGGTGAATTCGCCGCGGCGAATCGTAATGATTGTTACCGAATAATTAGAATCTTCGCCAGACTTCTTTGGCAACCTCGCGGGCACGGGCACAAATTGCCTCTTCATCTATCCCTACCAGTTTCTTTTCCCGCATCAGAATTTTCCCACCGACAACGGTTGTGTCCACCGGCGCATCTGCGATGCCGAAAAGTATATGCCCCGTCAGATTCTCAGGCGTCATTGGCGTTGGCGGGCAGTAATCCACGAGGATGAAATCTGCCATTGCCCCTTCTTCAATCACACCGATAGGTGTGCCGAAGATATCGCTGGCAATCAGTGCATTGTTTTTGAAAAGCATTTTGGAGCTCTCGGCACTACCCGGTCGTGGGTCGCCTCTCTGGTGCTTGTGCAATAGATTTGCCACCTTCACCTCGTTCCACATAGAGGCACTCATACCGTCGGTGCCAAGTCCCACTCGCACACCTCGTTTGAGCATCTTGAGCACCGGCGCACAGCCCACGCCATTATTCATATTCGAGCGAGGATTGTGAACGACGTTAGTTTGCGTCTTCTCAAGAATGGCAATATCTCTATCGGTTATGTGGACGCAGTGTGCTGCGATTGTTTTCGGACCGAGTATGCCTGCATCGGCGAATCGCTCAACCACAGTCTTACCATAGTTTTTGCGGGCGTATTCCAGATCAGATGCCGCCTCGGCGCAATGCACGTGAAAGCCCGTATTGAACGGACATGCCGCATCCACGCATCTCTTCAGCGTTTCGTCTCCGAGCGTGAATGAGGCGTGCAGTCCGAAGAGACCGCGCAGGAGCGGGGAGCGGCTTTTGACGCATCTCTCGAGAAAACGCACATTTTCTTCGATAGCACGGTTGCACACATCCTTGCCATTGCGGTCGGATACCTCGTAGCATAAAATGCCCCGCGTCCCGATTTGTTCAAACAAATCGGCGATTATGTCGAGGGACCTCTCGATGGCGGAGGGGCTTGAGTGGTGGTCAATGATTGTTGTGGTTCCGCAGCGGATAGCCTGAACGAGCGGGATAATTGCGCTGAGATAGACCGCCTCGCCATCGAGTGCTTTATCGAGTCGCCACCACCGTTGCTTTAAGATTTGCAAAAAATTCTCAGGCGGTTCGTCTTTCAGGACAATTCCCCGCGCAAAGGTGCTATACAGGTGCATATGGGCATTTATGAGACCCGGAATGAGGATTTTGCCGCGGGCATCGAGCAGAGCAGAGTCAGGATACTGCGCAAGGATTTCTTGCGAGTGTCCCACGTCGCGAATAATATCGCCCTCCACATAAATCGCCCCGTCCTCTAATATAGCATTTTTCTCATTCATAGTAAGAATAGTTGCATTGTGAACGAGCATCAGTAGCTCTCCATCGTAATAAAGTTGAGAATACAAAACTCCCTGTGAGGAATTATGCAAACTTTAAAAATAATTGTAACAAGAGATTTGCCCTCACCTCAAGTGGAAAAAGGGAGTTGACCCCGGGTGTGGGGAATTGTATATACAACTTACATTTTTTTATGAAGGGACGATGAGATGAAACGTTCGGAAATCAATCGCGCAATCGCTGATGCACTCCTTGCGTTTGAACGCCACAACTGGCACCTCCCGCCTGAACCCCGCTGGGATGTTACGGGCTTCGGACTGGGCGACTTCAAAAAATACGGTCTAACACTGGTGAATCTAACAGAATTACCTCAATACTGCGAAAAGGTTATGTTCGCACGTGCAGGTCAGATTACGCCTATCCATAAACACAAATTAAAACAGGAGGACATTATCTGCCGTGTCGGGGTGCTGGCTATCCAGCTATTTGCCCAGGACGCCGAGGGTAATTTTTCCGAAAATGAAGGCACGGTGGATGTGCTCCACAACGGCGAGCCGGTTTCGTACCAAAGCGGGACAATCATTTATCTGAAAGCGGGAGAACGCATAACCGTGCGCCCCGGATGTTATCATCAATTCTGGTCGATCGGCGAATATGTCATTATTGGCGAGGTTTCCACCTATAACGATGATGCTACTGACAACGTTTTCGTTGACAGGAACATAAAGCGCTTTGAGGTCATTGACGAAGATGAGCCAGCCCTCTCTAAACTCATCTCGGATAAATAGAGAAGAACAATAGTTTACGCCCGGGAGTTTTTTTATGTCTGAAGAATCTTTAGATGCGGGACGCGCGTTCGATGCGGCGATGGCGGGTCATATCTGTTTTGACATCATCCCTGAATTTCCCGATACTGGTGCTTGCACCATTGGCGAATTACTTACTCCGGGAAAACTCGTCCAGGTGGGCGAGGCGGCTCTCTCAACCGGCGGTCCCGTCTCCAATACAGGCATCGGGCTGAAAATTTTCGGCATAGATGTCCTTTTTATGGCGAGAGTGGGCGATGACGAGATTGGCGAACTCATCATACGCCGCCTGAAGCGCTATGGGCACGCAGAGGGAATCAAGGTCGCGCTTGGCGAGGGGACGTCTTACACCGTTGCCCTCGCTCCCCCGGGGATTGACCGCATATTTCTGCATAACCCCGGCACAAATAATACGTTCACAAGTCGTGACATTGATTATGTGCTGGTTGAGAGATGCAAACTCTTCCACCTCGGTTATCCACCACTTATGCGTTCGCTTTACGCCGATGATGGGCGTGAGCTCGTTGAATGTTTTCGTCTCGCAAAAAAGGCGGGGGCAACCACATCGCTCGATATGTCTCTGCCCGACCCGGCGAGTGAGGCGGGCAAGACCAACTGGCGCAAAATTCTGGGAAAACTCCTCCCCTATGTTGACATATTCCTCCCCTCCATCGAAGAGGCTTATTTTATGCTGGAGCCTGGAGCGTTCTGGACACATCGTGAAAAGGCAGGCGGGGCGGAAATCGTAAATCAAATCACACCTGACCAATACTCAACTTTCGCAAGGACATTCATCGAGATGGGATGTCAGATGACGTCTCTGAAGTCTGCGCATCGTGGTTTTTATTTCCGCACGGGTAGCCTTGAGAGTTTTGAGAAAATCGGAGCGGCGAAACCGGCGTCGCCCGAAAAATGGGCGGGACGCGAATTATGGGCGCCGGCATTCCGTGTGAAAAAGATTGCAAGCGCAACCGGTTCGGGCGATTCGTCAATTGCAGGTTTTCTCGCCGCTTATATTAAAGGTTACGAGCTCGAGCGCTGTCTTCAGCTCGCCAATGTTGCGGGGTATCTGAATCTGCAGGAGCTCGATGCCCTTTCGGGCTTAAAGCCCTGGGGCGAGGTTGAGTCGCTACTTGATTCCGGCACGCTGGAAGAAAACGACCCGAATGTTGGGGCGAAGGATTGGTCATTTGATGAAGCCCGGCGAATCTATGTCGGACCCTACCGCTGATGCCGCTTCCTTTATTGAGCAGCCGAACTCGCTTCTCTTCAGGTAAAGACTAGCCAAAGATATTTGAAATTTTCTAAAACGCGGAGAACGCAGAGGATCGCAGAGAATTTTTTCTCAACCCACCGATGGAGCGCCTTCGTCCTTTACTCTGCGTTTCTTTGCGCTCTTTGCGTCCTCGGCGTTTTAAATATCGGAGATTCGCCTGTGGAGAACTATGAGAGAAAAATTCTCACATCGTTTGTGTTAGAATCTACGATTGAGCTTCAGGCAACTACACAGGTTTTTTTACATTAGCTTGACAATGCAGGGGATTTGTGAGTTTAATGTTCGCATCTTTAGTAACATTTCCCTAAAGGAGGATGCGATATACACAAAATGAAATCACTCGTTGTATTTTATTCGAGAACGGGAATCACCCAAAAGGTCGCTGAGGCAATCTCGGAAATTCTCGAATGCGATATTGAAGAGATTCGCGACACGAAGAATAGAAAGGGCGCTCTGGGTTATCTGGCGTCTTTCAAAGACGCCGTCTCTAAAAAGCTCACAACTATTGAAGAGATTAAAAAGAATCCCGCCTCGTATGACATCATCATAATCGGCACACCCGTTTGGACATCTACTATGTCCACTCCAATCAGGGCATACATTTCTCAAAATAAGCAGCACTTTCAAGAGGTGGCATTTTTTTGCACACAGCACGTTTCCGGGAGCGAAAACACTTTCAGGAATATGGAGGGGCTGTGTGAAAAAAAGCCGCTTGCCTTACTTGAGATCAAAACGAAAGAAGTAAAAAAGAATAAGTATATACAGAAGGTCAAAGAGTTCACAGATAAAATAAGCGAGGAGAAATAAATTTACCTCCCCCATTGCTGCCCCTTTCCCCACTGTTTGCCTCCCTTCCAACCATAACTTACAACTTACAATTTGCAATTTCCAATTTTCAATTCACCATTCACAGCTCACAGCTCACAATTCAAAATTTGCTCCATCCATTTCACTGTCATTACACTTGACTTTTGTCTCAACATTGGTCTAATTAAGTAGAAATTTAAACACAAGGGAGATTGCTCTGTTATGCCGCTGATTGTTATCGCACCGGTTCTGGGTTGGAGCTGGGTTATGCTCTCGCCACTCATAATGGCTGCCGCCGGTGCACTCGGTTATCACAGACTCACCGGCAAGAGACCAAAGGATTGGCTCGAAAAACAAATTGCCCGCGATGTAAAGAATCTCAAAAAGGTGCAGATTCCACTGGATGAAGTTGTCGGAGAGGTTGTGGCGGAGGAATTGGGGCGTGAACAACGCCTCGATTTCCAGAGAGATGACATCGTCATCACGTTTCGCAAGGATGTGCACGGGAAGTTTTTTGTCGAGGTAACCGGACCCCGAACCGCCACGAAATTAGACCTCCTTACAAAGGGGGACGAATTTGCCCGCACCATTGTTCAGCAGTTCGCACATCACAGAATCGCAAAGGAACTCGACCGGCGCGGCGTCCATATCGTTGCGGAAGAAACCAACGAAGAAGGCGACATAGTTCTGCATACGCGGAAGTGGGGCTAATTAACCATTAGTCATTAGTCATTAGTCAATCGTTACCGGCATTGGAGATAGGTTACAGTGGGACGGTTTTCAAAATTAGAGAGAGAGACCCAGGATGCCATTGCCCGACGCAAGGCGCTTAAAGAAGAAAAACGCCCTGCACCACCCGCCGAGGAAGTCTATGATGCTCCATATTATATCGCCAGGGGAGATGAAGCCTTCTTTACGGGCGAATTCAAAAAAGCACTCCAGCTTTACTCCCGCGCCATTCAGGTTGATAACACACAACACTCCCCCTGGATCGGGCAAATATACTGCCTCATCGAGATGAATCAATTAAAAGAAGCGGATTTATGGACGGGGCGCGCCCTTGAGATGTTCCCGGAAGATGGCGCCCTGCTTTCGCTACGGGCGATAACGTATGCCCATCACGGGATGTTGAAACGCGCACTCGGCACATCCGATTATGCACTATCAAAGGGCGCGGATATTCATACCTGGATTGCGCGCGGCGAGGTATTGCTCCTTGCGGATAACAAAAATGCCTCTTTCTGTTTTTCAAAGGCGATGGAGATGGCGGATACGGGCGACTGGAAGACACCGATGCGCATCGGTCTTATATTTTTCAGGCAAAAGGCATATTCCCAGGCACTGGATTATTTCCAGAAAGCCTGTGCCATAAACGTCACAAACCACTATCTCTGGTATCATCTGGGCAAGTGTTATCACAGGTTAGGGTTCGGGCAGAAGGCGATAGAGTCATTCCGGCGAGCCTCGGAGCAGAATCCCGAATTCAGGGAAGCAAAAGAGGCATTAGAGAAAGCAACCCACACCTCATTTCTCATCCGCATCTTCCGCCGCCTCATTGGGGTCAGACTTTAATCCGCCGTAAGAGTTTAGGTGTTTGAAAAACAGAGCTGTTAAGTGCCTGTCCGACAATCTTCTAAACTGTTACAGTTTTTGAAAGTCGGACCCCAAATTTTAGAAGAGACACCGACAGCATATATCGAAAAAGAAAAAATCATTCGCTGAATGAAAACCCGAGGGGGCTTTGGGGAATTAATATCTTTTTTACGGCAAAGGTCGCTGAGTAAGTGCAAAGTCCGCAGAGATGAAATAAAACTTGGGGTTCTCTGCGCCTTCTTTGCGTCTCTTTGCGGTTAATTATCAGACAGGTAACTGTTACTATATTTTCTTATCCCGTCTGCCAGGATAGTCAATGCCCGATATGTCTATTTACAAATCGAAAATTACTGAATTGATAAATTCTGAAAGTTTCAAGGTCGCCGGGCTTTGTTTGGCAATTGCCTTTATACTTTATTTCCCGAGTCTCACCCTCCCCTGGTCACTGGTTGATGACGGTCGATTAATTCATTCCTCGTATGAAGCATTTGCGAAATGGAAAACTGCGGGTCCTCTGGCTTGCTTATGGGAGCTGATTAAAGTTTCTGAAAATAATTTTGGGCCCGCTTTCAGGGTTTTCGTTGCCCTGCAAAGAGTTATATTAGGAAATGCACCTTGGGCATGGCATTTTGTTAAAATCCTGTCATTTGCTCTGGTTCTTGGTGCCATCTGGGAATTGACAAAACTGGCTGGAGGTGGATACCTGGCAAGAGGAATCACCCTTGGATTTTTCGCTCTTTTTAGTCCCCAGTTTGTGTATTCCGATTTCCAAACTTGGTATGCGAATTTTGCACGACTACTCACAACAGATAGCTATCAAATCACGTTTGCTCTATGGGCAACTGTGTTTCTCCTTCGAGGCGTCTTTGGGAAAACGCATCATGAGCGAATAACATTAATCGCTTTTAATGTGACATTCTGCCTATGTTGCCTGACAAAGATAACGTCACTCCATATCATCTCATCATTTTTCGGCTGGATGGTTATTATGGCTTTACTCGGGCAACACCGCTCACCGCTCCGCAGACGCCTATGGAAGTATCTCATAAGTGTGGTGATTTGTTCCATTCCCGGGATTTTGTATTTCCATCCATGGGGACGCCCAATAACGGGCTATGAGAATGTCAAATTAGCGACGTCACCTTCCGCCATATGGCAAAACATTTCAAAGTATCGGATGTTTTGCACGGATAGCCTGGGGTATCTTTGGTATCTGGCTCTGCTGCTGACGATAGTTGCATTGATTCGTTTCCTTATTGCTCGGAGAAAAACCCATATAGGACCAGATATTTCCATATCGTGTCGATTTTTACTCCTGTTGCTTTTCCTTTCGGGATTTGTGTTTCTGAGTATGTGGCCCCTAATCTTTCCTCGTTATATGCTAACTTTCGCGCCGTATCTATGCATTCTGATGGCGGTGGAGATTGCCGGATTATTGTCAGGATGGCTGGGCAGAATTCATAAAAAAGCCAATGCCGTGGCGATTTTGCTCCATTTCACTATTGGTGGGGCATTATTTGTCGTGATGTTGTTTCCCTATTATTATCCTTTCAGTCCATCTGTTTATCGTCAGGTATGGGTGCTTCTTTCCGGGCTTACGTTTCTTACCCTGGGCATCCTGGGGCTTTTTCTTTTGTGGAGAAAACATCCACCCGGATTCATCGGATGGGTGCGCTATGTCCCTGTCTGGATTCTGGCGGGGGCGCTCTCATGGCAGGGGATTGTCCTTGGAATCAATACCTATGATTCCGCCGTCAACTACTGTGCCTATGAAAGAGCATATTCGTCGCTCCTTACAGAAGGAGAAAATCTGAATACACGATTGCCGGAAAACACCAGGGCAACCATTTATACGAATTTGCAAGGTGAACAATTTGGGTCATCGAATTTTCTTCTGCACGATACTAACATTGCCCCTTTCGTGGATGTAAAGCCGCTCCCCAAGAAAGGCTTGCCCAAACTTGGCACTTGTGACCGTATTTTTATTATCCATAATTACAATGCTTACGGTACAAAAGCAATTCCAGCCTTTGCCGGTGGGAACTATATTATGCCACTGTTACATTACGGCAAGCCTGGGGGCGCCTATTGGGTGAAACGGGGTGAGCAACTCGTTGTGCCTTTTTCCTGCGTGCATCCATTTGAGATTACGCATCTTGCCATTAACACCGATCCTTTCTCCTGGCCTACCTCTCTCGACATTCGCGTTTTAATTAAATCACACAAAAAACCGAATGTGATAATTGAGATCGCCCGATTTGAAGGAATAAATATGAGCCGAAGCCGGATGGGACCAAAGGTGCTGGTGCTGAAACGACCATTTGTTCTTCCCGCGGGAAAAGCCGATATTGTTCTTCGTTGTGAAGTTGCTCCGAGAGTACGCTTTCTTTTTTCACGCCCCGCAGTCCATTTCACAAGAATTGCAATTATAAAGGCTCCTATGGCAAATGCTAAAGAGGATTCGCATAGATTTCCCCAGGTTTTGGTCTGGGGACATCCAGTGGGTTCCCGATATAAATTATACCGTAGACGAGAAAGAAAAGTTTATTCTCTGCTGCTGGCAGCCCCGTCGTATCTCATCCACGTTTATCAAAAGAAAATGATAGGGCGAAAGGGATGGTTCGTGGATTCCCTGCGGAGGATACGATACGATTACGTAACCGAACTGTATGGTCCGCCGCTTGTTCAGCTTCCGAGGGAGGATAGCGGTATCTGAAGGAGCGAAGCCCCGAAATAAGATTCAAGAGAAAAAGTGTGATTGACCTCCTTGAAGCCCCAGAGTAAAAGTGTAATATGGTTTCTTCATTGTCTGATGGGAATAAAGAGATTCTTTTTTTGTTGCTTTTATTAGTGGTCGCTGTCCCCTCCTTTTCTTTCGATTATTATGCCAATCCGGTGACGGCAATCTCGGCTTTTGGTTTTCCTGAAGAGACACAGGTTCTGCCTGACGCCACACTCCGCACTCACTGCGGGGCGTTTCAGATTTTGCCCTCCGGCACTGATGCAGGCACTTCTTATTCGCTCTCCCTCGAAAATGGACGCTACCCGATTGTTCAATTCAAAATGAGATGTGCAGAGATTGATGCGGATGTCTCTCTCTCCGCCGCAGTGATGCCCCGCTCACATAAGGTTGCCTATAAGGCGAGCACCGTAAACCTGCGCGGCGAATTCAAGATAATCAAAATCCATAATATGATAAATTTCATCCGCCTCCGCTTGAGCAATGCCTCCGGCGCGAAGAAAAAGTGTCGCATCCGCCTCGCCTACAAACTCGGTGCAGGCATCCCGATGAAGGTGGATTACCAATCCACCGAATTCATTTACTACGATTGGAAAGGCAGAAATTACGGCATCCTCAAGGATAACAGACTCTATGGAGATGCCCGCGATTGCCTCTTCGCCTGCTCGCAGGAACTCTTTGCTGAATCTGGCGGCGCCGAACTGCGCATCACCATACCACCGGGTGCCTGCAAAGATGCCTTCATTTTTCTACCTTATTTCCCGATGATGCGGCGGGATGCGGCGCGCCTCTTGAAAAAACCGGCAGTCTGGGAAAACTACGCCGCTCAAAAACGCGCATTCTGGGATGCGCGCCGGGCAAAATCCCTCGCTATCTCTGTCCCTGAAAAAAAACCCCTCGACCTCTTTTATGCCTCGCAATGGTATCTGATGGAGACCTGCCTCGACCACATCGGCAAGCGCTGGATTCTGCGTGCCAATCCATTTCAATACGACCAGTTCTATATCCGCGACGGGACGCACGAGGTGCGGGCACTCGACCTTATCGGCGAACACAAGGTTGCGGAGAAGTGCCTGAATCTCTTCCTTGAGAGCCGCGACGAAAATGGTCGCTTCGCAAGTCAGCCCTCACAATACGATGCCAATGGGATGGCGCTGTATGCGCTTGGACAGCACTTTGAACTCACGGGCGATACGAGTTGGGCAAAGCGCATATTTCCGATTGTGAAAAAGAGCATTGAGTGGGCGGAGAGATACCGCAACGGCGGGCTTCTGCCTGCCACCGCAATGAATGATAATGAACAGGTGAAGGATGCGCATATTGTGGGGCATAATCTATGGGCGCTTGCGGGACTTGAGGAAGCCGTGGCAATTGCCCGCGGCGCAGGACATTCTGAAGATGCCGGGGTATGGAAGAATAAAGCGGAACAGTTTCGCGCCACGCTCAATGCCGCCCTTTCTGAAACGGCAAGGAAAAACGGGGGCTTTATATCACCGGCATTCGAGGGGAAAGACGCCGAGGCATTCGTCCCGGGTCGCTTCGGGATGCGCTACGGTTTTGACTGGGGCAATCTGGCACTCGTTTATGCCTCCCGTATGCTCAAACCCGATGACGCCCGTGTTACAGCCTCGATGAAGTTCTGGCGCTCGTTTTATGGCGAGGGTCTCTTTCCATATCCAGAGCGCGGGAATGAAAATCAGCTCCACCCATACCTCTCAATGGATATAACCCAGACATCGCTCATCCGCGGTGAATATTACGATGTCCTGAATGATTTTTATGTTGGCTATCTGCTCCACACGACAAATACTCAAGGCGGATGCGAGCGATTCGATAGGCGCACACACCAGTTCATCCCCGAATCAAATCTCACCCCGCACGGGACATTTGCGGCAAAGTATATCGAGCTCTTCCGCAATTTCTTTGTGCGCGAGGATGGCGATGTTTTACATCTCTGCTCATTTCTTGCGCCGCAATGGTGTGTCCCCGGTGCCACTATCCGCATCCAGCGCGCACCGACATATTTCGGCACAATGAGTTTCATCCTCACCTTTTCGCATAAAGGGAACTCCGCACATCTCCAGATATGTCCGCCGCAAAGGCGGGGGTTCCGCCTCCATCGCCTCAAGGGTTACAAATTCCACATCCCGCCGTTTCTTAATTTGACAAATGTGGTCTGTGATGGGAAACAAATCAAAGTTTTTGCGAAAAACAGCGTAGAATTACCAGCGACCGCGCGCAGTATTAACGTCTCGTTTGAGTCTTTATCGCAACCGCAGATAAATTACACAAAAACCGTGGAACGCTACAAGGCGGATTTGATAAAATGACTATCCAACAAGCAAAATCAAACAAACGCTTCCTTATTGTGCTCATACTCTGCGCCCTTGCAGTAGGGGTGATATACATCCTGCCTTCGATATACGTCCCGCTTCGGCTCGGAGGCTCATACAAGGGGATATTTCCATTCCAATCGGCGGATGAGGAACATTACGACGTTACCATCAAGATGGCGATGGAGGGTTTTTATCATAATCGAAACAACTATCTTCACGAGGGGCGCAGGAAACCCTCGCACTCGTTACCACCATTCCGCGCCGAGGCTATTCTTGGATACATCGGTGGGAATCTGGGATTTCACATCGGGACATATATCGTCCTCTTGCGTTTTTTTCTGCCGATGACTGCATTCATTCTTTTTTATGCCATTTTTCGTGCCCTCGGAATATCAAAGCCGGCAGCCCTCTTCTGGGCATAGTTATACCTG
>CAZGKP010000124.1:0-6910 GCA_964526215.1 uncultured Candidatus Sumerlaeota bacterium
CACCTTTATTCTCAAATATTTGCACATAGCCGATGGAATGCATTGCGCCCAGTTCCGAGAATTGCTCCGCCCAGACATCAACGACGCGCCGGATGTCGGATATTTCCATCTCGGCTAAAGTGAGGTCGTGGCGTGGCGAAAAACAGATAACCCTGCACACCCCGCGCTCCGAGTGCGCAACGATAAGACCATTAACTTCAAAGGACGTTGGGAGTGTATCCGGCAGGAGGGCAGAAAAGTCATTCTGAAAAACGAATGTGCCAACGTAATTAGGATTACGAATGCCACCAGCGCGTTCGTTACCCGGGCAGAGGTAACAATGTGCATCATAAGGCGGTCTTTTCTTCTGTGGCGATTGAGGTTCGCGTTCCCCCAGCCACGGACGCATCGTCCTGTGCGGGCTAACGAGCACCCACTCGCCCGTCAGAGGATTAAAGCGCCGATGCGGCACTTCCATAAGAAAATTATACGACATGATAACACTATCCCTGGTGGAAGTAAAAAGAGAAAAGTAAAAAGGTAAATATCATCACATTGTTTTCGTTTTCCCATTTTTTACATTTTGTCTTTTACCTTCCTTGTGGTGCGCGCTGCTGTGCTAATTTTGTGCGATAACGGGAGGCGCGATATACGGCGATGGGGTCAATTGCGGCACCCTTGCGGCGGCGCGCCTCACACATAATCGGCGTTACGTCCGTTTCATAAGCATCTTTAAGCGTCATCTCTGCCATCAGGACGTCGTTCTCTTCCTGGAATGCCGATAGCGCCTTGCGGTCAATAAGGAGAGCCTTCGCGTATGCGCGCTGTAACTCCATCGCTGATTGCATAAGGTCTTCAAGCGGGTCTTTGAGATTGTGCGATTGGTCGAGCATATATGCGGGATTGAAATTCTTCACCTTGCGGTCTTGCGCGGCGTCAACAAGCTCGTTGAATATGAGAAATAACTGATATGGTTTTATCGAGCCAGCCGAGAGGTCATCATCTGCATATTTGGAGTCGTTGAAGTGAAAGCCGCCGAGTTTGCCGGCATAAATGAGGCGCGCTACTATCTGCTCGATATTGCAATTGGGCAGGTGATGACCGAGGTCAACCAGGCAGGATGCCTGTTCACCGAGCGCCTGCGCTATGATGAGAGATGTCCCCCAGTCCTGAATGATGGTGGAATAGAAGGCAGGCTCGAAGGGTTTGTGTTCGGTGAAGAGCCGCCATTTTTTATCGGGGAGTGCGGCATAGATTTCCTGAAGTGAATCAATAGTGCGTTCGAGTGAGCGGCGCAGGTGTTGTTGTCCGGGGAACGATGAACCGTCTGCCAGCCAAACCGTGAGCGCATTGGAGCCGAGTGTCTTGCCTATCTCGATGCATTCGATATTGTGCCGAATTGCCTGCCTGCGCACCGCGCGCTTTGTGTGGCTTAAGGAGCCGTATTTATACGAGTATTTTTGTCCCGTCTGGTCCTGGAACGTATTGGAATTTACCGCATCAAAGCCGATGCCGAGTTTGCGGGCGTAAGATTTGAGTTTCTTCGCGCCATCGGGTTTATCCCAGGGGATGTGGAGAGATACGCGAGGCGTTAGTCTGGTGAACAAATTAAGGACAGCCGCATCGTCGAGTTTTTCATAGATATTGCGAGGTTCGCCCACGATGGGGAAGCGTCCGAAGCGAGTGCCGCCCTGGGCGAAGCCCCACGATGGCACAGCGACTGAAAATTTCATCACCTCTCGAGTAATTTTTTCAATATCGTCTTTGTGGCGGGCGAGTTTTTCGCCCAGTGCATCAAAGTCGCGCCGCAGCGTCTTTTCAGCCACAGCATTCTGTTCCGCCACAATCTCTTTCCACATTTTCTTGCTCCCATAGAGTTAATGTTAATTTTCTCAACCAGCCTGGAATGAGGGACGGGTATTGATCCTATTTGTATTCTGTCTGAATCACCTCGATGAGCTCTCGTATGTCTTTGTCCAAAACTTTTGACTCGTCCAGCAAAATTATAAAGGACTCGAGCAGAAAATCAGCAGCTTCTTTTGTGAGTTTAACTTTTGAGGGTTCCAGTTCATTCCTCATTATACTCATACATCTATCAAGCCTTATGATACTATCTCGTGAAATAGGAGTTATATCCTTTTCTAAAAAGAAGAACTGCTTATATTGAAAAAAGGCACAATCTTTGATGAATTGCTCCGTGAAATGGGGTTTTCGTAATCCTTCTGTATCATAAAGTGAATAAATAGGGAGGCAAATCACAGATGATTTGCGTTGCGGTTGAGGAAGTCCAGTTATGGCAGGTATTTTGTTGAGAGGTGATATGGCAATCACCGGGCGTTTCTTGGCTTTATATACAAGGTATTCTTCATCATATCTAAGGTCTAATGTTTTATTGGGAGGATGGCCCCTAAAAGTATTCTGGTTCATTCTTCTCAATTCAAATTTGGGGGGATTAAGTTCCCGCGGGTCAAGGTCAATCGGGTACAGCCATTGGACGGCATCGAGATATATTACGGGCGCGTAATAAAAGGCAAAAGGGATAGTTGCATTTGGTTGAAAGGGGATTTCTTCGAATATCTCTCTAACTAAATCTAAAAGTGGTGCCATATTTAATCGTTGGCATTAGAATACGTAGCCTTTGGATGGAAATAAACGACTCCCTTAATAGGTGCACTTGATTCTTCTTCCTCCATGCCTTTTAAAGCCATTTGCAAATCTTTATCATCCTCGTGCTTGAAATGCAGTTTGGGAGAATTGATTTTTTCCCGTTTCTTAAGGCGTTTTCTCATACTTTTGATTTTGTCCTTATCCATCAGAGGTAGCTGAACCTTGCCCTTTCGTTTCAGGTCATCCAGGCTCTTTGAAATATCCAGTATATCGTTCTTTTTCGCCTCTCTCATTGGGGCAGTATTAAAATATACATAATTCAGCAATTGATTCAAATCAGCAGAACCCCACTTCCTGACAATAGTTTCTATCTCTGATTGAATCGTCCTTGGGACCGGGGTATCTTCTGAGTTATCCGAAATGGCAATTTTACGGAATGTTTTATCGTTGTCAAACTCCCGCGCATCCTTCACAATGCCTAATTGCTTCAGGGAATCCTCAATTTCAAACGCGTAAGGTCCAAAGTGTAAAAATTTCCACGTAACATTGAGCAGTCGCTGGCGGTGAAGCTGGTAATACCAACACTCAAGAAGGTAAAGAAGCTTCACTAACCTTGTGACTCCACAATTAATGTGTTCACGCTGGAGCACGTAAGCTATATATTGAATGATGTCTTCTAATTGAGCCATAATTTCAAGCGCAGTGAATCACCAAATAACAAATTAAATATAACAAGAATCTGTTATGTGTCAAGTATTTTGGTCCCTTGCATCCATTAAGTCCTCATTGAAGACTGTTCGTTTAATTTAACTCAGCCCAGACCCTTTTCGCGCAGGACTTCGCGGACGATACTCTCAATGGTATTGGGGTCTATCTCCGCAGATGCGGGCTTTGCCTCTGGCACTGGCGCGGGTATGGCACAGGAGATATTCCCCCCCGATTTTGTCCTACGGTCGGGTATGCCAAGCCGCTTCTTTATCTCTAATAATTCGGAGAGTTTTTCCTCGCTTATCTGCGTGTAACCATCTAACTGCCGCGTATATAACAGCACCTGACAGTATTCCTCAACAATCTCCATTTTGTAATATGCATCTATGAGGTCTTTGCCGATGCTGAGTGCTCCGTGATTGGCAAGCAGGAATACGGTGAAATCCTTCAGGAAGGGTTTTACAGATTCGGCGAATTCCTGCGTGCCGGGCGTTGCGTATTCGACAATCGGTATTTCGCCTAAAAATATCTCCACCTCCGGCAGCACGCATTGGGGGATTGGACGCTTGACAACGGCGAATGCGGTGGCATGCGGCGGATGCGCATGGATTACGGCTTTTATATCGGGACGGTTTTTATATATTTCCAGATGCAGTGCGGTTTCGGATGTAGGTTTTCGCTCACCGCCAATCTGTTTGCCGCTCATATCGAGAGTAACGATGTCTTCGGATTTGAGGAAACCCTTGCTGACGAGAGTGGGAGTTGCAAGGACACGGTCATCGGCAATGCGAAAAGAGAAATTGCCCTCATTAGCCGCAACGTAACCACGTGTCCAGACGCGCTTGCCAATATCGCACATAAGTTCCTTAGCCTGCCAATCAGTCAAAGCCATATAATCCTCCAGGGGTTGAGCCCGTTTGCCCGTTGTGCCCGTTCAATGTTCAACGTTGAAAGTTCGACGTTCGATGTTCAACATTAGCCTGTTAATCCGCTGTTAAAGTCTGGCTCCAATTTGCGCCAATATATTCAAGTATACGGATGGGATAAAGCTGGTCGTCTTTCACAGAGGAATAGCCTCCTTCAGAACACGCTATCGGATATACCAGTGAAGCCCGTTTTCGGTGACAATATCAACCCTGTATCCGAGCAGGTCTTCAAGGTCTGCAAGCAATCCCCCCGGGAAGAAAGATGAAGGTTTCTCTCCAACGCTAACGAGCAAATCTATGTCGCTATTCGGAGAAGCCTCGCCACGAGCCACAGAGCCGAAGACTCGCAAGTTTTGGGCGCCATGTTTAGCGGCAATACGGAGGATTTCCTCCCGTTTTTCCTTCAAAAGTTTATCAATATTCATAATGCCCCCCCTATTGTGCACTTGCCGCCAGGGCGGATTCTCTTTTGTCAACCTGTGGAGCAAAAGGGGAAAATAAAATTAGAACTAAAACCAAATTTTTTATAACCCACGTCGAGCTGTCTTGTGTTTTTTACAGAATTATTATTATGGGAGATTCAAAAATGCAAGGGCTTTTCGTAACAATAACGTTGAACTGTGAACTATGGTAAAGAATGATGGTAACGTTTTAGCTGATTGAGAAAATCAATAAGGAAGCCAGGAAACCAGGAGAGAATACATATATGATTTTCCTGGATTCCTGGGTTCCTAATAAAATTACATTCATTTTCAAACAGCTAAATTCTTGCGAATGATGTCCCCCGAATTCGCCCAACATTCTCAATTCTAAATTCATAGTTCCCTATTCTTCATTCGTTCAAAGTTTGTCTTCGGGAATGCCGCTGATATTGATACGCACCTTGTGCGTGCGCTTTGCTACATCGAGCACCTTTTTTCTCACATTGTTAAATACCGCATCGAGAACAGTCTCTCTGGCTTCTTCGTAAGTGATACCCGAAAGGGGCTTCTTCTCTTCAACACGGATTACGTAATAACCATAACGGCTCTCTACAACGTTACTCACCTTTCCGACCTTCACCTTGAAGACGAGGGAGTTTATGGGTTGCGGCAGGCGATTCAGGGGATATAGCCATCCGAGGTCGCCGCCAATCACACCCCAGGAGGCGTCTGCAGATTTGGCGACCTGTCGCAGGTCTTTGCCGCGCTTTGCCTGGCTCCTTGCCCGTTCCATAAATTTCCCGCGCGCCTTTTTTTGCTCTGGAGTCTCATTGCCGTGGAGCGGACAGAAGACGTGGCTTGCCCTGACCCGTGGCGGGCGTTGAAATTCCCTCGGATTCTTCAGATATATTTTGCGTAGGTCTTTCTCGGCATAATAAGCCCGTATGCGGCGATTTACGAGCTTTTCCCCCAGAAGGGCATCACGGAGCTGCTTGCGGTATTCTGCTTTCGATGCACCGATAGTTTCGAGTGCTTTGTCAATCTCAAATTTAATATTCGCTGCACTTTTTAATGCTGCTTCCTGCTGGTGAATTTCATCATCAGTCACTGTGATACCCTCGGCTTCTGCCTCCGCCGCAAGTAAATTTCTATTCAACCATTCCATCATAATGTTCTGCGTATATACGACCCGGAGGCGTTCAAGGTAATCTGTCGTCCTTTTTTTGCCTTTGAGCAACCGCGTGAGTATCTTATTCACCATCGCTTGGGTGAGGCGGCGATCATCCACAAGACAGAGCACTACTTTTTCCGGGTCGGGCGTGGGTGTGGGAATGGAGACAGGCGTGAGGTGTGGGATTTCCCGCGGTGCTTGACTTTTTTCAATCTCGATGGGCGGTGGAGCAGTGGGCGATGTTGAAGAAGGCTCCTGTGCGGCAGCGCTCATTAGAAATCCAATTAGACATAAAACTATTCCCAAAATTAGTCTGGAACAATTGCAAATTGAAGATTGGAAATTGGAAATTGCAAATTGTCTGTTGCCCGTTGTCCGTTGTCTCCGCCTCTGGCGGATTGCTTGTTGTATATGGGAATTCTTGATTGACATTTTTACCTTTTGGGAAATTCGACACTTCACAGAAGTGTGGGGTTATTTTTCCTCGAGATTTTTTAACATAATCTGGATGCGTGCAAGGTCGTAGTAACGGGGATATTGCTTGAGAATCTTTTTCAGCGTGATGCGTGCAGCGTCTTTTTGTCCGAGCTCTATCTGACATACCGCCGCCTTCACGAGGCTATCGGGGACACGGCTCCCGGCTGGGCACGTCAGGGCAACTTTGCGGAAATTTGCCAGTGCCTCTTTGTAATCCTTTTCGTAAAAGTATGTATCGGCGAGGAGAAAAAGTGCCTCGTCAGCCTGGGGAGATTTGGAGAAATATCTCAGGAATTTCTCAAGGGACTGACGCGCCTTTCCATAACGCCCATTGGTGAAATCCAGCCTTGCGGAGCGCAGTAGTGCGTCTGCCTCAATCACAACGCCCTGTTCTGTGACGGTGAAGTCGGGGGAACGAATCACACCGGTTGAGGCTTTCCAGGTAGAATTCGGACTGGCGTTACTTTCCGGTGCGGGTAGCCCCATCTCTTTTAATCGGAAACGCAGTTCTTCAAGGAGGGCGCGCGATTGTTTTACTTCTTCGCGCAGGGATTGGATTTGCTTTTCAAGGTCAGCCTGATTTTTTGTCAGCGTGGCAAAGCGTGCCTGGTCTCTTTGCG
>CAZGKP010000124.1:6920-11497 GCA_964526215.1 uncultured Candidatus Sumerlaeota bacterium
CTCTTTGCGCATCTTCTTTTATGCGGGCAGAAAGGAGCTTATGTGTATCGCCCTGGAGTGTTTGCAGACGTCCTACCTGCACCTTGATTTCATATATGTCCTTTTGTAGGTCTTTCACCTGAGGGGGTAGGAGGACACACCCCACTGGTATAAAGACAAGGAGCAATAGCCACAGTGCAGGCAGAATGCGCTTGGGATTTGGTTGCATAACCCCGGATTTTTTTTCAATAAACCAGGAATTGGACTCGGCGGTTTTGTGCCCAGGCAGCCTCATCGTGCCCCTCGACAAGGGGGCGCTCCTCGCCATAGCTTATGGTGTGGAGGGTATTAGAGTCAATGCCTTTAGAGACGAGGTATTCCCTGACCGAATCGGAGCGGCGCTGTCCGAGATTGAGATTATATTCCACCGTGCCGCGCTCATCGCAGTGCCCCTCAATGAGGACGTGGATTCCGGGATGGTTCAAGAGCCAGTCAGCATTGGCGTCCAGAGTAGCCTTAGTCCCGTCTGAGAGTCCGGCGCTATCGAAGGCGAAATAAACTGTTTGGAGCTCCGAAACGGGTTTTTGCGGTTCAATGCGAAGCGGCTTTGGTTCAGGGATACCCAGGTCGGGAGTGGGAATTACTTTTTGCCCTTCCAGCGGGAGTGGAGAGACCTCGCCCTCCGGTGCAGGCTTTGCCACATCCGGCGGAGGCGGCAAAGTGCTCTCCTCGGGATAGATTGACGCCGTAGGCTCCTTTGGTTTGCGCCAGAGCTCCCACCAGTGGGTTCTTGGCTTCCTGGAACATCCTGAAAATAGTAATCCCACGAGAACTAACAACAGGACAACACCAGCAACTCTACGTCTTTCTACAAACAACATCTTCGGCAACCTCCTTTTTTTTCGTTCCTTTATTCCGAGAAAATTTCTACCGCATTGAGTTTTCTATGTGCAATAAAAATTTTGTTATCGGGTTTGTCCACCCGAAGCGAAACTGACGTATAGGATATTCCTCATTCATAATTCACTATTCACTATTCATAATTTGCTATTCGCCCACCAGAGCGCGAGACTTATCACTTTACGAGAGGCGACCAGGCTGCCGATTGGCTACTCCCCGTAAATGTGAGCTGAGCCTGATTCGAGCCATTGTCATTCATCACATAGATTTGCGGGCTGCCGGTTCTGTCGGATGTAAAGACGATGTGGTGAGAGTCAGGTGCCCAGGAGGGGTCTTCATTATTTCCCTGATTTGCAGTGAGCTGAACCCAGTTAGTGCCGTCAATGTTCATCAAAAAGATATTGAACGCGCCGCCCTGCCGGGTAACGAATGCAATCTTGTCCCCATTCGGCGACCATACGGCGGAGTCATTATATGTCCCCTGAAAGGTGAGGCGTCTGACGTTCAGTCCTTCGGAATCCATCGCATAGATTTGTGGGCTGCCGGAGCGGTCGGATGTGAATAGAATCTGATTGCCTTCGGGAGACCAGGATGGGGAGGAATCAATTGCGCGATTAAACGTGAGGCGCTTCAGGTGCCTGCCGGTGCGGTCCATCGTGTATATTTCCGAATTGCCATCTTTGCTCAGGGTAAGGGCGATGCACTTTGTTTTCTCGCACCAGGTGGGTGAGAGGTTAAAGCCGGGGTGGCGGGATATAAACCAGGTTTTGCCATCTGATATCCGCATCCCGCAGAGGTCTGGGTTATAGTCCTTGTATGATGTATAGTAAATTTCAGATGCGGCTGCGCCCCAGCAGGGCGTGGCGGCGAGGCTTCCGTCGGCGGTGAGTGCCCTCTTGCCGAAACCATCTGCATCCATTACGTAAATTTCTTTATCCTTACCGTGTCTTGAGACAAATATGATGCGGGTTGAGGCAATGCCCGGTTCGTGTGCAATGTAACGAACAATCTCATCTGATATGCGATGAGCGAGGAGACGATAATCCCGCTTACTATATCCGCTGAAGTGTTTCCCGAAGATGCGCTGACCCGTCTTTATGTCGTAAAGATAGCAGTCAGCCGCAAGACCCGCATCAGAGATACTGTAACCACCCTTTAACAAAAACAAGCAGCCCAGCCGACTCCATTCCGGAAAATTAATCTCGCCCTGTTTCTCATCGGAGCGATTGGTCTCGGCGACAAATTTCTCATTGTCCGGGCGACGGAAAAGGCCCGATAGCTCAAGGTCGCGATATATGATGCCAGAAAAGGTGCCGGACTTTATCAGATATGTCCCCGTCTTCTCCCTGAAATCGGGGATTGCTATTGTGGCAATGAACTTTGTTGGTCTTATCTCAATGACGTGTTTTTCATCCGGAGCCGCCGTAAAGGCAAGCATCATAAATACCGGAAGGAACATCAACGGGTACAGACAACGTAATCTCATTCCAACCTCCACAAAAAACGGGATTATGTTTCGGTAACATTCTCAATTGTGAACAACCCCCACTAAAGGGTGTCCCGGCAACTTTTTCAACTACTTTCCTGCATATCGTTTCCATTTCACCACAGGCGAATGTTCCATATATCCAGAACGCAATATCGGGATGCGAGAGACTGGAGTTCGGCATCGTGTGCCCGATTATGTCTCACCAGTATCCGCTTTAGGCTGACAGACGAACCGTAGTATACAATGCTTTGCACCCTTACAAATTCGCTCTCCCAGCTCAAAATAGATGTTATCACCGAATTCCGAAGCCCAGACCGAACACTCCGTATTGCAGATACGCGTCCCGACACTTTCAGAGAGATGTTGCCTGTGGGCTTTAATCATTATGTTATGCCAGGGGCATTGACTGATAATTATGTTAAAACCATTGCCATCGCTCAGTTTTTCCGTTTCAAAGACAAAGCCATCAAGAGTTAATTTCGTAGTAAAACATTCGAATAGGGCATCAATCCCCTTATCCAGGTTAGCCAGAGATTTAAGTTTACGAGCCTGGATTTTAGGCATCACCTTCCAGACATCATCATCAATATCGAGGGCAGTCCCGAAGTCATATTTTTCCTCAACCTTCACAAACCACAGCCCATCCACAGCCGTATAGGAGCGGTACAGATATTCAGCAATTTGCTCCCCATTCAGTTCAATCATCTCTTACGTCCTTTGAAGGAAATATTTAATGTTTCTGTCCTCTAAGAATTATGGGTAATTTATTTGCCGAACGTCCACCTCGGGTGGGTAAAAAATAAGATTGCGAAAGTTTAGCCTCAGCACTACAACAAATTTACCCTCTCAGCCTCTCCCGCTCGCGTCAATGACATTATTTTTTCTACATCCGAAATGTCATCAAGATTTCCCGGAGATAGGCTGGTAGTGCGTCTATTAAAACGAAAGACAATCCCACTGAATACAGTTGACGCTAACTCTACAATATGTACATTAAGAAATCAAAAATCGTAAGAATTTAGATGTTTGAAAATGAATGTAATTTTATTAGGAATCCAGGAAGCAAGGAAAATCATATATGTATTCTCTCCCGGTTTCCTGGCTTCCTTATTGATTTTTTCAATCAGCTAAAATGTTACCAAAAATCTATGAAATCTGCTGATTAAATTGAAAGGAGAATGTGTATGAATCAAAAAATCAAGATTATGCCTTGCCTCGATATGCAAAGCGGTCGCGTGGTGAAGGGCGTCCATTTCGTTGACATTCGTGATGCAGGCGACCCGGTGGAGTGCGCAATTGCTTACTGTAAAGCAGGCGCTGACGAGCTTGCCCTGCTCGATATTACGGCAACCGTAGAAGGGCGAACAACTATGCTAAATGTGGTTAAACGCGTTGCCGACGTAACCACTGTGCCGTTTACGGTCGGAGGTGGCATCCGTGATGTCGCATCGGCAGTGGAGGTAATTAAAGCCGGCGCAGATAAGGTCTCCACAAGCAGTGCCGCTTTCCGCAATCCTGTGCTTATAGCGGATATGGTCAAGGAATTAGGTTCACAGAAAGTCACAGTTGCAATTGACGCTGATAGAAATGACGCTATGCCTTCGGGGTATGAGGTCTATATAGACGGGGGACGCACCGCAACGGGAAAAGATGCAATCGAATGGGCGAAACGTGTGGACGGTTTCGGCATCGGTTGCATACTTCCAACGAGCAAAGCCACTGATGGCGCAAAGACAGGGTATGATCTCCCTTTAATTCGGCGCATTGTGGAAGTGGTTTCCATGCCGGTTGTGGCATCGGGTGGTGCAGGGAAGTTAGAGCACTTTTACGAAGCGGCGAAGGCAGGTGCCACAATTTTACTTGCCGCATCAGTCTTCCATTTCGGCACAATCAAGATTCCCGAGCTGAAAGAGTATCTACGCGGGCGCGGCATTAATATCTCATAAAGATAAAGCGCCTGTTTGAGGTCAAACAGGCGGGCGATTGCCCTCATCGTTACCGGTATACGCCCATGCCGGAAAATCTTAACGCGGTTGCTTACACCGTTGACTCGGATGCTTGTATCCACATTACCTTTCGGTATATTACAAAGCGTCATCAAGATTATGGCAAGTGACTCGGATGCTTGCATCCACCTGATTCCCGGTGTCTCATCCTTGAGTCATTTGATTAGATTAACTCCGCTCTCCTTTGCGGGCGCATCTTGGCA
>CAZGKP010000125.1:0-11450 GCA_964526215.1 uncultured Candidatus Sumerlaeota bacterium
ATAAGGAACTTGAGAAATATTATGCGAAGAATAAAGAAAAGTTTCGCAAAAATGACCGGATTAAGTTCAGGATGATTTTCAAGGAGTTTGGACTGAAACCTGCGGAGAAAAAGAAAGAGGCTATCCGTAAAGAGACGCAAGGACTCCTCGAAAAGGTGCGCAAGACCCCTGCAGATTTCGCCAGCCTGGCGCGTGAATGTTCCGATTCACAGACCGCTAAAAAGGGCGGCGAGGTGAGTTGGCTTGAGCGCGGCACGAAAGACCTCAACCCCGAATTCTTTGACCGCGTCTTTCAAATGAAACAGGGAGAAATCTCTGACCTTATCGAACTCCCGAGCGGCTTCGCCATAATTCGCCTCGAAGAAAAAGAGCCCAGCTGGATACCACCATTTAAGGACATAAAAACGGAACTTGCCAAATCTTTTACAAAAGAACGACTCCAGAACATTCGTGATGAACTCTATGGGGATAAAATAGGAGTTCGTGCACGGAGGGAAAAACTCCTTAATGACGCCGATGTGAAAAGGCAGTTGCAATTTCTCGAAAACGGCTTCTGGGCACGCCGCCTTATCGAATCTCGCCTCAAGGATTTAAAACCCACCGAGAAAGACCTGAGAGAGAGTTACGAGAAAAATAAGTCCCGTTTTTATGAACACCGAAAATGGGAAGTGTCGGCAATATGCGTAAAGCCTGACGAAACTACTGTTCACAAAGACCGCATTCACGGCTATTACGCCCTCAAAGATACTGAAAAGATGGCGAAAGATATTTTGAAGCGAGCCAAAGCGGGTGAGGATTTTGCCGAGCTGGCGGAAAAATATTCCTCGGATAAATCCGCAAAGGAAGGCGGGTATTTCGGGTGGGTCTCTGTCAAAGACCATCCCAGCTTCGCAAAGAGGCTGCGGGGAAATGCAGTTGGAGAATATGTGGGACCGGTGTTCTACAATGGCGGCTGGTGGGTTCTACGTGTCAACCGAATCCGTGAACCAAAGCCACAGTCTTTTGAAGAGGTGAGGGAAAAACTCACCCGAATACTAAGCAAAGGAATGCAAACCCGCCGGCGCGATCTCATCTATTATGAATACTACAAAAAGGGCGAGGTTCAGATAGAGATGAAAGAGGTTTTGAGGAAATGAAAAATTAGCCCTGTAGAAATCATCGCGATTTGTGGGATATAGTGATATGAAAGCGTGCATATCTATCTTTTTATATCGGGATGGCGGCGGATAAAATCCCTCAGGACGCTCCTTGTCTCTCGATGGGTGCGTTCTTTTTCCTTTTTCTCGCGGGCGACAGCCTCGTCCTCTCTCTTTTTAAGAATCTCTCCATATGTATGTAGTTTGGGGCGAATCTCAAAGTAGGGGTCGTTGAGGATTTTTACGATGGCATTGTCGAGTTGCATAAAGGTGAAGGGTTTGGCGATAAAGGCGGCAACTCCCAGTTTCTTGACATATGCAACGTCTTTGCGTGAGGCTTTGGCGGAAATTATAATGATGGGGGAATGAGAGAAGTGCTCTGACCTCTTCAGAATCTGGCATACCTGATACCCTGATAATCTGGGTATCATTGCATCCAGGATAAAGATATCGGGTTCAAGTTTATCTGCTTCTCTGACCACGTCAATGCCATTACGGGCTGTGAAGAGTTCATATTTATCTCCGAGTGATACGGTGAGGATATCCAGGAGTTCGGGTTCGTCATCGGCAATAAGGATACGGGGGAGTTTGCCGGGTTTGCGTTGCGGAGCTGGCGGCTCGGTTTCGGGAGCGGCAGGTGGCGGAAGGGGTTGCACTTGGGCAATCTCGGTGACGGATGGAGGCGTTTCCACTTCAGAGACAATGCTAATGGTGGCGGGAGGCGGTTCGTGGTTGACCGGCGGTTGAGAGGGGACAGGCACCGGTGCGGTTGTTTTGATTTCTGATGGGGGGGGAGTGGGTTCGCTTTTTCTTGTCGGTTCGGTTCGTGTCGTGGGCGGTCTTTGCTGAATCTCCTCGAGCCTCTGCAGAGAATAATGTTTACGTTTGACGGGCATAATTCTGCGTTTCAAGAATGCCCGGATAGAATTGAGGAGGCGATGAGGCTCAAAGGGTTTTGTAATAAAGAGGTCTCCGCCTGCTTTATAGCTCGCGATAATGACATTGTGGTCGGAGAGGACGGAGAGAAAAATAATGGGCGTTTGCACGAACTGCGGTTTCCGGCGCATTCGTCTTACAAATTCACGCCCATCTAAAAGAGGCATCATAATATCTACAATGACAAAGTCAGGCTCAAAGTCATCGAGGTTCTCGAGACCCTCGATTGGGTGGGATGAGCAGATAACCTCAAAGTCTGCTTCGAGCAGGTTCTTCAGGAGAGAAAGAATATCCACATCATCATCAATTACAAATACGCGGTACTTATCCATTCATCAAGACCTGCAACTTAAAGGTAAGGTAAAAAAACCAATCTAACTATTTTTTCGCTTTTCCCAGTTCCCTTATTCTATCAGGAATTGTAGCGGGTGCTGGGATTATGGCAAGACTTTTTTAAGGAGAGCCCCTGGGCAATGTAGAGAAGAAATATGGCGAATTCGATACCTCCACAAATCCATTTTCTCTCCCTGTGCTGTCCGTGTGCCCCGTGCTGAAAGAATCTGCTAATCTCCCAGAACCATCCCGGCGAGACGCAAATAGGGACTGTGGGGAAATTCGCGCGAGAAACTCTCAAATATCTCCCTCGCCTTATCGGATTTGCCCAAACTCGCATACGAGACACAGGCATAAAAGAGCAAATCGTCGCTGACTTTGCGGTATGTCTCTGGTGGAAGGTCTCTCTTCAGGATGGGGATTGCGCCGAGGATTCTCCTCGCATCATCCTGTGAAATGGTCTGTGTAATGTCAGGCAAATTATGTGTCGCTATCCAGTTATATGTGAGGATTGCATTTCGGGCGCGGGCTTGATGGATTATGGCATCGAGGCGGGTGCGTTGCTGTGGGCTGAATGTATAAGAGCCTTGTCTGGCGGTAAGTGAAAGGACCTCCTCAACGTTGCGGCTTTTTAAAGCCGCCTCAATTCTGGTTAAGAATTCTGCCACCCTCTTTTTTTCATAATCTGCAAGGTGCTTTGCAAGTATGGATTTCAATTTTTTCCACCTCTTTGCCTCTTGTGGGAAACCGTCGAAATCGGCGTGGGAGAGTTTTGCCATAGCCTTTTGTGCTTGATTAAGTCTTCCTGCCTCGATGTATCCAAGAATCTGTTCAATCTGATTCGAGAGTCTTGCCTCTCTAAGTGACCTGATTTTAGCAGTGACGCCCGTCTTACTTGCGAATTCCGGGTGCTGGCGATTGAACTCTTCCAGCGTGGCAAGCACCTCTTGGGGTTTTTCACCCGAAAGGATTTGGGCAAGTTTGTTCTTCAGAATACGGAGCTCTTTTATATTGCCCTGTTCCTTTAGGGCAATCAGGCGGTCGCGGAACGCGTCTGCTGCTTTGTCGGCGGGGAAATATCGGGACAAATTCTCAATCTCTGTTTTGAGCGTTTCAAAGTTACTCTCCTCTTCCCCAAACTCTGTTAGGTGGTCTTCTATGGTTTTTTTAATGGAGAACTTTGCCTCCTTGCGGATGTGATTTAAGAAGAGCACGGTCTGTGCATCGGGATGGAACCCATTCAGATTCTTGCACATCTCCAGTGCATCCCAGTATTTGCCGGAATACATTCGATTGAGTATCTTTGCCTTCTCCCCGTCAATCTCCCTCCAGATAGATTGTGCAAGTGATGTAGCGATGGGGGCGAGGGCAGAGGTGGCGTGGTGCTTTGTGAATGTATGGATTTTCTCCAGAGCTGAACCGTAAAAGTTATTGTCATAATCCGTAAGGGCGTTTTCCAGAAGGACCTCTGCGGGGTTAGGTCGTAGCAGATAAAAGAGTAAAACAAGGATTATGGCAAAACTTGCCGCAAGTGCTCCGACCGAGACCTTAACCCACCTAATCACAGGTAAGGAAGCTTTTGCCTTCCTTGCCCTTGCGATGTAGTTATGCGCCTTCTGGCATTGAAGATTGAGGGCAAGGGCTTTTTCCCACTCGCGGGCTGCGGCATCGAACTTATTCTGCTTGGCATAGATGGTCCCCAGAAGCACGCGTGCATTTAAAAGGTTCTTATCGAGGTCGAGGCTGTTCCGAAGTTCCGTTATTGCCTCGTAATAGCGATTCCTTTGGGCATGTTCCACCGCAAGGTTATAGTGATGCTTTGCCTTGTTGACGATAAGGCGAAGCAGACTGAGATCCTTATTACAATAATAACAAGTCTCCCTGTCATCCCTGTTTTGGGTATTGCAATAAGGGCAAATCATAAAACTTGCCTGAGGCAAAGGGGTCTAAAATACGGAGAGATGCTGAATGTGCGAGGTTTTTTTGAGTAACTTTATCAGCCAGCCGCGGCTTCCATTGTCGTAAGCAGACGGATAACTTCGTCTATTGCGGCTTCCAGCCGTTTGTCCTCGCTGCCCTTTTCCACGAGGGTTTTGAGGTCATTGGTCTTTGTGCGCAGGGTCTTAATCATCGGGTGGCTACCGCGTGTTGCCACAATCTTCTCTGCCCGCTCAACGACAGACTGTGCCTCCTCAACTCGTGTCTCATGGATACGACTTCGGAGCATCCGGGTTACCCGTTCTTTTGCCTCCTTTATCATCCGCGCCTTATCAGCCTCCGAGAGGCGGCTGTCGGTGGAAACTATGGTGATTTTCTTCTCCACACCGGTTGCGAGGTCTTCAGCTCGCGCCTCTAATATCCGGTCAGGGTTGAGGCGGAATGTAACCTCAACTCGCGGCACGCCTCGTGGCGCAGGGGTGATGCTCTCTATCCTCAAGAGGTCAAGAAAGGTATTTTCGGACGCAATCGCTTCCTCTCCCTCGTAAATCGGGAAAGATATTGCCTCTTGAAAATCGTGAGTGGTGGTAAAGATATCTTTGGATTCGGTGGGATAGGTGGAGTTGCGCTCGATAATGACACTATACTGGTCGTGTTCCAGTCCGACTCCCAGAGAAAAGGGTGTCATATGTATAACGACGGGTTTTTCTTTGCCGTAGCGTGCGGCGAGTGTATCTTCGAGTTCTCCCTCCAGCGGGGCAAGGGCGAGCGATTCTATCGCAGCACCAAGGGCAACGACCTCCTCAGGGGAGATGTCGCGACGAGGGTTTTTCTTCATTATCTCCTTCACGAGGCGCTGGATAGCGGGTATCCTGGTTGAACCACCTACGAGTAGCACCGTATCAATCTTATCTACCGTGAGGGCGGCATCCTCAACCGCCTGTTTTACGGGCGCCCTGGTCTGCTCGAAGAGGTCGTGGACAAGGGATTCAACTTTGTCCCGTGTCAGATTCACATCGAGGGTAAGGGGACCCTTTTCCGTCATAGTAATTGCCTCGACCAAGATATGTGTCTCCTTGACCTCAGAGAGTTCAATCTTTGCCTCCTCGGCAGCTTCCTTCAACCTCTGCATAGCTATGGGGTCTTCAGAGAGGTCTACGTTATGTGATTTCTTAAATTCCTCAATCAGGTATTCTACAATCCTCTTGTCAAAGTCGTCCCCGCCAAGGTGTGTGTTGCCCTGTATAGCCAGAACCTGAAAGACGCCGGAGACCACCTCGATAATGGAGACGTCAAATGTCCCGCCGCCCAAGTCATATACAAGGATAATCTGGTCTTGTTCCTTATCCATACCGTATGCCAGGGCACTGGCAGTGGGCTCGTCAACGATGCGGCGCACCTTCAGTCCCGCAATCTCGCCCGAGTCCTTGGTGGCCTGGCGCTGGGCATCCGTGAAATAGGCGGGGCTCGTAATAACCGCTTGGTTAATCTCCTCGCCGAAGTAGTCTTCCGTATCCTGCTTGAGCTTTTGCAGGATCATCGCCGAGATTTCCTGAGGGGTATATTCTTTACCCTCTATGCGAACGCGGTAGTTGGTCCCCATATGCCGCTTGATGGAAAAGACGGTGCGCCCCACGTTCATAATGGCGCCGCGCTTTGCCTTTTTGCCCACCAGAACCTCGCCCGATTTCGTGAATCCCACAACTGACGGCGTCAAACGTTCACCAAGACTGTTAGGGATAATAATCGGTCCGTTTTTCTCCATCACGCCTACCACCGAGTTGGTGGTTCCCAGATCAATACCCATTATTCGTGCCATCTTTTACCCCACTCCTTTCGTCTGTCTGGACATACCGAATGTTGGATTATATGCAACCACGACCTTTGCATCACGGATGAGTTTTCCGTTAAGTAAATAACCCCTCTGGCGTTCACTAATGACCGTATCCGAGGGATGCTCGGTTGTCGGTCTATATTCCACAACCTCGTTATAATCGAGGTCAACCGGTTTCCCCACAGTATCAAAAGACTTTAATCCATATTTCTCCAGAATATGCAAAAGGCGATAATAGAGTGTCTCCACACTCTTAAGCCAGTTGTCAAGCTCCCGGGAAGATGAATGTGTCCGAGCCAGATTAAGGATGCGTTCGAAGCCATCCAGCAGGGTCACCATACGTCGCATAAAATTTTCCATTAGCCCGGGTGATGCCGAACGCATCTTCAGTTCCTTCTTGACGTCCTGGAGTTGTTCATTCTCAATCATCACGCGGCTGATGAGGGTAATTAAATCCTCCTGCTCCGGGACTTCACGTGCTGAACTAAAATCGGGAGCTGTCCGGTGTAAAAAGATTTCCTCTATGGGTTCATCTATCTTAAAATCACTGGGAAAGAGATTCTTAAAAAATCTTCTCACGGTGAGATTCTCTCCTTCACTCCCCGGCATTGTCAATCTCAAATTAGCGACGTAGCTTGAGCGCAGATATGGCTTTTTTTGCCAGTTTGTTGCGCGGGTCAAGCCGAAGTGTTGTAGTGAATTCCCGCATTGCGGAATGAATATCACCCTTCATTGAATAAGTTGAACCAATCTCAAAGTGGACCTCCGGGCTATTGGGTAGATATTTTAACAACGCCTTAAAATGGACCAAAGCGGGTGTATATAAGCCGCTCTCCCTCAATTTCTTTCCCAATGATAGGTGTGCGCGCACCAGGTTATCCCGTGTTGAGAAATTCTTTGGGTCAAGGGCTAAAGAGCGTTTCCACACCGTGAAGGCATTATCCACCTCTCCCGAATTCAAAAGAGCCCATCCCAGAAGGTTCAACACTTCGACATTTTTAGGGTGAGCCTGCTGGAGCTTGCGAAGCTCCTGGACTGCCTCCTCCCATTTTTGCTCATCCATAAGCGCCGAGGCGATCTGAAACTGGGCTTCAAAGTCATTGGGATTTATCTTTAGTATCTCCCGGTATTGATCAATAACCGGTGTGGTGGTTTTTCCCTGCTCACCCTGTGCCCGCGTTTTGCCGCCGAGGTGCTTATGAACCTCGATTATACTATTCTTTATATACTCATTGTCTGGTTCACGGTCAAGTATTATTTTCCATCTTTTTATGGTTTCCGACCAGTATTTCAGGGCGAGGGGTGGATTCGGGAGTTTTTCCGCGGCGATTGCAAGGTTCTGGATAATGGGTGGGTTGTCAGGGTTCATCCGTAGTGATTTCTCCCATAGGTTAATTGCCTCTGAAAGCAAACCGTGCAGTGCATAGGAATGTCCGAGTGTGATGTAAGCACATATCAGATTGTTCTTGGCGCGGGTGTGTGTAGGGTCAAGATTCAAAACCCTCTGCCAATCCTCAATTGCCTCTGCCCAGAGCTTCTTCTTAACCGATTGCCAGCTGCGCTGCATATAGGCGACAAGCAAGCCATTTCGTGTCCCGCCAGCATTCTGGTTCTTTTTCCATTGTTCCTCCAGAGTCTTTATCTCGCGGGTGAGCGTCTCCCTTGTGGCGCTGTTTTTTTCCTCAGGTGTGAAAACGAATTCACTCTTTGCCGAGTTATAGGTAAAGAGGTCTTCCTTTGCCCTCTTTTTTACATCTTTTAGCCTCTCATAGGCATTTTGAATTACCATAAATCGGTCAGTGTGTGCCTCGGGGTCGTAGCGCTTGACCATTGTAACGTAAGCCTGTTTTATCTCCTGGTCAGTGGCGCCTTTCTGGATATTCAAAATGCTATATGCATTGTGTTGATCTGTCATTACGGTGGTAAGCTCCCTGGATGGGTCAACTGGGTTTACGCCCTGAGCAAATCGTATGCTAAAAGGGAAGTCATAATTTCAATCAAAAAAAATGTTTAATTCTTTCCTTAAAAACCAAATTAAAACGCTTCAAATAATCAGCCATACGCAATTGCTGTCAAGAATTCTTTTACCTCGTCTAAAAGTCTCAACCTGAAAATCGCAGAGCGAAGTCTACCTGCTTCCCTCAATCCCCGGAAATAATACATCGCGTGTTTTCGAAATTCCCTGACCCCCCGCTCCTCCCCCTTTCTCTTCACCAGGGTCTCGATATGTGAGATTGCCAGATTGATACGCTCTGCCACCGAGGGCTGGGAGGGCATCTCCGGGTGTATCTCGCCGAGTGCAGCTCTGGCTTCGCGAAAAATCCAGGGGTTTCCCACTGCCCCGCGACCTATCATCACTGCGTCACAACCAGTCTCAACCATCATTTGCCTTGCGTCTTTGCCGCATAATATATCTCCATTGCCAATCACGGGGATTTTTATGCAACTCTTCAGCTCACCAATCAAAGACCAATCGGCTTTGCCCGAAAAGCCCTGCTTTAACGTTCTCGGGTGTAGACAAACGGCATCTACGCCCTCCGATTCGAGTAGGGGAGCCAATTCAAGTGCCGCTCGGGGATGACGCTCTGTCCCGCTCCGGAGCTTTACCGTCAGGGGGACAGATATCGCCCCTCTTACAGAGTGCACCAGCTTGACCACCAGTTCCGGCGAATTAAGGAGGGCTGCCCCTGCACCACCCCGCACTATCTTTCTTACCGGACACCCCAGATTCAGGTCAATAAGAGAGGCACCTTTTTCCTCTAAAAGGTGCGCTGCTTTTGCCAGCGAGGCTGCATTGTGTCCGAACAATTGCACGCCAACAGGGGGTGCCTCATCATCTATCTCCAGCAATTCCCACGTCCGCCGGTTATGCCTCACAAGCCCTTCCGCACTCACCATCTCGGTGTAAACCAGCTCACACCCGAACCTGCGGACAATGTCACGAAACGACCTGTCGCTAAAGCCAGCCATCGGTGCGGGCAAAACCCGTGTCCCAATCTCCAGCCCCCCGATAGAAACCCCCGAAGTAACCGAGTTTATTATCTTTTCTTCCCCATTCTGATTCAACTCTAATTGCTCCCGACCGCCGAATGCAAGTCTTTTTCCTTTGACAAATCCCACGCTTTTGCGAAATATTATATTTAACAATCCACAAAATCTGTATACAGGAGACAATTATGAAAATGCAATCTATTCGTGAGGAGGCTGTTGCCGGCACTTTCTATCCGGCAAACCCCCAGCGCCTCCGGACAGACATCCATCACTATCTTGATGAGGCGAGCCCACCGGTCTCACCCGAACATCCCGTAGGCATAATTTCGCCACACGCCGGCTATGTATATTCCGGTGGCACGGCGGCTTATGGTTACAAACTCCTGTGCGGAAAGAGATATAAACGCGTCATCGTCTTTGCATTGAGCCATCGTGTGGAATTTCGCGGTGCGTCTATCTTCGATGGTTCGGCATACAAAACGCCACTTGGAATTGTCCCTGTTGATGTGGAATTAGTGGATAAACTCCGCAAGGAATCCCCCATCATAACTTACAGCCCATTTGCCCACCAGGTCGAGCATTCCCTCGAGGTGCAGATTCCTTTTCTCCAGGAGGTGCTGGATGAATTCCTGCTCGTGCCTATCCTTCTGCGTGTGCAGAGCCTCGAAGTCTGCCGCAAGGTGGTTGATGCCCTCCTCGCAGTCCTTCCCGAGGATGAAAAAGCCTCCACACTCGTTGTCGGCAGCACCGACCTTTATCACGGACCCGACTACGATGAGTGCAGGCGCCGTGATAAACTCCTTGCAGAAACCGTAAAGCAATTTGACGAAAAGGCATTCGAGGAAAAAATATATCGGGGCGAAATTATGGCGTGTGGACCTGCATCCGTTATGGCAACGATGTTACTTTCTCGTTCACTGGGCGCCACAAGGGCAGACATACTCCATCTCACCAATTCATACGACGTTGCTCACGAAAGTACAGACTACATAGTGGGCTATCTCTCCGCCATTTTTTACTAACCCGAATTTTGCAAAAAGGTAAAAGTGCGGGGCAAATATCACAATAGTGGCAAGAGTAAAGTGATTACGGCAGGGATTGACGTCGGCTCAAGAACCATCAAGGTCGTTCTGTTAAAAGACCGTAATATTATGGCAAAGGCAATCTCCGATACCGGAATTGAACACGAAGCCACCGCCTTAAATCTTTTTGAGAAGTGCTGTCAGACCGCCGGTATTCTGCGTAGCACGATTTCAAAAATCGTAACAACGGGATATGGACGTGAACTGGTATCACATATTGGGAAAGTCGCCACAGAGATAACGTGCCATGCCCTCGGTGTAAGGCACTTCATCAAAAATGTACGCTCCATCATTGAGATAGGTGGACAGGACAGCAAATTCATACGTCTTGATGAAAAAGGGCGCGTCCGTGATTTTGCATTAAATGACCGCTGTGCCGCCGGAACGGGGCGTTTCCTCGAGGTCATTGGCGGGATACTTAAAATTCCCATTGAAGAGATGGGTAGAGTTGCCAGAAATACATCGAAACCCGCAACCATAAGCAGCACCTGCACCGTCTTTGCCGAGTCAGAGATACTGGGGCTTCTTGCGAAGGGGGTCAAGCGAGAAGAAGTCCTTGCGGGTGCACAGCGAGCAATGGCGGCGCGAATCCTTATGATGGCGGGCAGACGGATAGAGGAGCCACTGGTATTCACCGGAGGTGTTGCCTTAAACAAAGGGATGGTATTAGCGCTGGAAGCAGAGGCAAAGACAGCGATTCAAGTACCGCCGCTACCACAATTCACGGGAGCGATAGGAGCCGCCCTCCTCGCCGCCAGACTCTGACATTGGAGTGTTTCTTATTAAGAACAAGATCCTGATTTGGGAAAACCTTTGTGTCTTTTATTGTAAAGATGGTCTCCAGATTTTTACTATAAATTCTTGATCCCGCTCCTCAAAATCAGGTTCTCTACCAGTACGTTCTTTTAAAAGCCTGATCATTCGGGGAATGCCGGTTCCAATTTCTGTCATTTTATGTGCCTTAACCAGCAAGGAAACTATAAGGGGGTTTCTATGGAGAGGAAACCCTAACTTGATATTTTCAACAGTTATTGTATTGGGAAGTCTCCCTGGGCTTTTTATCTCTATTCTATTGTCAAAAATAAATATTCTAATCTGCGAGGGTAATTGATAATTTCGATGAGCAACAGCATTTATTACGGCTTCCCTCAGGGCTTCAATAGGGATTTCATACCGAGGTTCTTCTTTTTTAAAACCCTC
>CAZGKP010000126.1:0-9443 GCA_964526215.1 uncultured Candidatus Sumerlaeota bacterium
GGAAATTGCGTTCGCCATAATCTTTGACCAGGGTAGGTGGAGTGGTTGACAAAAGATAGATATCAGCTTTTGTTCGGTTTCGAGGCTTAAAGGTCTTTTTAATCTCGGCATTGACCAGAGCGATGCCGTTATCTCGATGACGGCAATGTTGATGTCGCTGTCCCATAGAAGATGCCCTGCGGAGAAATGCAGGAATAGTTACGCTATTCAATTATCTCCAGCGAGGATTAGTTTTCGGAACCGGGCAAACAGGTGTCGCGCATCGTGCGGTCCGGCACTCGCCTCCGGGTGATATTGCACACTGAAAGCCGGTTGTTCCCTGTGGGCAATCCCCTCTACCGTATTGTCATTCAGATTCCAGTGTGTTATCTCAACCTTTGATGAAGGAAGGCTGTCGGCATCAACGCAGAACCCATGATTCTGCACTGTTATCTCAACTTTGTCTGTGCGCACATCCTTTACGGGGTGATTTGCGCCGCGATGTCCGAACTTCAGCTTATATGTGTGTCCGCCGAGCGCAAGGGCGAATATCTGATGTCCAAGGCATATCCCAAATATCGGATAGCG
The DNA here is from genome assembly GCA_964526215.1 of uncultured Candidatus Sumerlaeota bacterium. Classification (GTDB taxonomy): domain Bacteria; phylum Sumerlaeota; class Sumerlaeia; order MWCT01; family MWCT01; genus CAZGKP01. Next base: position 568 of record CAZGKP010000126.1, read on the forward strand.
TCCAATGAGTCTTTTCACTTCTTTAATTATATAACCGAGCGCAGCGGGGTCGCCCGGTCCGTTCGCTAAAAAGACGCCGTCGGGAGCAAGCGCATCTACGTCTTCTGCCTTTGTGTCGGCGGGGACAACCGTTACGTCCATTCCCTCCTGTATCATCAATTCGCAGATGTTTCGTTTGATGCCGAAATCGAATGCCACAATCTTGAGCAGCTTTTTGTCAGGCGGGAAGCCGTCGGAGAGACGCGGCTCAAAGTGATATGAGCGATGTGTCGTCACCGCGCGCACGTAGTCTTGACCAATCATCTCTGGCGATGCGAGTGTTTTTTTGAGGAGGCTTTCGTGATTTATATCGGTTGTAGAGAGGCAACCTCGCATTGCCCCCTTTTGGCGTATGTGAAGGACAAGAGAGCGCGTATCTATCCCTTCTATGCCGGGGATGTTATGCCGTGTCAGGTAGTTAGAGAGTGTTTCATTTGCTCGCCAATTACTTGCTGCACCGGAGACCTCGCGCACAATGAATGCCGCTACCTGTGGTTTTGCCGATTCTACATCAATGGCGTTTATGCCATAATTCCCGATGAGGGGATACGTCATTGCCACCATTTGTCCGTGATATGACGGGTCGGTGAGAATTTCCTGATAACCGGTCATTGAGGTATTGAAGACGACCTCGGCAAATACCTCTTTTGTTGCCCCGAAGCCCATTCCCTCATAGACCGTGCCATCTTCAAGGACGAGTATGGTTTTTTTAGGACTCATAAAAACTTCGAAATACAATCGGCATTCATCCGCGTAGTTAGCGGATGTAGAAAAATCCGGGAATCAAAAGATTTTTCTTCAATCTATAAACGATACAAATTTATATCAGTGAATATAGACAATGCAAATGTCAAGTTTATTGCCATAATTCTCCAACCTCGAAATCACAAAGGGTGTATTTTTTTGCTTGCAGGGGGGAATGAAAAGGAGAATAAGGATTTTTGTTATCTTTATTTAAGAAACTTTAGCAAAAAGGAGGGAACAATGGAAGAGACAAAAGTTCTACTGAGTGAGCGTGATATACCACAGGCGTGGTATAACATTCAGCCTGACCTGCCAGCACCGCTGGCACCGCCCATCAATCCCAAAACCGGTAAACCCCTGGGACCGGAGGATCTGGCACCTATTTTCCCGATGGAGTTGATTAAGCAAGAGGTGAGTATGGAGCCGTGGATTGAGATACCCGATGAGGTGCGACGGATATATCGGTTGTGGCGTCCGAGTCCGCTTTTTCGTGCGCACCGGCTGGAGAAAGAGCTGAAGACCCCGGCACGGATTTATTACAAGAATGAGAGTTATAGCCCACCGGGGAGTCATAAGCCTAATACGGCGGTTGCACAGGCTTATTACAATAAGATGGAGGGTGTAAAACGCATCTGCACCGAGACGGGTGCCGGACAATGGGGCAGTGCATTGTCATTTGGTTGTTGTCTGTTCGGGCTTGAGTGCACGGTCTATATGGTTCGTATCAGCTATGAACAGAAGCCTTATCGGAAAATTTTAATGAACACTTGGGGAGCAGAGGTCTTTCCTTCACCGTCCGACCGGACTCAATCCGGGCGCTCAATTCTGGCTAAAGATCCAGAAACGTCGGGAAGTCTGGGAATTGCTATCTCCGAGGCGGTAGAGGATGCGGCAACTCACGATGATGCAAAATATGCGCTGGGTAGCGTTCTAAATCACGTTCTTCTGCATCAGACCGTCGTGGGTCTCGAGCTTAAGAAACAGCTGGAATTGATTGGTGAGAAGCCGGATATCATAACCGGATGCGTTGGAGGGGGGTCAAACTTTGCCGGACAATGCTTTCCTTTTGTAAAGGACAAACTTGACGGGCGTAAGATTGACATAATCGCCTGTGAGCCGACTGCCTGCCCGACGCTGACACGTGGCCAATTTCGTTATGATTTTGGTGATACGGCACAATTGACGCCACTATTGAAGATGTATACGCTGGGGCACAAGTTTGTGCCGCCGCCCATTCATGCGGGTGGATTGCGTTACCATGGCGATGCACCCTTACTTTGCCTCCTGGTAAATAAAGAGGTGATAGAGGCACGGGCGTATCATCAGAATGCGGCGTTTGATGCGGCGCTAACATTTGCTCGCACTGAGGGGATACTTTGCGCTCCTGAGACGGCTCATTGTATTCGTTGTGCAATTGACGAGGCGCTGAAGTGCAAGGAAACAGGCGAGGAGAAATGCATCGTGATTGCCTATAGTGGACACGGTTTCTTTGACCTGGCGGCATATGAGCGTTATCTGGCAAAACAGCTGAAGGATTACGAATATCCGGAGGAAAAGATAGTGGAGGCAATGAAGGACATCCCTGAGATCAAGGAAGCTATGTAGTCATTAGTGTACCCGCCGGAGGCTTGCCGAAGGAGGGTCATCAGTTGTATCTCAGTTGAGTCAATAAGCAACATATTTTCACCATTTGGCTGAGACGAAAGTCTTACGAAGAGTGTAAACAGAAGAAGGTGTGCTGCGTCTCACAACCTGCCGGGTGACTGATAAATCTGAAGGCCCGTATAAAGAGTAAGTGTATGCAAATTCGTTCACGCGCCCCGATTCGTATGGACTTCGCAGGCGGTTGGATGGATGTTCCGCCTTTTCGTAGCTTTGCCAAGATGCGCCCACATTATCTTTACTGAATGTGAACGTCGTCAGGGGCGAGGTTTAATAATAAGCCCTGACCGGCGTATGTCTTGATTAACTTCCGGGCACGCTCCTTGCCTATCGCCCGCGCCAGCGCCCTTATCAATGCCGCCCTGTGAAATGAGACCTGCTGCCTCTCCACCTTCTGCTCGGGCCATACCTCTTGGTCTATCGTGACGTATGAAACGAGATTCCCAGCTCGCCGCGCTAAAGTCAAAAGCAGATTGTATGGTAACGGCGTGAGGCGCAGACGCTTTCCTGCATACGTAATTATCCCCGGCTCTGATAGGCGGAATACGAGAAGCGGGGCTTTCTCCTTTGATGATTCAGGCTCTGCCGGTGCACTGACGGACTCTTCGGGGGCTTCGGGTTCCGGTCTTACTTGTGGCTTTTCTTTGCGCGGTGTCTTTAACCCTTGCAATTCATCCATCAGTGCCTGTGCAACTGCCCGGGGCAAAATGGCAAAAAGGCGCTCCGGGTCGGCATCAATGAGCGCTTCCGGTGAATCGAATCCTTCCCGCACAAGCGCCTGGAGATGACTGCGGCTAAGTCCCTCGATATGAAGGCGAGCAAGTCCGATGCCCTCATCACCCAGACCCACGCGCAACCTCTCTGCCAGTCTCGATACTGAATGCGCCATCTCCTTTTTAGAAGCAAGGGCATCCGCCAGCGCCGCACACGATAAAAGTAACCACTGAAAATGCTCCGCCAGCTTCACAATAATTCCCGCCAGTGTGCCGAAATGTTCCTCGATTGAGAGCGTATCGGCAGAGCTTATCCATTCGTTGAGGATGAGGGCTTTTTTCAGCGCGGAGAAATCTGCATCCGCGAAGCCGCCCGGACGCTCAAGTAACTCGGCAAGGAGAGGCATTGACTCAATGCGTTCTTTAGTGATATGTTCACTGACGATTTCAGGGAAGTTTATGAGGCGTTTTTCGCGGCGCGTAACCGGCAGGGCAAAATCGGCGGCATCGGGTGTGAAAGCCGCAACTATAAGTGCCTCGAATGCCTCGGGGATATGTCCCCTCAGTTCAGAAAGCCAGCGTGTGAATAATGACGCCGTCCCCAGGCGGATGCCGGTCGCTGCTGTTACGGCGCCTATGCCAGTTGTGGAGAGCTCGCCTGCGGGCGTGCGCGTAAGGAAATGCAAATCTACGCACCGGGCAATCTCGTCATCTATGCGTTTCTGGAATTCATCCTCCCGCGCTCCCCACTGCACAAGACCGGTATATGTCTTTATCAAAAATGAAGCGATGTCGGAGCGAGAGCGACTTATGCCGGATGCGACGAGGTCGAGTATGATGGGGGCAATATCGGAGCGCAAAAGCGGCGGCTGAACCGGTTCAAGTTCTCCGTAGACATATTCCCGCATCAATCGTTCGACCTGTTCGCTACCAGCGGCGATGAGTATTGAACGCCCAAACTGTTTCTCGTGTCCAAGGCGTCCTGCGCGTCCGCCCTGATTTCGGAAACGCTGACGCGAAAGCGGGACAAAATTATGTCGCCCCGTCCAGGCATCCTGCGCTATCATCTCGGGCACCTGTATGACATTCCTGCCGGTGAGATTCACGCCCTCGCCCAGCGTTGAAGTGGATACGAGCAGGCGCAGGTTGCCGGCATTATAGTGTTGTTCAATGAGTTTGCGCAATCCCCAGGATAAATCGGCATTGTGAAAAGCCACACCCTTTCGGAAGCAGGAGAGGAGTGCGGCGCGGGAGTGAGTCTCCTCGTATTTTTCAAGTTCGGAGATTGCCGCCTCGGCAGAAGGGAGATTGAGGTTTGTGGCGAGTTTCTCCGCCCACCAGCGCGACATACGACGCGTCGGGACGAATATCAAGACCTGCTCATCTCGCTCCTGCGCAAGATACCTTGCAAGTGCAAATACTGCCTCTGCATAGAAATTTTCATCGTCAAAAGCCAATCCGCCGGAGGTAAATTTTGCACCCGGTGCGAGGTCTTCTGCGCCTTCCTCGCCCGAGTTGAATGTGCGATAGTGAAAGTGTCCATCCTCGATATTAAAGACGCCCTCGCGAAGCTCGATAGGGCGGAGCGATTGTTTCAAAAGGTCGCAGCCAAGCCAGCGGGCAATGCGCATTGCGTCCCCCAATACCGCCGAAAGCCCCAGGAATTGCACCTCATAAGGCGACTGCGCCACCTTTGTCAGAAGGATGTCAACCACACCGCCCCTCTCCGCCTCGCCCAGCATCTGCACCTCATCTGCCACAACCAGTCCCACCTGACTGAGGAGCGTGGGGCGCTGAACCAGATAGGACTTCAACTTTTCATAAACGGCAATAAGGAGGTCGAAACGCCCCTGGAGAGCGGGTGCATCAGAATCCGGGCGTTCGCGTGTTGCGGCAAGCACACGATAGCCCAGAGGACGATAGAGACTGGTAAAACGTCGGTATTTTTCCTCGGCAAGTGCCTTTGTAGGGACGAGGTAAATCACACGGTGATTTTGTTCGAGATGTCTTACTGCGGCAAATTCCGCAATGAGGGTTTTACCTGAAGACGTTGGGGCAAAAACGATGAGGCTCTGGTTCTGGAGAACGCCAGTGCGCATTATGGCATCTTCCTGCAGAGGCAAGAGCTCACCGACTCCGGCATCCCGCCACAGGTCTATGATGCGTTCAGAAAACCCATGAGCGCTCATTTGCTCAATCGTGAGCGGCATTATCCTAAACCTTGTTTTTTTACCGTCATACAATAAGTATTGTCAAAGTTCTTTCCGGGGAAAGTCAAGCCCGATTCACCCGCGCAGGAAATATCGGTTCTGGGAAAAATTCAGTTGCTTTCAAAAGAATTCATTTTTATCTTTAATAGTGAATTCCCTCCGCAGAGGTTTTGACAATGCGGCATTCTAAAAATCTCATATTCACGCTTCTTATTCTGCTGGTGTCAGCTTTGGGAATCTTTGCGGCGACATCCGCAACGGACACCCTTACCTATCATTGTAAGATAACGGCTCTTTTTCCTCAACCCGATGGAATAGTAACGAAAAAATCAATCCCGGCTACACTGAAGATTCAGTTTCCTGAAAACGCCGGGGGCGAGCCACGCGCCTCAATGGAGACAATATTTCCCAAAGGGGCACTCCTTTTGAAGGTTAAGCCATCCCAAATCCCTGACGAGGTGCAGGGCATCTTTATCAGAAGGAAATATCTTTACTTCACATTAGAACACGGAACTCTATCGCAAAAACCGCAAAGTGTGGTTCTTGACCTATGCGAACCCGTCCCGCCAATGTATTCAAAGATACCGCCCTCTAATCTCCATATACTGGATGCCAGAGGCAATCCCGCAAAGGGATTTGTGGTGAATCTTTTTATGCGTTATACTACCCACTCGAAATCAAAAGAGGAAATCTTGCTGGATTCTGCGGCTCTGGACGATTCTGGTAGTTTTAAAATTCACTACCCTCAAACTGTCTATTCGCCTCAGGAGCGGGGGAGGGAAAAAAGCCGAATTACACGGGGCTTAATCCTCCGTGTCCGGCATCCTGCTAATGGAGAGATGCAAAGATTTTTTCTCCCTCATTTTCGTTACATTGCCGGAGAGTATCAGATGAGTGATGCCGTTTCACTTTTTATGGTATTGCCGGATGCGGAGGAAAGGGGCATACCCGAAGATGTTTTCGCGGGAGAAGTCGTGGACTATCAAGGTCGCCCCGTCAAGGGGGCACGGATTTCTGTATATTCACTCATCCTCAAAAGCGGGGTTGATTTTATCCTGACCCCTTATTCATACACTTCATACCCGGATCTTTTTTCGGGAGATGGCGGCGCATTTAAAATATCTATTCCCCGAGATATACTCGAGGAGAAAACTGGCGTAAAAGATGTACCATCCAATGCGAGGCTTTTGGTTACAGTAACGCCTTCCGCGGAGTTGAAGACCTCTCTGGGTGAGGGGTCTCGGCGGCTCTCCGTGGGCAAGAAATCCCCAATTGTGCTTCCTTATGCGGAGAAATTAACCTTCCGTTTCCTCGCTGAAAATGGACGCCCCCTAAATATTCTTTATCGGGGTAAGTATTACACTCCGCCTCTCCGCATATTTTCAGTGGATCAGACAACCACGGAAGTTGCCTGGTATCGAATGCGCACCCTTTCAATAAGATCAAGGGTTCGTAAAGACAGTTCCATTGAAGTGTGGCCAATTCCACTACCGGGAAGATATGAGATAATGTTTCAGGATAGCTTATACAAAGCGCAGACGCTCTGTCCCGGCGCTGGAAAACAAGAGATTGTCTGGACAACCGAAAGTCAGCCCAAAGAAAAAGATTTACTCTGCAAGGGGCGCGTTCTGGATGTGCACACAGGTAGACCCGTCTCTGGCACATACATAATCCTCTCTTCACAGGACGACGCTTGCAAGTTCGTTGCTAATATGACCGATGAAGAGCGCGAGCGCATCTGGGCAGATATCCCCACTGATGGTAGATTGAGGGAAATCCCCAAACACGGAATTGTGGTAAATGGGAGAAGAAAGCGGTTCTTCCAGGCTTATGCCATCGGGAAAACCAATGCCAGCGGAGAGTATACATTCAAAGAACTGCATCCCAAAGTTGAGGCAATCTGGTATGTCAACATCTGGGCGCCGGGGAAAGTTGGCTTGAGCGGTTTGAGTAAAAGTATTAGAAAGAGGGGGCATTTACGCGGAGACAACCTTCAGATTCCCGATGCGGTGCTTTTGCCTGCCGCCAGCGTAAAGGGAAAATTACTCCCACCTTATGTCCTGCCTGACCCTTACCTGCGAAAGGATGTGCAACGGCACATTGATGCGGTCAGTTTGAGTTTCGTAAATGTTACTTTTGAACGGGCACCGGATTGGGCTCTGGACTCGTCTGAATATATCGGCAAAAATAAAATTTGGCGAATGGTCACGACAAATGACTATTTACAGGTGAATTGGGACTTCCAATTGGATGTGCCGGCTGGCGTTTTGTTCTCGATTGATATAACGCCCTCCACTGATGTTGTTCTCAAAGGGGTGAGCTGGAAAAACCTTGCCCTACTCCGGGAGGGAGAAATCCTTAGCCTACCACCAAAAGAAATTGAACTAAAACACCCCTTTATCATCAAAGTACTTAATGCGGATGGAACTCCAGCTGGCGGGGTGTCGGTGGGAATCAATATTAACCCTCCCGTTGTCTCGGATGAAGGGGGTATAGTGATTGGTTGGTCTGAAAAAAGTAGGGTAAGATTCAATCTCAAATGGGAAAAAGACGACAAGGTTATCGAGAAAAGGATGGCTATACACATACCTCAAACCGATGGTGTCCCCATCGTAAAGGTAAGGCTTGAGCAAAAAGAATAAAAAATCGGAGGCATAATGGGAAATGAAGTATCGTGATGTAATTCTGGGACGGTATTGGCTCGGTCGCCTTGAGAAGGATGAGGACTTGCTGGAGTCGCTGACAAAATTCGCACGAAGCAATCAGGCAAGACTCGCCATAATTACGGGCATTGGCGCCCTCCAGAAGGCGAGACTCGCCATCTATGACCAGCACAAAAAACAATACATCATAACTGACATCAATGAACCGGCAGAGGTCGCAAGCCTTATCGGGAATGTATCAATGAAAGATGGCGAGGTCTTCTGCCACCTCCACGCCACACTCACCTGCGAGAGCGGCAAGGTGGTTGGCGGGCACGTGTGTGAGGGTTGCAGTGTCTTTGCCCTGGAATTTATGGTTCAAGAGATGCAGGGCGAGGCTTTGTTGCGCCTCCTGGATGAAGAGACCGGACTTGCGTTGTGGAACCTCTAAATATAATAAACCGAATAAATTAACAATTAAAAACAGACAACTGACAATATACATCAATCACACAACCATTTTTTAACTGTCAGTAGCCAGTTTTAGATTTTCACTTCTGTTGCATTTCAAATATGACTTCTCCCGGGCTATTTTTCTCCAATCTTATCGAGGAAGCGTTTTTGAAACATCTGTGCGGATTTCTTCAGGATGGCAGCGGGGTCTGCGTCTTTCTTCGTCAGAACCTCCTGCACCGCCGGTCCCAATACGTCATTATACAATTGCTGACAATAATAGGGCGGCTCGGTCTTCAGATATTTCACCACGTTTTGCTGATACTCGGCGAAGCGCGGAATATTTCTGTATTTCTCAATGAGCGCCTCCCACTGCCTCTGACGTTCACCGCTAAAAATAGGTATATAGGGCG
>CAZGKP010000126.1:9453-11382 GCA_964526215.1 uncultured Candidatus Sumerlaeota bacterium
GACCGGTAGCCCTTGCTTGATGCGCAATTTCCACTCGGCTTCTTTCAATTCGTTCGAGACGAAGAATGTGCACCAGGCGAATGCGGCTTTCTTTTTTGCACCGGTGAGACCGGGGCGGAATACAAAATAGTCCGCACCCATCTGAACAAACCGACCGCCGGGACCTTCTGGTAGCGCCGCAATCCCCAGGTCAGCAAGGTTGAATCCATATTTCTCTCGCAGAGTAACAACGGCGTTATCATTGGCTGCCTCTATCATCATCCCCACTCGCCCTGCGGCGAAATCCCTTATGTTATCCTGCATATCGGTGAGGACATTAGCCTGGAGGCAGTCGTATTTCCAGCGCAGGTCTTTGATGAATTGCAGTGCACGTACGACACCTGGACTGTCAAATACAGCCCGCCACCTCCCATTCACTTTTTTCTCGAATTCACCGCCGCCCTGCCAGCCCCAGTTCAGGAAATGCCACCCCGTACGCGCACGGTGTCCACCAAGTATCGCAAACCCACACACGCCGGATTTCCTATCCGTAAGCTTTTGCGCAGTGCTTACGAATTCATCCCAGGTAGCGGGGGGCTTCGCTTCGCCCTTCTCACCCACAATCCCCGCCTTTCTGAATAGCGCCTTGTTATAGAAAAGCCCCATACTGTATGCGGATGTCGGGAATGCGTAATAGTGTCCGTTGCGCTTGAAGGACTTGAGTAATATCGGGCGAATGTCTTTGAAATCCTCCCAGGAGGTGAGTTCCTCGGTCATATCGGAGACGAGTTTATTTTTAAGCATCACCTCGTCCTCGGTTGCCCAGGTGGTGATGACGTCGGTGAGTTGATTTCCCGCCGCACGTGCCGCAAATACCGCTGGCGTAAAGCCCCATACCTCCACCTTGACGTGGATATCCGGATGGGTCTTCTCAAAAAGCTCTACAAGGAGTTTCCATCGCTCAACGTCGAGCGGTTCCGTATCTTTGGGACCATTGTTTACGCTTATGGTGATGCGCCTTTGTGTGGGCTGGGAAGTCTTTGCTTTAACGGGTTTTTTCTCGCCTCCCTTGCAACCGGCAAATACCATCGCCATCGCCAGAGCGAATGTCAAAAATAATAACCTTATCCTTGTCATTTCAGTGACTCTCCTTTTTTCGTGATTTTAAGGAAATCATTGTACTGGATTTGGGCGGCGTCAACAAGATTCAGGTCGCGAAGCATACGTATGCGCCGTTTAATCATATTCGCATAATGGGTGTATGGCAACATAGGCGCCAGTTCTGCTGGCGGCGGGAGCAGCAGGCGATTGAGTTGTGCATCAGCGAGAGGGCGTTTGTCCGGGATTTCAAAACGTGCGATTATGGATGCATTTTTCTCTGTGCGCTTCAAAAACAGCGCACTTTTATAGCCAACGTAACACAGCACCCAGCAGCTATCCTGCCTGAAATGCCTCAGTAAATGCCGGTCGTCGTAATCTATAAGGGCAAGCGTAACTTGGTATTTTTCGAGGAAGGGTTCGGGGGATTCATCGCCCACAATAATGCGCCAGTGGCGCTCGACAAGTGTTGGCGGAAAGGGTTCGGCGCGCCCGTCTATGCAGGGTCTGACCTTCGGCGTGAGGCGATATAATAAAAACCCCCCAACATCGTAACCGTTAAACAGATTCCCGCTCACCCCCGCGGATTCCATAAACTCTGCACAATACCAGGGGTAGCGCGATTTCTGCACACCGAATCCGAAGGGACGATTGACGCCGAGGACACTGAAAAATGCCCCGGAAGTAAGAGTTTTACTGAAGGCAATGAGCAGCACCAGTAAAAAAAGCCCCACCACGAGCGAAATCCAACGCCGCCCCCCGAATCGCTCCCTGAAAAATGCCATTGCAGAACTATAGTTCCAAAGATTAATAACCGCCAAGGTAAGGGCAAAATAACCAACGTGCCGCCGT
>CAZGKP010000127.1:0-11378 GCA_964526215.1 uncultured Candidatus Sumerlaeota bacterium
GGTGCCGAGCAGTACTGGAAAAATTAACTTATCGGCGATGTGTCTTACAGATGCCCTACAGACACATAATCCTGTTATCTTGTCAAAAATCTAACTTGTTACAAATGAAGGAGAACGAAATGACTGATTACAAATTCGAGACACTGGCATTGCACGCCGGTCAGGTTCCCGACCCGACAACTCTTGCCAGAGGGGTCCCTGTCTATCGCACGACCTCTTATCTCTTTAAGGACACCGAACATGCTGCTAATCTGTTCGCCTTAAAGGAGATGGGAAATATTTATACCCGCATTATGAACCCGACGCAGGAAGTTCTGGAAAAGCGCCTTGCGGCTCTGGAGGGCGGTGCGGCTGCATTAGCCGTGGCATCCGGAACGGCAGCAATCTATTATTCCGTCATAAATATCTGCGCATCGGGTGATGAAATCGTCTCGGCAAATAATCTTTACGGCGGAACGTATACAATGTTTAATAATATCCTGCCACAGTTCGGAATAACGGTGAAGTTTGTAACGCCCCAGAACCCGGACAATTTCGCACAAGCCATAACGCCAAAAACGAGGGCAATCTTTGTAGAGACTATCGGTAATCCGGTTCTGGACTTTACCGACGTTGGGGCAGTGGCGGATATTGCGCATCGGCACAACATTCCTCTGATTGTGGATTCGACTTTTACAACCCCTTATTTATTGCGACCGATAGAGTATGGTGCAGATATTGTCGTCCATTCATTAACAAAGTGGTTGGGCGGACACGGCGTTGGCATCGGGGGGATAGTCGTAGATTCCGGCAGGTTCACCTGGCAGGATGAGAAATTTACGTTGTTCAACGAACCTGATGAGAGCTATCACGGAATAAGATATGCCCACGACCTTGGCGACCTGAATCCGGTGGCTTTTATTGTCAGAATGAGGCTGGTGGCGCTTCGGAACCTGGGGGCGTGCATCTCGCCCGATAACGCCTGGATGTTCCTCCAGGGAATAGAGACGTTGCCATTGAGGATGCACAGGCATTGTGAAAATGCAATTCGGGTAGCGCGATACCTGAAGTCGCACCCGAGGGTTGAATGGGTGCGTTATCCCGGTCTCGAGGATGACCCTGCACATCCGCTTGCATGTAAATACCTGAAGAATGGTTTTGGCGGTATGGTGGTCTTCGGAATTAAGGGAGGCAAAGAGGCGGGTGAAAAGTTTATCAATAGCCTTAAGCTTTTTTCCCATCTTGCAAATGTGGGAGATGCAAAGAGTCTGGCGCTGCATCCCGCCAGCACCACACATTCGCAATTGAGCGAAGAAGAACAACGCGCCTGCGGATTGAGTCCAGAGCTTATCCGATTATCCATCGGGATTGAACATATTGATGACATTCTAACGGATTTAGAACAAGCGCTGAAAGTGAGGTAAAAGTAAAAAGGTAAAAGGTAAATTGCAAAATGGAAATTGTAAAAGTCAAAAGACAAAAGATGAGAGAAATCCGGGATAACTTTTCCCTTTTTCCTTTTTACCTTTTACTTTTTGTTGGGGGTGATTGGTTTGTTTAAGAGAATAAGAGAAGATATCCAGAGCGTCTTTGCCAAAGACCCTGCGGCAAGGGGCATTCTGGAGGTTCTACTGTGCTATCCGGGATTGCACGCAATCTGGTTGCACAGAATCGCCCACTTCTTCTGGCAGAAGAGGCTGCTTTTCATTGGAAGATTTATCTCGCACATAAGCCGCTGGTTGACGGGAATTGAGATTCATCCCGGAGCTAAAGTCGGCAGGCGTTTCTTTATAGACCACGGAATGGGGGTTGTGATAGGTGAAACCACCGAAATCGGCGATGACGTGTTGATGTATCAGGGTGTTGTGCTGGGGGGCACCAGTCTGGAGAAGAAGAAGCGACACCCCACTCTGGGAAATGATGTGGTGGTGGGGGCAGGTGCGATAGTTTTAGGTGCAATTACCATTGGTGCTGGTGCAAAGATCGGTGCGGGTTCAGTAATTATCCGGGATGTGCCTGCAGGAGCGACTGCGGTTGGTGTTCCGGGGAGAATCGGAAAGGGATTTTCTGCAAGGGAGATTCAAGCCCTGGAACATTCAAAACTCCCCGACCCGATAGCCGATGCCATAAAGTTTCTGGCAAGGCAGCAGGAAAAAATTGAGGAAAGAGTAAACAAATTAGAGGCGCTGGCATCAATTTCTGCGGGTAGTAAACAAACCACTGTGAAGGCAAAAGACAACTTTATATTCACCAAAGGGGCAGGGATTCAAGACAAGGCACAGCCCCGAACAACGGACAACTGACTCTTTTAATTTCCGGAGTGAGCATTATGAAAGATGGCATTGGATTGGTCGAAACAAAATATTTCACCTTTGATGAACTTGTCCTTGAAAGCGGGCGGATGTTGTCGCCTGTAACGCTTACTTACGAGACCTATGGGGAATTTAACAGGGATAAGAGTAACGTGATATTGATATGCCATGCCCTATCCGGTGATGCCCATGCGGCTGGCTGGCACAAGGAGGCAAAAAAACCGGGTTGGTGGGACGGTATGATTGGTCCCGGCAAGGCATTTGATACGGAAAAGTTCGCCATAGTATGCTCCAACGTCATCGGTGGATGCAAAGGCTCCACCGGTCCCACGTCTGTAAATCCTGAGACAGGGAAACCTTATGGGGCACATTTTCCATTCGTGACAATCACAGATATGGTGAATGCGCAAAAGAGACTGATTGACCACCTCGGTATAAAATATCTCTTTGCGATAGTGGGTGGTTCTATGGGCGGAATGCAGGTCTTGCAGTGGTGCGTTTCATATCCAGATAAGGTTCGTTTAGCCATTCCGATTGCGACCACTGCTCGCTCAAGCCCTATGCAGATTGCCTTTAATGAGGTCGGCAGAAGGGCGATTATGTCTGATGCAAACTGGAACAATGGCGATTATGACGCCGATGGCGTACCATCGGTGGGACTTGCCCTCGCAAGGATGATTGGACACATTACATACTTAAGCGATGCCTCGATGTATCAAAGATTCGGCAGAAAACTCCAGGATAAAGAGACCTTTGGTTTCGATTTCTCCACCGACTTTCAGGTGGAAAGCTACCTCCATTACAAAGGCTCTACTTTTATTAAGAGGTTTGATGCAAACTCCTATCTATACATCACAAAGGCAATAGACTACTTTGACATCACAAAAAATAATTCTCTTGCTGAAGGATTAAAAGGCATAAGGGCAAAATTTCTCGTAATCGCTATCACATCTGATTGGCTCTATCCGCCATATCAGGCAAAAGAGATTGTGATGGCGCTCACCAGCAACAGGATTGATGTCAGCTATGTGGAGATAAATTCCAATTATGGGCACGATGCCTTTTTCCTTGAGACCGGGCAGCTGACCTATGTTATCAAAAACTTCCTTTCGAGCATCTCGGTAAAGGATGTGATGTTAAAAGATGTACCGTTGATAAGAGAGGGCACCAGCATACAAGAGGCGGCGAAGATGATGATAACCAGGGAAATTACGCATTTGCCGGTGGTATCGAGAGAACATAAGCTGGTGGGGATTGTAACCGCCTGGGATATATCCAAAGCGGTCGCAACCAAATATGACTGCATAGACGAGATAATGACTAAAAAAGTTATAACTGCCCGTTTAGGCGAACCGATAGATAATGCGGCGCAAAAAATTGCAAAATATAACATCTCTGCTTTGCCCGTCATAGATGAGAATCAAAAAGTCATCGGCATAATAACCAGCGATGGCATAAGCAAACTGATAGCGGGCGGCATCAAGTGAGACGAGCAGAAAAATCCAACTCTGGCAAAAAAAGAGATTGGTTTTTGTGGATGCAAACATCCGAGTCATTAGACAGGATGGACAGGATTTGCAGGATGATGATTCCGCCGCAGGCGGCTCAATCCTGTTATCCCTCCTGAGGCGGGTAAACCTGTCAAATTTAACTTTAACAGGAGGGGAAAGAGATTATGCCGGAGAAAATCACGGAGGGGACAACACTGGGCGAGATTCTTAAATCGCCCGAGATGGCTAAAATCGTAGCAAAATTCCGATTGCCCTGTCTGGGGTGCCCGATGGCTGCATACGAGATGGGGATGCTGAAAATCGGCGACGTCTGCAGGGTATATGGAATTGACCTCAAGGGCTTGCTCGAAGAATTAAATAGGTTGTCCACTCCAGTAGAGTCTGAATAATAGTCAGTTCTCCCGGGCAATGCTCTTCTGCGAGCACCATCTGAAGAAGTGCTGCTCATGGGAGGTGCGGGTATGATAGTCAATTTTCTTACAGTATTCAAAAACTACGTCATTGAGGTATTGCCCTTTCTGGCGATAGGGTTTTTCCTTAGCGGCTTAATCCACGAGTTTATGCCCGCTAAATTGGTGGAGAGGCATCTTGGCGGCAAGGGCATAAAGCCGCTTCTTTATGCGACATTCGCCGGGACACTCTTACCAATTTGTTGCATAGGCTCTCTGCCGGTAGCCGTGAGCTTTCATCAGAAAGGGGCAAAGCTGGGGGCGGTGCTTGCGTTTTTAGTCGCAACGCCGGCAACCTCCATATCCGCACTTTTAGTCTGCTACGCACTCCTGGGGATAAAATTCACCATCTTTATATTCTTCGCCGTTATTCCGATGGGGCTGATTATGGGCACTGTGGGCAACCTGATTAAGTTCAAACCGAAGGGGGTAACCGCATCTCTCTGTTCTCATAATAGAGCGCTCGCAACCGACCCTATTTGTGGGATGAACGTGGACAGGTGCAATGGATTGAAGACGGAGTATCGTGGAGTGAATTACTACTTTTGCTCCACTCACTGCCAGCAAACCTTTAAGGATGCGCCGGAGAAATATATACCCGATGCAGAACATATAAAGGGCATCACAGAGCGGATGAGTTCTGTCCTGAAATATGCGTTTGTGGATATGGTAAAGGAGATAGGACCGGAGATGCTTTTAGGACTGGTTCTGGCGGCGTTGGTCGCCACAATCGCTCCGATTGGGAGATTCATCGGCAATCATTTTGGCGGTGGCTTCGGTTATCTATTCAGCCTCATCTTCGGGCTTGTGATGTATATATGTTCCACGGCGAGCGTCCCTCTGGTTCACGCCTTCGTATCACAAGGGATGAATATCGGAGCGGGGATGGTGCTCCTTATAGTCGGACCCGTTACGAGTCTCGGCACCATTCTGGTTATTCGAAAGGAATATGGAATTAAAATCTTGTTGGCTTACTTAGGAGTTATAATCTCGCTTTCACTAATCCTGGGATATTTGTTCACTTTCTTTTAGCGCTCATACCGGGACTGTCCCATCTGCCAAAATGATAACCAGCCGATTGCCGAAGGCGCGCCATCGGTGGGCAGTGGCATTGACAACAGACCCGGTGTTTATTGTCCCTGAATATGGCTGGGAGAAAGCCGCCTGGTTTGCTTTGCATATCCTGGTTTCTGATGTTGCGACTTCCGGGCTTGCCCCTAAATTCCTCTCCATAGACCTCAACCTCCCTATGGAGATGACTAAAGGAGAATTGGAAAGAGTCTGGGGGACCATCCATTATGAATGTGAAAAGCTGGGTATATCTGTTGTGTGTGGACATGCGGCGCGGTATGAAAATTGCCATTACCCAATGGTGGGGGGCGCAACCGTAATAGCGCTGGGTTCCAAAAATAGATATGTCTCCCCAAAATTTGCCAAAAGCGGTGATAAAATAATCATAACCAAGGGACCGGCAATAGAAGCGGTGGGGATTTTCTCTGCAATGTTTCCCCATCTTATCGAAGAGAATTTCGGCTCTGACTTTAGCCGGACGGCACAGCGAATATTTTACAAGATGTCGGTGGTAGAGGACGCCCTGACCGCCATAAGCGTTGGAGTGAGGGAAGAAGGTGTGAGTGCTATGCATGACGCCACCGAGTGTGGAATATGGGGTGGCTTATATGAGATTGCTCGGGCTGCTGGATTGGGAGCAAGGATAGAGAAGGATAAAATTGTGGTGGAAGAGTGTGTAACTGAAATATGTCAATATTTTGGCATAGACCCCTACGCCTCAATTAGCGAGGGGACATTAATCATCCTGTGTCGCGAGGACAAAGCGCGCGCGGTGGTAGAGGCATTGACCCAAAAGTCCATTAAGTCCTCGATTGTGGGAGAGATGACCGAACTGGAGAAGGGAATAGTCCTGATAGAGGAGGGGCGGGAGCAAAAACTTGAGCATCCCATAATAGACCCGTTCTGGAAAGCGTTTTATGGTGCCCTTGAGAAATATGGGTCACGCAATGCGGGGAAATGAGTATAGTAGAAGAAATCATCAAATCTGCCCGGAGGGCACTACAGGCGATGGTGGATGCAAGCATCCGGGTCACTGGAATGTGTATGAAGTGGAGATGTTTGGGAGGGATGAAGGGTTCATCACACTGAGCGAAGCGCAGGCCTAAAGGTCGAGGTCATTAGAATTTACGATAAATCTCGCATATTTTGCAATATGATGTGGATGCAAGCATCCGGGTCAATTGGTGGAATGACATTGCTATGAAACACTCGCTCCAAGTAGGTTTTAGTTTTGGCTTGACCTCTGGCATAATCACCACTCTGGGTTTGATTGTGGGCTTAAATTCGGGAACCCATTCAAGGTCTGTCGTTATCGGAGGCATTCTCATAATAGCTATCGCCGATGCCCTTTCAGATGCAATGGGAATCCATATTTCCGAAGAATCGGAGAATAAACATTCCGAAAGGGAAATCTGGGAATCAACAATTTCCACTTTCCTTTCTAAATTTGTTTTTTCAGGAACGTTCATAATTCCGATTTTACTTTTTCAACTCTCTGTGGCAATTTTTGTATGTGTGATATGGGGGTTATGTTTATTGACAGTATTTAGCCTGTATCTCGCAAAGCGACAGGGGGCAAAGCCTTACCGGATAATTCTTGAACATCTGGCTATTGCAGTTTTTGTCATAATCGTAACTCATTATATCGGAGACTGGATTGCAACCTTTACAGGATAAAGCCGAAGGCGCGCCATCAGTGGGTGGATGCAAGCATCCGGGTCAATTTAAGTGATAAGAGGGGAATGACGATATGAAAAGGTTCATATATTTAGACCATAATGCCACTACGCCAACGGACCCAAGGGTAATAGAAGCAATGATGCCTTATTTCCGCAAGTTATATGGCAATCCTTCCAGCATGTATAGACTGGCAAAAGAGTCTCGCAAAGCCATTACTGAGGCGAGAGCTAAAGTGGCAGAAATACTTGATGCTGACCCTGAAGAAATTATCTTTACCTCAGGGGGCACGGAGTCCAATAACTTCGCTATTAAGGGAATTGCTTATGCAAATAAAAAAAAGGGCAATCACATAATAACCTCTAAAATAGAACACAGTGCAGTGCTTAATGTCTGCAAATGGCTTGAAAAACAAGGGTTTGAGGTAACATACGTAGGTGTGGATAAATACGGCATCGTAAACCTGAACGAACTCAAGGACACAATTACGGATAAGACTATCCTGATTACGATTATGCACGCGAATAATGAGATAGGGACAATTGAGCCGCTTGAAGAAATTTCAAAGATTGCCAAAGAGCGGGGGATTACGTTCCATACAGATGCTGTCCAGACCGTTGGGAAAATTCCAGTAGATGTAAATGAGCTTGGGATAGACCTTTTATCAATGTCAGGACACAAGTTTTATGGACCCAAGGGAGCTGGCGCCCTCTATATCAGGAAGGGAACAAAGATTGAGAGCCTTATTCACGGCGGTCATCATGAAAAAAAGAAAAGGGCGGGAACCGAAAATGTTCCTGGAATTGTCGGGCTTGGGAAAGCCTGTGAAATCGCTATGAAGGAAGCCCAAGATAGTGAAGCGAGAGTGAAAACTCTGCGGGATAAATTACAAAAAGGGATATTGGAAAGAATAGATGATGTAATTGTAAATGGGCATCCCGAAATGAGGCTCGCAGGCACGTTGAATGTATGTATAAAATATGTCGAAGGGGAATCAATGCTCCTGAACCTTGATTTTGAAGGAATCGCTGCATCTTCAGGTTCTGCCTGCACATCGGATTCCCTGGAACCCTCACACGTGTTGCTTGCCCTGGGAATTCCGCCGGAGGTGGCACACGGTTCTTTGAGATTCAGTCCGGGGCGTGATAATACCGATGCGGATATAGAGCGGGTGATAGAAGTCCTGCCGCAGATTGTCAAAAAACTCCGGGCGATGTCTCCATTTGGAAAAGGTAGGGAAGGTGGATTAAAATGGAATACTCCGAAAAAGTAATGGACCATTTTATGCACCCGAGAAATGTTGGCAGGATGGAGGATGCCGATGGCGTCGGGAGGGTGGGGAACCCCGTTTGCGGGGACATTATGGCTATCTATATCAAGGTGAAGGATAATGTCATCACGGATATAAAGTTTGAGACCTTCGGATGCGGCGCAGCCATCGCAACTTCATCTATGGTGACCGAGCTCGTTAAGGGCAAGACAATCGAAGAGGCGCTTGAGATATCCAACAAGACCGTGGTGGAGGCGCTGGGAGGTTTGCCCCCCATAAAGATGCATTGCTCACTTCTGGCAGAAGAGGGACTGAAAGCGGCTATTGAAGACTACCATAAGAAAATTCCCGCCCAAAAGTCATAAGAGTCAATGAATGTTGAAGTGTTACCCCGCCCTGCCTTTCTTTGTTAATTTTGTTCGGGTCGCAAGTAAGAAAAGTAATATAGCGACTATGAGAGAGACTGGGGCATATCAATTATTGATTCGACTGAATGAGGCGCGGCGCATCCGTGTGGGAAAGCTGGGGACGTTTGACTTTCCGGCGGGATGGTACGTCTACACGGGGAGTGCGATGAATGGACTTACGGCGCGCATCGCCCGCCATCTGCGCAGGGAAAAGCGCCTTCACTGGCATATTGATTACTTGCTCCAGCACGCCCGCGTTGTCGGAGTGAAAAAATATTTGACAACGGCACGAAAAGAATGCTCCCTAAACGCTACGTATTTTACGTAATCCAGATGCAAAAGTCCTCGTAAAAAAATTTGGCTCATCAGATTGTCGCTGCATAACACACCTTGCTTATTTTGCTGAAAAACCGGACTGGGATAAGGTGAAAGTAAAAAGGTAAAAGCAAAAAGGTGAAAGGTAAAAGTTTGCCGTTGGCGATAAATGTTGCCCTAATGGGCAAAACGTTGAAGTGAGAATAGTGAATAGTGAACTGTGAATTTTGAACATTTAACTTTGAACACCGAACATCCAACGGGCAACGGACAACGGACAAATGGAGATATTGTTAATCCTTGCAACATAAAACCAATATTTAAGAAGGGAGTTTTTTATGAGTCCAAAGTATGTCTATTCCTTTGGAGCCGGTAAGGCAGATGGCAGGGCAGAGATGAAAAATCTCCTGGGCGGCAAGGGCGCTAACCTTGCCGAGATGACGAGGGTCGGCATCCCTGTTCCTGCGGGCTTCACTATCAGCACTGATGTGTGCACCTATTATTACGAGAATAAAAAGAAGTATCCACGCGGCTTAAAGGGAGCGGTGGAAAAGGCACTGGTGCGCGTGGAGAAGATTATGGAGATGAAGTTCGGCGACCCGAAAAATCCGCTTTTAGTATCGGTGCGCTCGGGTGCGCGTCAATCTATGCCGGGAATGATGGAGACGGTACTGAACGTTGGGCTTACGTCAAAGACGTTACCCGGTCTTATCGAAAAGACCAAAAACCCGCGCTTCACCTGGGATGCATATCGCCGCCTCATCACTATGTATTCGGACGTTGTAATGGAGAAAGCCGCCGGCATCGAGCCGAAAAACGACCGTGGCATCCGCGTCCAGCTCGATGAAATGCTGGATAAACTTAAAAAGAAAAAAGGCTACAAGTCCGATACCGACCTGACGGTTGAGGACCTCAAGTGGCTCTGTGGTGAATACAAAAAGCGGATAGTGAAGGTGCTCGGCAAGCCTTTTCCCGACAATCACACAAAGCAGCTCTGGGACGCAATCGGTGCGGTATTTCAATCGTGGAACGGCAGGCGCGCCATTGCCTATCGCCGCATCGAGGGCATCCCCGATGAGTGGGGAACCGCCGTCAGCGTCCAGGCAATGGTCTTCGGGAATATGGGTGAATCTTCCGCGACAGGCGTTGCCTTCACACGTAACCCCGCAACCGGCGAGAACTGGTTTTATGGCGAGTGGCTGGTTAATGCGCAGGGCGAGGACGTCGTGGCGGGCATCCGCACACCTAACGCCCTTAACGAACGCATAAAGACCGAGCAAAATAAATATATGCCCTCGCTGGAAAAGGGTATGCCGAAACTATATAAACAGCTCTACTCCATTCGCAATAAACTCGAAAAGCATTACAAGGATATGCAGGACTTAGAGTTCACCATCCAGGACGGCAAGCTATGGATGCTCCAGACGCGCACCGGCAAACGCAATGGTCCGGCGGCTGTCAAGATGGCGGTTGATATGGTTAAGGGGAGATTGATTGACAAAGAGACAGCCATTATGCGTGTCCGCCCTGACCAGATTGATGAACTCCTCCACCCGATGGTTGACCCGGACGAGGAGAAGAAGTACAAGCCATTTGCAAAGGGTCTGCCAGCGGGACCGGGGGGCGCAACCGGCAAGATTGTCTTCTCTGCAGACCGCGCAGAGGCACTTGGCAATGCCGGTGAAAAGGTTGTGCTGGTGCGTAATGAGACAAGCCCCGAAGACGTTCACGGGATGAACGCCGCACGGGCGATACTCACCGCAAAAGGCGGAATGACATCCCACGCCGCACTCGTTGCGCGAGGCTGGGGCAAATGCTGCATAGTCGGTTGCGGCGCACTACACATTGACTATGCCAAACGCCGGATGACAATCGGTGACAAGAGCTATCAAGAGGGCGATGTCATTACCTTGAACGGCACAAAGGGCGTTGTCTATGAGGGCGCGCTGCCCCTTATCGTTATTGACCCGCGCAAGAATAAAGATATGAGAACGTTCCTGGGTTGGTGCGATGAGATACGCAAGCTCGGCGTTCACACAAATGCCGACGCGCCCGGCGACGCCGCACAGGCGCGCACATTCGGCGCAGAAGGCATCGGGCTTACAAGAACCGAACATATGTTCTTTGGACCAGAGCGCATAAAAGCTGTGCGCGAGATGATTGTCGCCGAAACCACCGAAGCCAGACGCAAAGCCATTATGAAACTCCTGCCTTATCAGAAGAAGGACTTCAAAGGAATCTTAAAGGCGATGAAGGGGTTGCCCGTTACGATTCGCCTGCTTGACCCGCCGCTCCACGAATTCCTCCCACATACGCCCAAACTCACAAAGGAACTGGCGGATGAAATGGGCATCGTTGTTACCGAGGGGACGGTAGGGCTATCGACG
>CAZGKP010000128.1:0-11309 GCA_964526215.1 uncultured Candidatus Sumerlaeota bacterium
CCGCATAAATACGATATATTTGTTGATAATGGTAACCGAGAACTTTACCTGTCCCAGCCAGAAGAGTATCGCTATTATAATTTGCGGGAATTTCACAAGAGACTCCCTCTATAATAAGCAATCTGCCCTTATTCATAGCAATGCAAGCCGCTCGTGTCAACCTCACCGCAGGTTTGGCTAATAGCCAAGCGCCTTTTCCCATAATTCCTCATAGTATTGCTCAAGATTCTGAACATATTTAGTGGGGGAAAAATCAGCCACACGTTTTCTGCCTTGTTTGATAAGGCGCTCTGCCAGGGCTGGGTATTCCAGAAGTCTCTTTATAGCATTTGCCATTTCAAGGGGAGAGTCGGGAGGCACCAGCAGTCCCGTTTCACCATTTGTTATCACCTCGGGAACACCCCCCACTGCCGTTGCCACAATGGGAACCTCGAAGTGCATTGCCTCAAGGAGCACGTTTCCGAACGGTTCCTCCCTGGAGCTCAATACAAAAGTAGTGAATAATGTATAGAAATTCTCCATATCTCTTCTCTCGCCAGTAAAGATAACTCTCTGGTTAAGACCAAGGTGTGCGGTCAGGTGGGCGAGGTTCCGGCGTTCCTTGCCTTTGCCAACAATCACAAAATATACATTGGGATAACTATGAGCAATTTCTGCCGCCGCACGGATAAACACATCCAGACCCTTTTTGTGAACCAGTCGTGCCACTGTGCCGACAACGGGGCTTTGAGGTGGAATCCCGAATTCATCGCGTATCCGATTAGGCTCGCCAGCCTCTTTGTCTGTGAATCTGGCGATGTTATGGAGAACCTTTATCTTATCGGCGCAAGTAAGCCCTGCCTTTTTCAGAAAAACTTCCTTCACGTTGTTAGAGACTGCTATATACCCATCTCTGAAGCGGTCTACAATTTTCTCCATACGAATTCGGTTGCGGCTGTTCCACTCGTGGGTTGAATGGATGTGGCTGATAACGACCGGAATTTTCGCCAGCTTCGCCGCCAGAACCCCTGTTATATTGCTGGCATACATATGTGTATGGACAATATCGGTCTTTTCGTGCTTCAGCCGGCGTGAGAGTTTCCATAAGTCAATCGGGTGTAGCCTCGACCTCACACGGCAGACGTGCACAGGAATCCCCTTCTCCTCCAGGCTATCAGCCAGAGCCCCCCGCCTGTATGTGCAGCAGACACTTACGCGGAAACGACTCCCGTCAAACTGTGGAAGGGTCATCAGGAGGGAATTTTCCACACCACCGATGGGTAAAAACGTAATAATGCGCACTATATTGAGGGGACGGTGATTCATAACAGGATTATTTTGCCTTAATTCCGCGGATCCGGGAGGGCAGATAATCTTCTATGTGAGAGCCCGTGGGATTGGACATCAATTCCCTCGCGGACAAGGAGGCGTATCCGTTCTGCCGAAAGTATGTTTTCCCCTTTGGGGTGGACGCAGTAGTCAAATTTAATCCTCTGCCCGATGTAACCCGCGATTACAAAAATAGTGGTGGCAAAGGCGTGGCGTTTCAAAATCGGTAGGGCATTGGTGAGATTATACGTAAAGCCGTCGTCGAAGGTCAGCACCACGCAGCGCCCCCGCGGTTTCTTGCCCGATTCAAACCAGTTCATAAATTCCTCAAGAGTAATTCCCAGATAGCCGAGAACTTTAAGCAGATGGAGCTGGCGTTCCAGGCGAGCCGGCTCCATATATACATCTTTATCAGTCGTCCCTGCTGGCGGTGAACAGAATTTGTGATAATAAAGAATCGGTAAAGTTAACATTGCCTTAAAGAGATTCCGAACACTATTGAGACAAGAAATATAGGAAAAGTCTGACAGTGGTCGTCAACTATTTCTTTATTCTTCAGTTCTACGAAAAGGGTTTTGTGATTGACTTTGCCCCTCTATGTTCGACAATCAAATCAATATCGAGAGGAAGTCAAATTTGGGGAGGCAAATTCGCCCGGATGAATATAGCCAATAGATTAACACTTGTCCGTATTTTGATGATTCCCTTCTTTATGGTGTGCCTGCTATATGGGGACCGCGCAACTAATCCGGTTCTGGTCATAGTTTTCCGATATATGGCATTCCTTGTGTTTATAGCCGCCTCGGTTACTGACGTTATAGATGGGCGCGTTGCTCGAAAGTATAACATCGTTACGAATTTTGGACGCCTCCTCGACCCGCTGGCGGATAAACTCATCGTAACGGTGGCTTTCATCGGCTTTGTAGAGATGGGCATATTCCCGGCGTGGATTGTGATACTTATCCTTTGCCGTGAATTTGTCGTAACTGGACTCAGGATGCTTGGTGTTTCACAGGGACGCATCATACACGCCGATAAATGGGGCAAACACAAGACAGTCTCGCAGGTCATCACCATCATAGCAACCTTAATATTTATCTGTGCCCGTGCTACCCTTCAATACACCGGAGACTGGGATAAAATAATCGTCCGGCAGATGGAGGCTGACTGGTGGTATCTCCTGGGACTCAGGGTTTTGCTCTACTACTGCGCAGTGCTCACACTCTTTTCCGGCGCAATGTATCTCTATCGAAACCGCGACCTCATTCAGGACAGTTGAAAAGGCAAAAGATAAAGGGCAAAAAAGGGAATAAAGAGGGAGGTTATTTTTTTACTTTTACCTTCTCTTATGGGTGGTGAAAAATGGGAAACGATGTCCTCATTATATACCCCACTATAAATGAACCGGCGCAATATAAGACGCTCGTAGAGTTGGGGGGTTACGTCTCGATGCTAAAACGCAGCGAGTTTGATGTCCGCGTTTGTATGCTGGACGAGCAACCCGACGTTGCTTCGTTCATCCAGAGGCTCGAGGAGAGCCCTACGGGGTTTATTCTTTACTATCTCCAGCCGAATCAATTCGCATTTCTCACCGCCCTGGCACCTTTGCTCAAGAAGGCATTTCCCGGAACACATTTTTGCTGTGGGGGATTGATGGCAACTGTTGACCCGGAGGCGGTAATTGCCCTCGATGGCATTGATAGTCTGGTCATCGGTGAGGCGGAAGGCGCACTGGTGGATTTCTTAAGTGCCTTTTACAGGGAAAAGGACTACGGCGCAATTCGCAACTTCTGGGTCAAGACCGCTTCGGATACGTTTACGAAAAATCCCCTGCGTAATCTCATCCAGGACCTCGACTTACTGCCTTTTCCCGACCGTTCCTTTTATGCCATTGAGCGACTGATAGATATTACGGATGGTGCACTACCCGTCATCGCATCTCGCGGCTGTGATTACAACTGCCTCTTTTGCCCCTATCCACACATCAGGGAAATCTATCGAGGCAAGGGCGACTACATCCGCAAACGCTCCGTGGGAAACATAATAAGCGAAATTCAGAAACAGCTTGCCTGTATTAATTTCTCAAGTATCCTTTTTGTGGATGAAATCTTTCCCACCTCAAAAGACTGGCTCGCCGAATTCGCCGAGCGCTATCGTACACAGGTCAATCTCCCCTTCAGTATCACCTCATCTGTGGAGAAACTGGATTCAAAGGTGCTCGAGCTTTTGCGGAAGGCTGGCTGTTCTACTATCACGCTTGGCATCGAGACCGGAAATGAGGCTTTCCGTAAGCGCATCTCTGATAGAAATGTCGGGAATGAGAAAATCCTGCAGACCGTAAGTGCCATCCACAGGGCAGGTATCAAGGTGTGCGTAACCAATATGCTTGGTTTGCCTCTGGAGACGGCGGACCTGGCACGGGAAACACACGATTTTAATAAAAAGATAGATCCCGAGTGCATATCTGTTAGCATCTTTTATCCCGTTCCCAGCACACCTTTGTATAACTATTGCAGTCAGAAGGGTTATATCTCGAAACGCGATTCTTTCAGGCTCAAGCCCGATGAATCGGTGCTTGATTTGCCGTATATCTCCCCCGAGACAATAAGGAAATATTACTCAAAGATTCTGATGCTCGGCTGCCATCAGCGGGTTCTGCACGCCGGAGAGCCGGGCGGCTTTTTCGATCTCCTCCACACCCTCGCGAAGGAGGAAACAGAAGAGGCGACTCTTGAGCCAATTACGTGTGATGAGTTCAGCCTGAATAAAGAGAGACATTTTGCACTGGCGCAATTCCCGAATACAAAACTCACCTTCCCCGTAACCCTGAAAGAAAAGGCATATATCAATTTCGGAATCGGGATTGAACCCGTGATACATAAATTTAAACCGGATGCCTTTTTCCGCTTCACGCTCGTTTTGATACAGAACGGAAAAGAACAGGTTCTTTTTGAGAAGTATCTGAATCCCGGAAAGAACGAAGAAGACCTCAAATGGTTCCTGTATGAGTTGCCGCTTTTCGATGCGGCGGCGGGAGAGGGATTTTTGCGCCTCGAGTACCGCACGTCGTTGCGGAGCCATTATCCGTTGTGCGGGCTGTGGGTAAGCCCGTTTCTAACTGATAGGCTCGCCACTGCGCCGCCACAAGAGGTTTCGCTCCCTCACAAGGATTATGAGGAAACACGAAAGGAGCTCCTCGAAAAGAGAATGCTACTTGAGCGCTCGGAAAAAGAGAAACAAAAATTGTCAGATGAAATTTACACACTCAAACAGGAACTGGATGGAATGACAAATCTTGTCGGTGAGCTACAGGTTCAGATTTTGCAACTTGAGGAGAAGAGCAAATCCAGCGAAGAGCGTATTTCAGAGCTCGAGCAGATTAAGAAGGCTTATGACAAAACCTTGCGTGCTCGCCTGAAGAGATTATTCAAAAGGAAGTAAAAAGTAAAAGGGTAAAGGTTAAAAGTATTATCAGTCCGAGACTATGCTCGGATGAAGATGCCTCTCCGGGGCAGTAAATATCCAATATCGAATTCTCAATATTGAATTTCCAAGTATATTAAAGTGCTATTTACATCTCTTTCTTTCATTGAGAATTGGGAATTGGACATTCGATATTGGATATTCTGTTATATCTACAAAATATTGTAGATCTCGGAGCCTTAAGCGCCTAATAAAGTGTCCAGGAGGGGCGGGCGGCGGTTCTTCGCCAGAGCTGAAACATCCAGGCACCTCCGCAGGAATTTTTCCCTACCTCGTCATAAAACGGTGCTCCTATGAGGAGCTCGTCTCGCCCATCACCATTTATATCCCCGGCACCAAGCGCCATCACTGAAGATATGTTATTTTGCCCGCCATAAATTGCATAAGCATCCGGGGCATCTGCGAGGTAGTGCATTGAGCCAGAGGCGAGACCGCTGCACTGGATAACGAATGTCCCGCTCTCGTTTGTGAAGCCGGTGCGTTCGGCACTACAGGCAAGTATAGCGAGCTCGGCAATACCGTCTCCGCTGAAATCCCCCGCCGCCACTCGATGTCCTGCACCCTGATATGTAGGCATGGCACCGATGAAGGTCAGGTCTGCCGGCGATTGCCCGCCGGGCGTAGCAGGTGTCAGATTGATAACCGATGACCATGATGATTTTCCAAAGAAGACATAGGCGAACCCTGGTTCATCATTTTGCGTATCCGTCCAGACAAGTTCGTCTTCAGACGCGCCCGCAATGAGGTCTTTTTTCCCATCGCCGTTCACATCGGCAATGGCGAGGCTCCCGCCAAGGTTGTCAAAGTCAGAGCCGGAGGCTGAACCGGGTGCATCTACACGCCCCTTTATAAGGATGTCAGGACTTGATGTCTTGAGATTTATTGTCTCGCCCTCTGGTGGATTTACCGAACCCCAGAAGATATAGACTCGCCCGCAGGAATCCTTTGAGGTCAACTGTCCTGCCATTGTGGCGCCGATGGCAAAGTCGTCATAACCATCCGCATTAAGGTCGCCGGATGCGACCGCTGCGCCGAGTGTGTCCATTGCCTCGGCGGCTTCTATCTTCTGCGAGAAATTTGATGTGGATGCGAGGTCTTTCGTGCTACCAGTGGGGAATGTGCTTCCGCTTATGATTGAATAAGCGACGCCGTCCGCACCGAAAGGTGCGGCACCTATGAAGATGTCGGCACGCCCATCGTGATTGTAGTCGCCGGTGGCAACCGATGTGCCAATCCCTTCGTATGCGCTTGCCCCTTTTATGGTGTAATATGAAACCCCGCCGGGGATGGATGCAGTATCTATAAATGAGGTTGTGAAAAAATTTGCCCCGCCCTTGAAGACATAAACGCAACCGGCATTGTTGCGTCCAGAAAAGTCCTTCCCCTCGACACCGATGAGCAGGTCGTCAAAGCCATCGCCGTCAACATCGCCTGCTGCAACGCCTCTGCCGAGATATTCGTAATTAGAAGCGCCGACGATTTTTATATCCGCCTGTGAAGAAGAGAGTGAAAATTGTTTGAAATCGTGCCACTGGCGATTACCACGGAATATATACACGACGCCGCAGCTATTGCGACTCCCGTAATCCGACATTGCGCTACCGATGATAATTTCTCTTGCGCCATCGCCATCGAGGTCGCCCGTGGCGAAAATGCGACCCATCTGCGTGTCTGTCGCGGCGCCGGTGATTGTCAGATTGGCATCCTGAAATGTATAAATCTCGCGGGCAAACGACGTTGCAGAAAGTGAAATGGCAGACCAGAATGCAAGAACCATAATCCACTTCGTTTTACTGTTTCCGTTCATTATTTTTCTCCTTTCGTTTGGCTCTTCTAATGGCGATAGCCTCGCGTGCCTTTTTATGACTCTTAAATGGTGGAAGGTCAGTTACGAGTTTCATTTTCGAGGTAGTGATTGGGCAGATGACCATTCCCATGCCGCCCTTATTCTGCATCCACACCTTTTGAAAATCGGGCATCAACCACTGGCAGCGAAATCCCCTGCCGCTTCTGGCAAGGGAGGAATCAGTTACAACTACTCTCCCGTCATCGGTTACGCCATTCAGGGCGACAATATGCCCGCTCATTGAGGGATAGGGTGGGTCAATATATTTATCCTCTTCGGGCATCTTGATCGAGCAGAGAATCACCTTATTTTCTGCCACAGTTGCCTTTACATAATCCCAGGTCCTGAACCTGTCAATATATGCGGGGAAGCCCAGTTGCGCCGCTGTGCCGATTATGCGGGGCCAGATGCCCATTATTTTATACTCCGCATCGTAAGTCATTGGGGCGATATCCTCCACTCTGACTTTCTTGCCCAGATACTCCATAGCGGCAGCGAGCGCTGCCGACTGGCAGGCATTCTTGATGTATTTACCGGTGGCATCATACTGCGGCTTGAGTGGCAAATCCAGAATCCGCCCCTTGGTTTTTCGCTTCGCCCTGGGACTGTATTGCGCAAGCGTTTTTGTCCCCGGTGAATTATCTGTGTAAACAAAGTGAAGCGATGGGATGACACTTATCGGGTTTTTACCTTCACTGACAAGTTTGAACTGATAAAGACACGCCTTCTCTTTAAGGATGATGTGGTCATATTCAATCCCGCCTTCCTTGAACGTGGTCGTAATCTGTTTTCCACGAGGTTTTACTTCTCCCCAGAAACCCGCATAAAGCCATGGCGAGTAATTATACCCCCCAAAGCCGATCTTCACATAGAGCCTGAATCCCTCACCCTCCCCAAGGCGTGCGTTCCAGGAATAGATAGCCTCATCGAATGGAAACAAAGTTCGGCGCGGGGCAATCTCCCAGACCCCTTCGCTTTTCTTCACAAACTCTTTGGGGCTAATATCATCTCTCCCATCAACGACAGGACTTTTTACGTCTGCCGCAGTTAAGCCCATCAGAAGAAAAGGCATAAATGTGCAACCCAGGAACATCTTCATAAGAATCATATTGGAAATCTCCCTATCCTAATAAGGTTTAGTCTTCGCCTGTTTAGACTACAGGTTCAAGATTTTGTAACAGTTTGGGTCTTTGAAAAAATATCGCCTATGGGCGGATAAAGGACTAAAAAATGAGTCGGCGCACACATCTCGCCCCACATACGAATATATCTGGAATCTGTAAGGCGTTGAGGTCAATTAGAATTTGTTCGTTTCGTGGTATATTTACTTGATTGGCGTCGCACCAGAGGGCATACCGTGATTTTATTATCGTCAAAGAAAATTCGTGAAATTCGTAGTCGGGAAATACTAATGCGTTCAAAAAACTTCGGATATCTCTGGCTGGTTTTTTTATCTATACACAGCGTCTTAAATAATGTCTTATATTCAGAAAGGAATCTCGCGTATATTACCTCATAACTCTTCATTTCCATCTTCATCTTCGTCTTCATCTTACTTAGCCTCGATATACGCAACAAATACGTTCTTTTCGCATGAAAAACACAAGGTTTACAAACGGGCAATTGAATTCGTCGCATGGCGCAGGAAAAAGCAAGATACGGAGATGGAGATGAAGAGGGAGATGGAGATGAAGAATGAAGAGTGAAGAAGATATGCACACAACTTATGACGCCGAAGGCGCGCCATCGGTGGGTTGTATATAAATCCTGAAGGACACACAATGAGTGGTTTACGAATTGGTTTCACCACCACTATACCGGTGGAAATTTTGCTTGCGGCGGAGGCTGTCCCGGTTGATTTGAATAATGTCTTTATCACTCACCCGGATGCCTTCCGCCTTATTCGGCGAGCTGAACTCGATGGCTATCCCCGCTCTATCTGCACCTGGATTAAGGGCATATATGGTGCGGTTCGCGAACTTGCTCCCGTTGATAGACTCCTCATTGTTACACAGGGCGATTGCTCCAATACACTTTCTATGCTGGAGACATTCCGTTTAGCAGGCGGACCGCCAATCCTGACATTTAATTTCCCATATAATAGGAACCCTGGGCTGCTTGCATCAGAGATGAAACGCTTGGCGGCGGAACTCGGCACAACAATTGATGCTGCCGAAGATGTGCGGATTCGCATCCGCCCGTTGCGACAAAAGTTACGCCTCCTCGATGAACTTACCTGGAAAACGGGACAGGTAACCGGCGGCGAGAATCACTTGTGGCTCGTATCTTCGAGCGATTTTGGTGGTGACCCTGCGCAGTTTGAGTGCCGTCTCGATGAATTCTTGAATGAAGCACGAAGACGTCCACACAAAAATCCCTCCATTCGCCTCGGTTTCGCAGGCGTCCCGCCTATTTTCCCCGCCTTATACGATTATGTCACGGAACACGTTACAGAACGCGGTGTGGAGATTGTATTAAACGAAATGCAACGCCAGTTCAGTATGCCTTACGAATGCGACTCACTCCTTGAACAATACCTGCATTACACTTATCCTTACGATGTCTTTTTCAGACTGGAGGATTTGAAGCGAGAGATTATGCGCCGGAAGGTGAACGGTTTGATTCATTATGTCCAGGTGTTCTGTCATCGCGGGATAGGGGATACAGTTATCCGGCACACACTGAATATACCGATTCTCACGCTTGAGGGAGACGCACCGGGACCGCTTGATGCCCGCACGCGGCTGCGCCTTGACATCTTCCTCGAAATGCTCTCCGACCAATAGCAATTATTGACACCTCTCTCGCAATGCCACATCATCTTCTTTGAATTTTGGGTAAGATTCCGCAGATTTAAAAATCCGTGTCATCCGCGCAATCCTGTCTAAAAATTACTGGTTTTGACGGGATTGCACGGATTGCACAGATTATCCTGTCTGAAGGTCGGGTTGGGCAAAATGGCAAATTTGTTTCGGAAAACATACGTGAGACTCTTCCGGTGGGTGCGGCATTGGTTTGGGGTCAGGCGTGAACACCGCATCACCCTGGAGGGAGTTATCTTTGTCCTCGTTACCTTTTTCATCGGTTTTGCCGCCATAAACACAGGCACAAATTTATTATACCTGATTATGTCAATGATGCTGTCATTCTTTATCCTGTCGGGATATTTATCAACAAATTCGCTGCGCAAGATTACGGTAAAGCGACTCGCAGCCCACCACATAAGCGCCCTTGAGGAGGCAATTGTTCATATTGAAGTAAAGAATACCAAGCGTCGGATGTCATCGTATTCTCTGCGCATAATGGATTACGTCGAATCGGGTGAGCTGGTGGGGGTCTGCTATCTTTTTCACATAAGCCCTGGTGCCCGTCAGAAGGTTTCGTATAAAGTGAGATTTCCGCGCAGAGGGCTTTATGCACTTTCGCGCATCAGAGTTGTAACGCGGTTCCCTTTTGGATTTTTTGAGCGGGCATTCAGCATAAAACAACGTCAGGAAATCCTCGTATACCCACAAATCATAGATGTGCGTCCCATTCTTCGTGGCGCCAAAGTTGACCTTGGAGAATACGAGACCGGTAGAAAGGGACATGGCATTAGTCTGTATGGGCTTCGTGAATACACGCCCACAGATAGTGCACGATTCATTCACTGGAAGGTCTCTGCCAGGTCAAGTAAGATTATGGTGCGGGAATTTGAAAAAGAGGAAAAAAAGAAGGTGACGTTGTGTCTGAACAATTCGCTTGCCGCTCCGGCGCCACAAGATTGCTACGAGGCATTTGAGCGAGCTGTGATTTATACCGCCTCGATATCTAAATTCCTCATTGAAAGGGAATACCAGGTGCAGCTGGTTACGGATTCGGGGCGTGTGCCTTACGGAATGGGTCTGGCGCATTTGTATCGCATCCTGCGGGCGCTGGCGATGATTCAGATAGTGGAAAGGGAAAAACATACTCCAGGTTTGCCCGTTATGGATGCCGATTCCACTAATGTTGTCATACACTTTGACCGGCGTCATAAACCTCTGCAGCAGCCCGGATATGCCCAGGTGATAGATGTAACGAAACTATAAATCCTGAACAATCGTGGCAATTTAACTCAAATTCTACAGTTACGGGAAAAAGAATTCGGCATCATTTTTTCCTTGACAGAGGCGCGAGGCTTTTTTATTAGTTCGTTGATTTTCTTTTTCTGGAGCTTTTATGACTTGATTAATATAAATTTGGGAAAC
Organism: uncultured Candidatus Sumerlaeota bacterium; assembly: GCA_964526215.1. Classification (GTDB taxonomy): domain Bacteria; phylum Sumerlaeota; class Sumerlaeia; order MWCT01; family MWCT01; genus CAZGKP01. The sequence goes on from CAZGKP010000128.1 coordinate 10,867, forward strand.
ATCTTAAAAGTAGGTTCTTGAGAAAGGGGGAAAAAATAACTTTGAATTTTTCCCATTTAATACGGAGAGGAGGAGGATAAAGGTAGAGGAAGATAGGTGTGCCTTCACTGCTGAGTTGTTACTTTTCAGCGGGGGCACAAAAAATAGTCTACTTACAAATTATGTAAGCAAAGGAGGTAGACAGAATGAAGAGACTGATGATTGTTCTGATGATTGTAGGTCTGGCGAGTATAGCCCTGGGTGATGCCTGCTCTGACCCGGACAATGTATTCAAAGCCTTTGGGTGCTGCGAGGGACCTATCTTTAAAGAACCTTCGGCGCGTGGTTCTTGGCAAATTATGGAGGATGCCCAGTTCACAACTCCTGGAGGAGTGATTGCGAATTGCCTGTTTGTAAATGCCACCTCGGGGAGATTTGAAGGCAGCACGGAAGATCAGGTTGCG